>CAXTFJ010000033.1:0-35992 GCA_964243405.1 uncultured Lichenihabitans sp. | reverse complement strand
GTCGTCACCAACCTCGCCCGCGCCCACGTCCCGCTGACGTTCGGGTTCTGGAATCAGGTGTCGGGCTTCGACATCAACCAGCACCTGATCAGCTACTCCTCACAATCGACCTACGGCCAGGCCTTCTGGGTCGGCCTTCTCAACACGCTGATCGTGGCCGCACTCGGCATCGTGTTCGCGACCGTGCTGGGCTTCGCCGTCGGCACCGCGCGCCTGTCGAAGAACTGGATCGTCGCCAAGTGCGCGCTCGTCTACGTCGAGACGCTGCGCAACGTCCCGCTGCTGCTGCAGCTGCTGTTCTGGTACAACGCGGTGCTCAAGCCGCTGCCGGGCCCCAAACAATCCATCGCCTTTCCGGGCGGCATCTACCTCAACAACCGCGGCCTCGTATTCCCCGACCCGCAGTTCGGCGACCTCGCCTGGCTCACGGGTGTGGCGCTCCTCATCGGCATCGCGGCAGCCTTGGGCTACGCCGCGTGGGCGAGGACGCTCCAGACGCGCACGGGCAAGCAGTCGCCCGTCCTTCTGGTCACGCTCGGATTGGTGATCGGGCTGCCGGTGGTCGTCTTCCTCGCGACCGGCGCGCCCGTGACGTTCAACGTGCCCGTCCTGAAAGGCTTCAATTTCGCGGGCGGCCGCTCCGTGTTTCCCGAATTCGTGGCCCTGCTGCTCGGGCTGTCGGTCTATACCGCCTCGTTCATCGCCGAGATCGTGCGGGCCGGCGTGCAGTCGGTCAGCCGCGGTCAGACGGAGGCGGCCGAAGCGCTGGGGCTTCCGGGCGCGCGCATCCGCACGCAGGTCATCGTGCCGCAAGCGATGCGGGTCATCATTCCCCCGCTCACCAACCAGTACCTCAACATCACCAAGAACTCGTCGCTGGCCGTGTTCATCGGCTACCCCGACCTCGTGCAGGTCTTCGCCGGGACGGTGCTCAACCAGACGGGCGCTGCCGTGCAGGTGATGGCGGTCACCATGGGCGTCTACCTCGTCATCTCGCTGGTGACGTCGGCGGGCATGAACGCCTACAATGCGCGCAAGGCGCTGGTGGAGCGCTGACCCCATGAGCGACGCCTTCCTTTCTCGTGAAGCCGGCGACGAACTCGCGCTCACCCTCACCGATCCGCCCTCGGGCGGCGCCTCCTTCATCCAGACCCGGCCGAGCGCCGCCATGCCGCCGCCCGCCGCGACGCGGGGCGTCTGGGGCTGGATGCGCGCGAACCTGTTCTCGACGCCCGGGTCGGCCGTCCTCTCGGTGGTGGCGATCGCCCTGATCGTCTGGGTCGCGGTCGTCCTCGCCACCTACCTCGTCGTCGACGCGGCCTGGACCGGGACCGATGGGGCAGCCTGCCGCGCGCACCTCGACGGCGCCTGCTGGGCCTTCGTCGAAACGAAGTTCAACTACCTGCGCTACGGCTCCTACCCGATCGCCCAGCGCTGGCGGGTGGACGTGACCGAGGTCGTGGGCGCGGTGCTGATCGCCTGGCTCCTTTGGACGAGCGCGCCGCGGCGCGGGGTCGCGGCGCTGCTGTTCTTCGTGGCCTATCCGGTGCTGGCCTTTCTGCTGCTCCGCGGCTCGGATTGGTTCGGCCTGCCCGTGGTCGACACGAGCCTGTGGGGCGGCCTTCTGGTGACGCTGCTCATGTCGGTGGTCGGCATCGTGGCCTCGCTGCCGCTGGGCGTCCTGCTGGCGCTCGGGCGGCGCTCCCGCCTGCCGATCATCCGGGCGGCCTGCACCGTGTTCATCGAGGTCGTGCGCGGGGTGCCGTTCATCACGGTGCTGTTCATGGCCAACTTCATGCTGCCGCTGTTCGTGCCCGACTGGCTGTCGCCCGACCGGCTGCTGCGGCCGCTGATCGGGACCGCGATCTTCTCCGCCGCCTACATGGCCGAGGTCGTTCGCGGTGGGTTGCAGGCGCTGCCCAAAGGCCAGACCGAGGGAGCGGCCGCGATGGGCCTCAACACCCGGCAAGGTCTCATGCTCATCATCCTGCCCCAGGCGCTGACGATCGTGATCCCGGGCATCGTGTCGACCTTCATCGGCCTGTTCAAGGACACGACGCTTGTCTCCGTTGTGGGCATCTTCGACTTTCTCCGGACGGTGGAGGCGTCCCGTCTCGACCCGAACTGGGCGGGGCCGACCATCTCGACGACGAGCTACGTCTTCGCCGCGGCGCTCTACTGGGTCTTCTGCTTCGGCATGTCCCGCTACTCGCAACACACCGAGCGCCGGCTGAACGCCGGCCGCAAACACTGACCTCGAGGACCTTCGTCCATGTCGCTCGCCTCCGCCCGCCCGGCGCCCGCCGCCTCCGACCTCGCCGTGACGCTCCAGGGCGTCAACAAGTGGTACGGGCAGTTCCACGTGCTGCGGAACATCAACCTGGACGTGAAGCGGGGCGAGCGGATCGTGATCTGCGGCCCCTCGGGCTCCGGCAAGTCGACGATGATCCGCTGCATCAACCGGCTGGAGGAACACCAGCAGGGCCGCATCCTGGTGGACGGCATCGAACTCACGGGCAACCTCAAGCGCATCGACGAGGTGCGCCGCGAGGTCGGCATGGTGTTCCAGCACTTCAACCTGTTCCCGCACCTCACGATCCTGGAGAACTGCACGCTGGCGCCCATCTGGGTCCGCAAGATGCCCAAGAAGGACGCCGTGGACCTCGCCATGAGCTATCTCAAGCGCGTCAAGATCCCCGAGCAGGCGAACAAATACCCGGGCCAGCTGTCGGGCGGCCAGCAGCAGCGCGTCGCCATCGCGCGCGCGCTCTGCATGAATCCCAAGATCATGCTGTTCGACGAACCGACCTCGGCGCTCGACCCCGAGATGGTCAAGGAGGTGCTCGACACGATGGTGTCGCTGGCGCGCGACGGCATGACCATGCTGTGCGTCACCCACGAAATGGGCTTCGCCCGGCAGGTGGCCGACCGCGTCATCTTCATGGACGGCGGCGAAGTCGTGGAGTCGAACACGCCCGAGCCCTTCTTCGCCAACCCGCAGCACGAGCGCACCAAGCTGTTCCTCGGGCAGATCCTGCACTGATCGGCCGGCCGGCCATCGAAACAGCCCTCGCGGGCTCTTCGAGCCGCCTCGCCGTGCCGGGGCGGTGCCCCATATGAGAAATGTCTAACATCAGGGACATCTCATGCGCGCTCTTCTCCTGTCGACCGTTCTCGCGATTGCCGGCCTCGCGGCCACCCCGGCCTTCGCGGCCACGGAAAAGTTCGAAGCCAAGCTCTCAGCCCAGGACGAAGTGCCCGCGCACCCCGACCTGAAGGGTACGGGCCACGTCGAGGTCACGGTCGACACCGACAGCCTGAAGATGACCTATCACGTCGCCTACGACGACCTGACCGGCATCGCTTCGGTGGCGCATTTCCACGGACCTGCCGAAAAGGGCAAGAACGCGGGCGTGCTGATTCCCGTCGCGGGCAAGGTGATGAGCGGCATGGACGCGAGCGCCACGCTGACCCCCGCGCAGCTCAAGATTCTCGAAGACGGTCAGATGTATTTCAACATCCACACCGACGCCAACAAGGGCGGCGAAATCCGCGGTCAGCTCGAGAAGGTCTCGTAGGACACCGGGCCTCACCGGCGCCGGAGCGGATTCAAGCCAGGTCGATCCGCACCGGCACGTGATCTGACGGTTTGTCGGCCGCCCGCATGTCCTTGTCGATCGCGTAATCCTCCAGGCGGTCTGCCGCCTGGGGCGACAGCAGCAGGTGGTCGATCCGCAGGCCGCGGTCCCTCTGCCAGGCGCCAGCCTGATAATCCCAGAAGCTGTAGGTCCCGGGTTTGTCGGTGATCGCCCGCACCGCATCGGTCAGACCGAGGTTGAGCAGCGCCCGGTAGCGGTCGCGGGTGGCGGGAAGAAACAGGGCGTCCTGCGTCCACCCCGCGGGATCGTAGACGTCCTCCGGTTCTGGAATGACGTTGTAGTCGCCGGCGAAGACCAGCGGCTCCTCGGTTGCCAGAAGGGCTTCGGCCCGCCGCGTGAGCCGATCCATGAAGCCGAGCTTGTAGGGGTATTTGTCGGAGGCGACCGGGTTGCCGTTGGGCAGGTAAAGGCAGATCACCCGGACGTGCGACGCCCCGTGCGGCACGCGCGCCTCCAGGTAGCGCGCCTGCGCGTCATCCGCGTCGCCGGGCAGCCCGGGTCGCACCTCGATCCGCTGCCGCGTCAGGATGGCGACGCCGTTGAAACCCTTCTGGCCGTGCACGGCGGCGTGATAACCCGCCGCTTCCACCTCGGCGCGCGGGAAGGCGTCGTCCACGCATTTGATCTCCTGAAGGCACAGGACGTCGGGCCGGACGCGGTCGAGGTAGCCCAGCAGATGGTCGAGCCTCTGCCGGACCGAGTTCACGTTCCAGGTCGCGATGCGCACGTCGGCTTCTCCCCTCGCTGCCGCTCAGCCCCAGCGGCGGTGCGCCCACATCCACTGTTCGGGCGTGTCCCTGATGTAGCGTTCCAACGTCGCCTGGATCATGGCCGTGGTGGCGAGCACATCGGCCTTCCGGTCGTCGGTCACGGGCGTGTCGATCATCTCGTAACTCTGGATGAAACGGACGCCGGGCAGGCGACGCGTCCGGGCCATCAAGACCTTGGTTTCCGCCGTGCGGGCGAGAGCGGCGGGAAGCGTGGCGGTGGGTGCGGGCCTGCCGAAGAAGCACACGTCGACCCCACCGTACTCCCGCAGATCGCTCAATAGCGCGACGGTTCCGCCGTTGCGCACGACGCGCATGAACAGGCGCGGGACCGCGGGCCCCTTCTGGACCAGGCCCCCCGTGTAAAGGAAGCCGCGCAGTCTGGCGACGTCGCGATCGACCAGCGGGTTCTTGATCCGCTGGTAGGGACTCCATGGCTTCAGCCCGCGCGAGGTCGCGCCGTGGACGACCAGCTCCCAATTGCCAAGGTGGCCGGAGCAGGCGACCTTGCCGCCGGGCTGGGCGGCCCATCGTTCGAACACGTCCGGGTTCTCGTCGATGATACGGCCGCCGGAGGTGATGGCGCGAAGGTGAAACGCTTCCCCGAAGGTGCGACCCATATTGTCCCACATGGCGCGCGCGATCGCTTCGCGCTCGGCGGCCGTCTTCTCCGGGAAGGCCTGTTCGAGGTGGGCCAGCGCGCGCAGGTGACGCCGGGAGCGGGGCGCCAAGCCGCGCCACACCGCCCCCGAGAAGGCCGATGCCCGCTCGACGCTCATCGCGCGCAGGAGGACCCCGGCCAAACAGAAACCCGCATATTCGAGCTGAAATTTGAGGGGGATCCAGATGCGGCGCATCGCCGCCGTCAGGCGCGCCGGACCGCTTCGGCCCGCGCGACCCGGCGCCGGTTCGGCAACGACGCGCGGCCCGCGGGGCGTGCCGACCCAACGCGGGGCTCGGAGGTCAAAGCGCGGCATCCATCAGGCGGCTCGCCGCCGCGCGCGCCTCCTCCGTCACGGTCGCGCCCGCCAGCATGCGGGCGATCTCCTCCCGCCGGGAGCCCGGCTCCAGAATTGCCACGCGCGTCGCCACGGGGCCGCCCGCACTCGTTTCCCCCTTGCTGATGCGCAGATGGCTGGTCGAGCGAGCGGCGACCTGCGGCGCGTGGGTGACGGCCAGCACCTGCACACGTTCGGAGAGCCGCGCGAGCCTGCGCCCGATCGCATCCGCGACCGCACCACCGACGCCGGTGTCGATCTCATCGAACACGAGCGTCGGCGCCGAGCCGCGATCGGCCAGCGACACCTTCAGCGCCAGCATGAAGCGCGCGAGTTCGCCCCCCGAGGCCACCTTGGCCAGCGGACCCGGTCGGCTGCCAGGGTTGGTGGCGACCCAGAACTCCACCCGGTCGACCCCCTCCGGGCCACCCGCTTCGGTTTCGATCTGCGTCTCGAACCGCGCGCGGTCGAGCTTGAGCGGCGGCAGTTCGGCATTGACCGCGGCGTCGAGGAGCTTCGCGGCGGTTCGGCGGGCGGCCGTGAGCCTCGCGGCCGCCTTGGCGTAGGCCGCCTCGGCCTCGGTCGCGGCCCGCGTGAGGCTCTGGAGCCGCGCTTCCCCGGCGTCGAGGGCCGCAAGGTCGGCGGCAATCCTTTCGGCGACGTCCGGCAGGTCGTCGGGCGGACAGCCGTATTTGCGACCGGCGGCCCGCAGGGCGAACAGGCGTTCCTCGACGCGCTCCAACTCGCGCGGATCGACGTCGGCCTCCTCGAGCGCCTGCGCGACCGCGGCCTCGGCCCCATCGAGCGCGACCAGCACCGCGTCGATGGCGCGGATGCAAGGGTCGATGAGGGCGGGCGCCTGGGCGGCGCGGCGCTCGAGGCGCCGTACCAGGGCCGCGTAGGTCGAGACCGGCGAGCCCTCCCCCGACACGCTCTCCGACGCCTCGCGCAGATCGCTCGCCACCTTCTCGGCGGCCTGCATGGCGGATCGGGCGGTTCCGAGAGCTTCTTCCTCGCCGGTTTGCGGGGCGAGGGAGCTCAATTCCTCGCTGGCATGCCGCAGGTAGTCGGCATCGGCCCGTACCTTGGCGACGCGCACTTCCTCGGCTTTGAAATCCGCGACCAGCCCGCGGCGGTGGTCGTAGGCCGCACGGACGGCATCGACGAGATCGTCGAGCCTCCCGAACGCATCGGTCAGCGCCCGGTGGGCGGCGGGATCGACGAGGGCGCGGTCGTCATGCTGCCCGTGGATTTCCACCAGGGCCCGGGCGAGACCGCGCAGCACCTGCGCGCTGACGGGGACGTCGTTGACGAAGGCGCGGGTCCGCCCGTCGGCCACCTGGACGCGACGCAGGATGAGGTCACCCTCGACCTCGATGTCATGCGACCGGGCCAGCGCCAGCGCCGGGTGGTCGGCCCGCAGGTCGAACGTCGCCGTGACCTGCCCCAGCTTCTCGCCGTGCCGCACGAGGCCGCCGTCGCCGCGGGCCCCGAGCGCGAGGGAGAAGGAGTCGAGAAGGATCGACTTGCCCGCCCCCGTTTCTCCCGTCAGCGCCGTGAGGCCCGCGGAGAAATCCAGGTCGAGGCGGTCGATCAGGACGATGTCGCGAATGGTCAGGCGTGACAGCATCGCATTCGCGGCAAAAACGGTCAGCCGATCCCGAGCTTGTGGAACGTGCGATAGATGATCGAACCCTGATCCTCACGCGGCTCCAGTCCGTTGCCCTGCAGCAGCGTGAAGGCATCCTTGTACCACGGACTGTCCGGGAAATTGTGGCCGAGGACGGCCGCGGCGGTCTGCGCCTCGTTGGTGACGCCGAGCGCCATGTAGGCTTCGGTCAGCCGCTCCAGGGCCTCTTCGGTATGCCGGGTGGTCTGGTACTGGCCGATGACGGTGCGGAACCGGTTGATAGCCGCCGTGTAATTGCGCCGCTGGAGATAGAAGCGGCCGACCGACATCTCCTTGCCCGCGATCTGGTCGCGCGTGACCTGGATCTTGAACTTGGCGTCGTCGGCATATTCCGACTGCGGATATTTCGTCGTGATCTGGGTGAACAGGTCCAGGGCCTTCGTGGACTGGTCCTGGTCGCGCGAAATGTCCGGGATCTGGTTGTAGTAGGACATCGCCTCCATGTAGAGCGCATAGGGCGCGTCCGGCGACGTCGGGTAGATCTGATAGTAGCGCTTGGCGGACGCGATGGCGTCGTCGTATTTGCCGCCTTGGTAGTTCGCGTAGGTTTCGAGCAGCAGTCCCTTCCGCGAGTAGTCGGAGAAGGGATATTGCTTGTCGAGGTCGCCGAACTTCTTCGCGGCGCCGTCAGCGTCCTTTTTCTGCAACCGGGCGAGACCCTGATTGTAGATGTCGTCGGCCGGGACGTCGGCCAGGATCTTCGTTTCGTATTTCTCGGCTCCGAACGGGTTCAGGCCCTCCAAGGTGGAGCAGCCCCCGAGCCCCGCGGCGGCGAGCGCCACCAATGCCACTCCCGTCACCGACGCACCGGCAACCCCGCGCGCAGAAGCGGACATCAGGTCACGAAAAAGCGGCATGCGGGAAACCCGGTTGAACGACATCGTTAGCGCGAAGCCTCCGTCACGCTCGCCTTTGTATAGGATCGATTGTGGCCCATCTCGGACCTGCCGAGAACAATGGCGGAAAGTTCCAGTCCATCGCACGATTTTCTGCCGTCTTCGGCAGAAATGCAACGCCGGGCGACAGCGAAGGCCTTCCCGCTCACGGCGCTTTTTCCGTCGCGATCAGTGCTGAAACAGGGGATTGTCGACCCGGTCGCCGGTCTTGATACCGAGCTTGGCGACGGTTCCCGCGTTGACTTCCAGCACGCTCAGGACGGCCCCGCCGGACGGGATGATGCGTTCGGACAGCGGTTCGGCGTTCTGCGCGGTGCTGACCACGGAACCGTCCGGGCCGATGAACACCATGTCGAGCGGGATGAACGTGTTCTTCATCCACATCATGACCGGCTCGACCTTCTTGAAGTCGAACAGCATGCCGCGGTCGGCGGGCAGGAAGCGCCGGAACATCAGACCCTTCTCCCGCTCCGGCTCCGAGCGCATGACCTCGACCGTGAAGGGATGGGACCCGCTGGCCGTGACGATGTCGAGCTTCTCGGGCCCGGCCTGCGCTTGGGCGCCCGCGCTCGCGAACAGCAGGACGAGGGCCGCGAGGCCGAGGCGATTGATCAAGGCTCACTCCATACCGGACGTCGGTTGTCCGGGCGATGGCTTAGCCCAACCCTTGCTGCCTTGACCAGAGTGCGAAGCGTCAGTGCGCGGACGGGTTGGGATTATCGAGCGGTCGGACTTCGGCCGCCATCAATCCCTTGGGTCCGTCGCCGAAGCGTACGAGGAAGCTGTCGCCAGGCTTCAACTCGGTGATGCCGTAGCGGCGCAGCGTTTCCATGTGCACGAAGATGTCTTCCGTGCCATCGCCGCGCGACAGGAAGCCGAACCCGCGCACGCGGTTGAACCACTTGCAGATGGCGATCTCGAACCCGCCCGTCGCCGAGACCTGGACGTGGGTGCGGGCGGGCGCCGTCTGCGAGGGGTGGACGGCGGTCGAGAGGTCCAAGGACAGCACGCGGAAAACCTGGAGCCCTTTGGGGCGCTGCAGCACCTCGCACACCACCCGCGCCCCTTCGCGTGCCGCGAGATAGCCGTCCCGCCGCAGCGTGGTCACGTGCAGCAGCACGTCGGTGCCGCCGTCGTCGGGAACGATGAATCCGTATCCCTTGGAGACGTCGAACCACTTGATGTGACCGGCCATCTCGATGACGGACAGGTCGCTCTGGTCGCTCGCGTCAAGCGATTGCTGGAAATCCGGCTGGATCAAAATGTCTTTGCTGCCCACAGGCCCCGTCCCGATCAGGCGAGCGGAGCCGAAACCTCATCCGGAGGCGCCCGCGCGGCTGCCGGATGCGATCCCGAATCGGGTCCGAGTCGCCACCTAGCGACCATAACACCCACCCTCGGGCGTCAAAGGTGGAAACGGTCGCGGCCGGAACCGGAGAACAGAATGTTGCCGTAATGCGACTAAAATGACTCGCACCACCGCTGCATCATCATTCCGACGTCGCCGCGAACCAGGAGGTCCGCCTCGCCGTCGAGCGGGGTCGGCTCGCGGTTGACGAGGGCCAGGACGGCTCCGTTGCGTTTGGCAATGAGCGGAAAGGTGGCGGCGGGCCGCACCACCAGCGAGGACCCGAGCGCCAGAAACAGGTCGCAGCCGAGCGCCGCCGCCTTGGCCCGGGCGATCGCCTGCTCGGGAATGGGCTGGCCGAACGCCACGGTGGCCGATTTGACGAGGCCGCCGCAGGCGCAGTCGGGGGCGATTCCCGTCGCCTCGAACGTGCGGCGCAGCGGCACCAGGTCGTAGCGCGTGCCGCAGGAGAGGCAGTGCGCATAGGTGCCGTTGCCGTGCAGTTCCACGAGCCGCGCGGGCGACAGTCCCGCGGCTTGGTGCAGCCCGTCGATATTCTGCGTCACGACGCTTAGGAGCTTTCCCTGGTCCGCGAGCCGGGCCAGGGCCCGGTGGGTTCGGCCGGGACCAGCGCCCGCGTAGATGTCGTCCATGATGAACTTGCGCCGCCACGCTTCCGCGCGCACCGCGGGGCTCGACAGCCATTCCCCGTGCGGGATCGGCGGATGGCGGCGCCAAGGACTGTCGGGTGAGCGGAAGTCCGGCACGCCGCATTCGGTCGAGATACCCGCGCCCGTCAGCGCAACGATGCGGGTCGCGTTCCCGATCAGGTCCGCCAAGACCTTGTCCGCATGGTCCTCGCCCGCGTGCTCCCCGTCCGCGTGGTCCTGCATGGGTCCAGCCCCTCCGGGCGGGTCGCACCCGCCCCGGCCGGTGAGGTTTGGCGTCAGGCCTGCTTCTTCAAGCGCACGATGTTGTGCAGCTTGGTTTCGGCCGTTTCGAAGAAGCGGCGGACCCCCCGCGCGGCCTGCCGGATGCGCTGCTCGTTCTCGACGAGGGCCAGGCGGACGTAGTCGTCGCCGTGCTCGCCGAAGCCCAGGCCCGGCGCCACCGCGACGTCGGCCTTCTCGATCAGCAGTTTCGAGAATTCGAGGCTGCCGAGGTGGCGGAACTGTTCGGGAATTGGCACCCAGGCGAACATCGAGGCCTGCGGGGCCGGGACCTGCCATCCCGCGGCCGCAAAACTCTCCACCAGCACGTCGCGGCGCTGCCGGTAGATCGACCGCATCTCGACGATGCAGTCTTCCGGACCATTGAGGGCGGCCGCGGCCGCGACCTGGATGGGGGTGTAGGCACCGTAGTCGAGGTAGCTCTTGACCCGCGTCAGCGCCGCCAGCAGCCGCTCGTTGCCCACCGCGAACCCGATGCGCCAGCCCGGCATGGAGAACGTCTTCGACATGGAGGTGAACTCGGCCGTCACCTCCATCGCGCCGGGCACCTGCAGCACCGACGGCGGCGGCTCGCCCTCGAAGTACACCTCCGAATAGGCGAGGTCGGACAGGATGAAGATCTCGTGGCGTTTGGCGAAGGCCACGAGGTCCTTGTAGAAATCGAGCGACGCCACGGTCGCGGTGGGGTTCGAAGGGTAGCAGACCACCACGGCGATCGGCTTGGGGATGGAATGGACCACCGCGCGTTCGAGCGAGGTGAAGAAGGACGGGGTGGGTTCCGCGGGCACCGAGCGGATCACGCCGCCCGCCATGAGGAACCCGAAGGCGTGGATCGGGTAGGACGGATTGGGCACGAGCACGACGTCGCCCGGGCCCGTGATGGCCTGCGCCATATTGGCGAAGCCTTCCTTCGACCCCAGGGTCGCCACCACCTGCCGCTCGGGATCGAGCTTCACGCCGAACCGCCGGGCGTAGTAGCCCGCCTGGGCGCGGCGCAGTCCCGCAATGCCCTTGGAGGCGGAATAGCGGTCGGTGCGCGGCTTGCCGACGGTCTCGACCAGCTTGTCGATGACGTGCTTGGGGGCGGGCAGGTCGGGGTTCCCCATGCCGAGGTCCACGATGTCGGCGCCGGCGTTGCGGGCCGTGGCCTTCAGGCGATTGACCTGCTCGAAGACGTAGGGAGGCAGTCGCCGGACGCGGTGGAAGTCGGTCATGGGAGCGCGAACCTGAGGGGTGGTCGGTCCTGCGCTAGCGGGACCGCGACGCAATGTCCACGGGAATTGGTTAATGAATCGTCTTCTTGCGCGAGCCGTCGCCCGCGGCCGTCTTGAGCGGCACGGGCGGAGGTTTCACACCCGCCTTGAGCTGCTGCGCCACGCGGGCGTGGTCGAGCGCATCGGTCGCGGCGGCGAGTTCGGCGGCCGTCATGGTCTTCACCGGACTGGCGACGTGCGGCGCACCCACCGGGATGTAATGCAGGTCCTCGTCTCTCGGTCGGGCCTTCTCGACGAATCCCGGGGCCACGGACGGCTTGGCCTTCAGGCCGAAGGTTTCCAGAAGGCCTCCGAACGAGGACGGGTCGCCGGCCGACTGCGCCAGGGCCGGCCCCGCGAGCGTCACGCCCACGGCCAGCACCCATCGCATGCCGCGCCGGAGGGAACTGGATCGGGATACCGGGGTTGCAGGCATGAAGAGCGGAGCCGACGTTCTCGAACGGGGTAGATCCCGCGAGAGCTCGGACCGCTACCGGGCCATTATGACCGAAGCGGGACCGGACCGGCCGCGGTGCTGCTGTGGGCGAGATGAAGACGAAACCGCATCGGAAATCGGGAAAGGGCAAGCGATCGTCGGAAAGCGGGCGGTCGCGGGTTGCCGATGCGCCGGGGTCGTCCGGCAAAAGCCTCCAGCCTCTCCCGGTTGAGACCTCGTCGGTCTCGGCGGCCAAGGTCCAGATCCGCGCTGACGCGAATCGGAGGAAGCCAGCCGATTTGCCGCCTCCGCCCGATCCGGATGTTGCCAAGGCCGCATCGCGGCAGGGCGAGCGGGACGGAAGTTCCCCGCCACCCGACTTCGAAGCCATGGCCAGCAATCTCGGCTTTCTCCTCGAACAGGGCACCCGGATCGCGAGCGCGTGGTTCGCGCCCGACGGCGCACGCAAGACCCGCCGCGCGGACGACTATGCCGCCCTGCTCAAGCCCCTGGGCCGGGTCGCCGAGCATTGGATGGCCGAACCGGCCCAGTTGGGTCAGGCGCAGTCGGCGCTGTCGTCGCAGCTGATCGACCTTTGGGCCGACACCCTCAAGCGGTTCACGGGTGCGCCACCGGCGACGCAAGACCCCGCGCGGTCCCGGGACGCGCGGTTCACGGATCCGGAATGGCGCGAGAACCCGTTCTTCGATTTCGTGCGCCGCGCCTACCTGGTGGGCGCCGACTGGGCTCGCGACATGGTCGAGGGCGCCGAGAGCCTGGACGAGCCGACGCGGCAAAAGGCGCAGTTCGTCATGCGGCAGATTTCGAGCGCGCTGTCGCCGTCCAACTTCCTCGCCACCAACCCGGAACTGCTGCGGGGTACGTTCAAGGAGAACGGCGCCAACCTGGTTCGCGGGATGAAGCATCTCGCGGAGGACATCGCGGCGGGCGAGGGCGACCTTCGCATCCGGCAGACGGACGACAGCCGGTTCGAGCTCGGCGTCAACGTGGCGACGACGCCCGGCAAGGTCGTGTTCCGCAACGACCTGATCGAGCTGCTGCAGTATGCGCCGCAGACCGCCACCGTGCTGCGGCGGCCGCTGCTGATCGTGCCGCCCTGGATCAACAAGTTCTACATCCTCGACCTCAACCCCGAGAAGTCCTTCGTGGGCTGGGCCGTCGCTCAGGGCCTGACCGTCTTCGTCGTGTCCTGGGTCAATCCTGACGCGCGCCACGCCAATAAGGGCTGGGACGCCTACCTGCAGGACGGCGTGTACGCGGCCCTGGAAGCGGTCACCGCGGCGACCGGGGAGAGCGATGTCGCGGCGCTCGGCTACTGCGTGGGCGGCACGCTGCTCGCCGCCGCCCTGGCCCACATGGCGGCCCGCGGCGACGCCCGCGTGTCGAGCGCCACCCTTCTGACCACGCAGGTGGATTTCACCCGGGCCGGCGATCTGAAGGTCTTCACCGACGCGGCGCAGATCGCCGCCCTCGAAACCGAGATGGCGGAGACCGGGTATCTCAAGGGCTCCCGGATGGCGCAGGCCTTCAACATGCTGCGGCCCGACGACCTCATCTGGTCTCACGTGGTGAACAATTACCTGAAGGGGAAAGAGCCCCTGCCCTTCGACCTGCTGGCCTGGAACGGCGATTCGACCCGGATGACGGCCGCCAATCACTCGTTCTACCTGCGGCAATGCTACCTGGAGAACAGTCTGGCGACCGGCCGCATGGTGCTGGGCGGCGAACGCCTCGACCTCGGGCGCGTGACGCTGCCCCTCTACAATCTCGCGACGCGCGAGGACCATATCGCGCCGGCGCCCTCGGTGGTCGATGGATCGCGGAACTTCGGGGGCCCGGTCCGCACGGTGGTGGCGGGCTCGGGACACATCGCCGGTGTCGTCAACCCGCCCGCCCGGCGGAAATACGGTTTCTGGTCGGGCCCCGCCCCGACCGGCAGCTTCGAGGATTGGCTGTCGGCCGCGGCCCACACGACGGGCAGCTGGTGGCCGGACTGGATGGAATGGCTGCGCGCCCAGGCTCCCGACACCGTTCCGGCGCGTCAGCCGGGTGCCGGCGGCTCGCCGATCCTGGGCGACGCCCCGGGTGATTATGTCCGGGTGAAGAGCTGAGGAGGCGAGGGCCGGCCTTGCGGCGCTCGACCCGCGCTCCATAGTCCGATGGACAACCGCTCAGAAGCTAAGGGAAGAAACGATGAAGCTGGTTCGCTACGGTGAGGCGGGACGCGAGAAGCCCGGCCTCTACGAAGGCCCGGGCCGCATCCGCGACCTGAGCGGTCTCGTGCCCGACCTCGCGGGCGAGGCGCTGTCGCCCGCATCGCTGGCGCGGATCGGCGCGACCGATCCCGAGAGCCTTCCCCTGGTGCCAGGAATGCATCGCCTCGGCTCCCCCGTGGCGCGGCCCGGCAACTTCATCGCGATCGGGCTCAACTACGCCGATCACGCGGCCGAAACGGGCGCTGCCATCCCGAAGGAGCCCATCCTCTTCAACAAGGCGCCCAACTGCCTCGTGGGGCCGAACGACGACGTGATGCTGCCGCGCGGATCGGCGAAGACCGACTGGGAGGTGGAACTCGCGATCGTGATCGGCAGCCGGACGAGCTACATCACCGAATCGGAGGTCATGGCGCACGTGGCTGGGTTCGCGCTCTGCAACGACGTGTCCGAGCGCGAGTATCAGACGGAGCGCGGCGGTCAGTGGATGAAGGGCAAGAGCGCCCCGACCTTCGGACCGCTCGGCCCTTGGCTCGTGACCCCGGACGAGGTCGGCGATGTCCAGGCGCTCGACATGTGGCTCGACCTCAACGGCAAACGGATGCAGACCGGCAGCACGTCGACGATGATCTTCAACGTCGCGAAGATCGTCTCCTACGTGTCGCACTTCATGGCGCTCGACCCGGGCGACGTGATCACCACCGGCACGCCGCCCGGCGTCGGCATGGGCATGAAGCCGCCGACCTACCTGAAAGCCGGCGACATCATGACGTTGGGCGTGAAGGGTCTGGGCGAGCAGAGGCAGGTCGTGGTCGAGTGGTCAAAAGCAAGACGCTGAGTACTTTTTAATTTCCAAACAAAATCTACATTTCACAACCGGAGCAACTTTTTTTTCTACCTCCAAGAGAGTTTTGCAAAACTCAAATTACAGAATATTTTCGTGATTATCTAAAACCCGGTTTTCGACAAGTCCGCTAGCTTGCTTGAGCAACGTAAGAAAAATAGAAAATAAGGGTCCGATATATCTAGTGTATCCTGATCCCAGGAGAGCGGACTGGCATTTGGCTGGATCTCCTCACCAATTGCGTGCATCTGTTCAAGGGCGGATGTAATACTTGAACCGACCGGCGTGTCATCAGAGCAAATCATTTTAACTTTTTGGAGAATCATCTCGTAAGGAAATGAAAGCGAGGCTTGGCTTTTTTGTAATGCAAGCAAAATCGCACGGTAAACGTCACCTCGACTTCCATCCTCGAATCGGTGCAGTTTTCTTTCCGTGCCTCGCGTTCTCGCACCAGTGTGCAGTGCACTTACCATTTTAGAAAAATCAGAAAAATAGGATGTCTGACGCAGTGTCGTTCTAATCTGGGGATCAGAGACTTCAATGCGGCTTTGCGCCTTCTGCTTCTCTCTGATCGGCAAACAATAGCATAGATTTAAGCAAATGCTCTGCATTAGCTGCGGGGATCCGAAGGCTTCTTCTGCGAACCGCCTTTCCACAGCAGGCGGCAACTCACCGTTCAACACGTCAAAGCCTCTTCGCGCGATTTCAACCAGTTCGCGGAGAGACCAGTAGCTTAGATCAAAGGCAGCAACCCTTCCGCGTAGCTCTGGATTGCTGCGAACAACGTCATCGGACCGATGAGGAACGGAAGCGGTAAATATCTTTACTCCATTTTCGGCCGCGATCTTAATCTGTTTTCCAATCTCATCCCTGATTTCCGGCTTAATGTAATGAAAATCGTCAATGAAGACGGCGAACTCGCTTTTTCCGATCTCCTGTATGACTTGATCGATGCCGCCACTTTGAAAGGTCTTGGTCGTTTCCGATTTCCAGGACTGCGTTCCACTGACGCTAGCCTTTGCGGACCCGTGAGCCACGAGCGGTATGCCAGCTTTTCCACCGGCCTCGGCGCCGCCGGTCACTGCTGTGCCGCTCTCGCTTCTCTCCTTTATTTCAGACGGTGATCCCATCCAGTGAAGCACGCGCTCCCAAAGATTTGCTCCACTTGTGATGGCCGCACCAAGGACCGGAATCAGGCAATCCTCGGCGACGACTTTTTTGACCAGAACCGTTTTTCCGGATTTGGATGGCCCGGAAAGAGAGACGACGAGATTAGGAATCCGCGCGAAATCTCGTAGTTTCTGTTCGAGCTTATGCTCGGCTCTGTCGACGTAAGTTACGGTGGGTATATCGTTTGGCGTAAAAATCTGTTCGATCTGCACCAGATCACTCCGGCTTACTGCAATACGAAACGTGGCTAATTTGTGTAGCTCACCTTATCAAAACGAGCAACAGCTTGCGATCGGATCTTTGGGCGGGTTCAAAAACATCATAGTGGTCGGACGAACAAACTTGAGCGGTGTTAGACTGTATTGAGCATCAACTCCACGTTCTGGACGGCGGCGCCCGACGCTCCCTTTCCCAAATTATCCAGCTTGGCGATGAGCACGGCGTGGCGGTGCGCCTCGTTGCCCACCACCCGGAGTTCCATCTGGTTCGTCCCGTTGAGGGACTGAGGTTCGAGCTTGGTGGGCGCATCCGGCAAGACGGCGATGTGAGGGCGTCCGGCATAGTGCTCCCGCAGGATGCGGACGAAATCAGCGATGCTCGCACGACCGGGCAGGTCGTCGAGGTGGAGCGGCACGCTGACCAGCATACCCTGCCGGAAGTCGCCGACCGATGGCACGAACAGCGGGCGCCGCGTCAGCCTCGCGTAGGCCTCGATCTCGGGCACGTGCTTGTGCTCCAGCCCGAGGGCGTAGAGTTCGAAATCCGGCGCCGTGCCGGCCTCGTGCTCCTCGATCAGGCTGCGGCCGCCGCCGCTGTAGCCGCTGACGGCGTTGACCGTGAGCGGGAAGGCGGCCGGGATTGCTCCCGCGTCGACGAGCGGCCGCAGGAGCGCGATGACGCCCGTGGCGTAGCAGCCCGGATTGGCGACCCGCCTGGAGCGCCGGATGGCCTCGTCCTGGCCGGCCGCCAGTTCGGGGAAGCCGTACACCCACCCCGGTGCGACCCGGTGCGCCGTGGAGGCGTCGAGCACCTTCGGTCCCGCCGCGCCCAGATCGTCGACCAGTCGCACGGTTTCGCGGGCGGCCTCGTCGGGCAGGCACAGGATCGCGAGATCGACGGCGGCGAGCAGGTCGCGCTTGGCGGCCACGTCCTTGCGGTGCTCGGGGTCGATGCCGCGCAGTTCGATGCCCGGATGAGCCGCGAGCCGGTCGCGGATGCCGAGCCCCGTGGTGCCCGCCTCGCCGTCGATGAACACCGTCGCCATGCCATCCCCCGCATCGCCAAAGAAAAAGGCTTCCCGGTCGCCCGGAAAGCCTCGTCTCGTCCCCGACCGGTCGACCCGATCAGCGCTTGGAGAACTGGAAGCTGCGGCGAGCCTTCTTGCGGCCGTACTTCTTGCGCTCGACCACGCGCGGGTCGCGGGTCAGGAAACCCTCGCGCTTCAGCACGGGGCGCAGGTCCGGCTCGTAATAGGTGAGCGCCTTGGACAGGCCGTGGCGCACCGCGCCCGCCTGACCCGACAACCCGCCGCCCGCCACGGTGATGACGAGGTCGAACTGACCGACCCGGTTGGCGATCTGCAGCGGCTGGTTGACGATCATGCGCAGCACCGGGCGAGCGAAATACGTCTCGATCGAGCGCGTGTTGACCAG
This sequence comes from uncultured Lichenihabitans sp., assembly GCA_964243405.1. Classification (GTDB taxonomy): domain Bacteria; phylum Pseudomonadota; class Alphaproteobacteria; order Rhizobiales; family Beijerinckiaceae; genus Lichenihabitans. Next base: position 18,095 of record CAXTFJ010000033.1, on the reverse strand, counting down.
GATGCGGCCGGAGCCGGGCTTCAGCCAGACACGGGCGACCGCGTCCTTGCGCTTCCCGGTGGCGTAGGCCCGGCCGTACTTGTCGAGCTTCTGAACATGGACGGGTGCGTCCGGCACGGTGGCGACGGCAGCCGAGGTGCCGAGGTCGGCCAGGGATGAGAGTGTTTCGGCCATGGTCAGGCAGCCTTGTTCTTGCGGTTCAGGGCGGCGACGTCGAGCGACACGGGCTGCTGTGCCTCGTGCGGATGCGCGCTCCCCTTGTAGACGCGGAGGTTACCCAGCTGCTTGCGGCCGAGCGGCCCGCGGGGGAGCATGCGCTCCACGGCCTTCTCCAGAACGCGCTCGGGGAAACGCCCGTCGAGGATGAACTTGGCGCTGCGCTCCTTGATGCCGCCCGGATAACCGGTGTGGTGATAATAGACCTTCTGGTCCCGCTTGCCGCCGGTGAACACCACCTTCTCGGCATTGACCACGACGATGTTGTCGCCGTCGTCCGCGTGCGGCGTGAAGGACGGCTTGTGCTTGCCGCGCAGCCGCAGGGCGATGAGCGAAGCGAGCCGGCCGACCACCAGGCCGTCGGCGTCGATCAGCACCCACTTCTTCTCGATTTCGGCCGTTTTGACCGAGTAGGTTTTACCGAACATGGGGTTCCGTTTGTGCAAGCGCCGGGACGGGCCGCGCGCGGCCTCCGTACAATGGAGCGTGGATACAGGGCCCGCAATGACGCGTCAACAGGACTTACACGAACCTGCAAAACTTCAACGAACACAGATACTTGCCAAATATGGTATCTGAATACCATAGTTTTACCGGAGCCTCCCGCCTTGGAACCCACCCTCGTGAATGCCGATGACCGGCTCCGCGCCATCCTGACGGAAACGAAGACCATCGCGATGGTGGGTGCGTCCGACAACCCCGACCGTCCTTCCCATCGCGTACTGGTCTACCTGCTCGGGCGCGGCTACCGCGTGTTTCCCGTCAATCCGAAGCTGGCTGGCTGGTCCCTCGCGGGTGTCCCGGCCTACGCCCGGTTGGCCGACGTGCCGGAATCGATCGACATGGTCGATGTGTTCCGGCCCGGTACCGCCCTGCCCGGCCTCGTCGAGGAGATCCTGGCGCTGCGCCCGCGCCCCGCGGTTTTCTGGACGCAACTCGACGTGCGGCACGGCGCGGCCGAGGCGGTGGCGCGCGCCGCAGGATTGGAGGTCGTCGTGGACCGCTGCCCGAAAATCGAGATCCCGCGGCTGTTCGGCCGCTGATAGAACGATCCGCAGCCGTTCGGACCCGGAACCCATGACCGCCAGCACTCGACTCGACGACCCGGGGTTCGCGACGTTGGCGTTGCACGCGGGAGCCGGACCCTCCGAGGGCGCCGTCGCGCTGGAAGAGCGCGTCGCGGTCCTGGAAGGCGGCACCGCCGCGGTCGCGACCGGGTCGGGCGCGTCGGCCCTGATGAGGATGCTGCACGCTCTCCTCGATTTCGGTGACGGCCTTCTCGTCGCCTCCGGTCTGCACACCGCGTTCGGGCCGCTTCTGGTGCGGGCCGCCGAGGAGTTCGGGTGGACGGTGACGGCGATCGAACCCGATGGTCCCGGCACCGTCGCAGATGCCGTCACGGCTGCGACGCGCGTGGTCCTGGTCGAGTCGCTCACGGCCGATGGCCGCATGCTGGACCTGGGCGCGATGGCCGAAACCGCGCGGGCGAGCCGGCTCGTGCTCGTCGTCGACAACACGCGCGCCACGCCCGCCCTCGTCCGGCCGATCGAGCGGGGCGCCCACGTGGTGGTCCACAGCGGGGCCGCGCTGCTCGCAGGCCGGGGCGACGTCGACGCCGGCCTGGTCATCGACAGCGGCGCGGATTGGACCCAAAACCCAAAACTCTCGCGCCCACGCGGCAGCCTGGGCGGGCGCTCGTTCGCGGACCGCTACGGCAATTTCGCCCTGGTCGCGGCCATGAAGGAGTCCGCTCTCGATGCGCTCGCGCCACCGCCGCCGCCCTCCACCGCGGCAGCGGTGCTGGCCGGTCTCGCGACGCTGACGCTTCGGCTGGATCGGCGCATGCGGAACGCGGGGGACGTGGCGCGCCATCTCGCCGGGCATCCCGCCGTGGAGAGCGTCGGCGACGTCGAGGGACCCATTCTCCGGGTCCGGTTCAAGGAGGTCGCACCGTCCGGAAACCAGTTCCAGCTCTTCAGCCCGATGGCCGATCCCGCGGGACTGCGCTCGGCCATCCTCCATGCCGCTGGGGACCGGAGCCGAACGATCGTGCCGGGATTGGAGGACGCGGCCGACCTGATCGCCGACCTCGATCAGGCGCTGGCGGGTACGCCGTAGCGAGCCGTGGGGCCGGCTCGGAGACGGCTGCGGTGCGTCACGGCCACCGCGAGCACGACCATGGCGAAGGCCTGGTGCGCCAGGGCTGCACCGAGTGGGACGGACCAGAGCAGCGTCGCGATGCCGATGGTGGCTTGGCACGCGATCAGCACCGCGAGGACGACGGCGCTCCGCGCGGCGGCGGACCCCGGGGCCATGCGGCGGCAATCCACCGCGTGCGCGAGCGCGGCGGCGAGGAGCACATACGCCGTCATGCGGTGATCGAACTGCGCGGTCGTGGCATTCTCGAAGACGTTGCGCCAGAGCGGCGTGCGTGCGCCGAGTTCGGCGGCCGACGGAACGAAGTGGTCTCCCATCAGCGGCCAAGTGTTGTAGATCCGCCCCGCGCGCAGCCCCGCGACGAGCGCCCCCAAGCCGAGTTGCAGGACAACGCCGCCGAGCAGCAGGGTCGCGCCGATCCTGAGCCGGGATGCGGCGCGCCCAAGGTCTTGGCGCGGTGGTGCCGTGAGGTCTTCGGCGTACCAGACGGCGAGCGCCAGCGTCGCGGATGCGACCAGGAGATGGGTGGCAAGCCGGTATTGCGAGACCTCCGTCCGGTCCGCGAGGCCGGACCTGACCATCCACCACCCGATGAAGCCCTGCAGGCCGCCCAGCGCCAGAAGACCGACCAGCCGCCATTTCAGGCCGCGCGACAGGGCGCCAGTCACCCAGAACCACAGCAGCGGCAGCGCCACCGCCAAGCCGATCACCCGCCCGAGCAGGCGGTGCGACCATTCCCAGTAGAAGATCGATTTGAAGCCCTCCACGTCCATTTCGGGGAAGACATGCGCGTACTGGGGGATGGCCTTGTAGCGATCGAACTCGGCCTGCCAGGCGGCCGCGTCGAGCGGCGGAATCACGCCGCTGATCGGCTTCCATTGGGTGATCGAGAGGCCCGACTCGGTGAGCCGCGTGGCGCCGCCCACGACCACCATGGCGAGGATCAGGGCCGCCACCGTCCACAGCCAGATCCGCACGGCCCCGAGGCGGTCGCCGCGTACGCCGCGACGCGCGGTCGCGCGCTCCGCGTAGGACGGACCCCTCAGGCTGGACTGGATCGACATGAAGCGGTGGACCTGCTTTAGGACGCGGGCAATCGGACGGGACACCGGCAATCTAGGCCCGGCCGGGAAGGAACACCATGCGGCGTCGCATCCGGAAGTTCATCGGCGCGGGCGTGATGCTCGGCTTCGTGGGCGTCTACGCGGCGGCCGCGATGCTGGTGGCGCAGTCGGAGCCCATCCACACCCTGCCCGGATGGGCGCAGGCGATCTTCTTCGGCGTGGTGGGCCTCGCCTGGGTTTTGCCGCTGATGCCGCTGCTGACCTGGATGGAGCGCCCGGACCCGGACGACGCCGCACCCGGCACGCTCTGACCCGTCACGCCACGTTCACCCGGCGCCCCCTGTTCCACAGTGCGAAGGCCGTGCCCGAGAGCAGGACGTCCAGGCTGCGGACGCTCTGGTGGTTGCCGTTGACCGAGAGCCGCGGCAGCGCCGTCGGATGGTCGCGGTGCTCGGGAAAGACGACGCCGGGGCGCGTCGTCACCGCGCTGGCATAGCCCGCCTCCCGCGCCAGCGCGAACTCCCGCGGTCCGGCGGAGGTCGGGTCGCCGACCGGATAGGCCAGGTGCCGGACGGGGCGCCCCAACCGACCTTCCAGTTGCAGCCGGCCGTCCTGCAGTTCGCGCCGAACGTCGGCGTCCGCGTGTTTGGCGAGCATGGGATGGGTGAGCGTGTGGGCGCCGATCGTGACCAGCGGGTGGTCCGCGAAGGTGACGAGCTCGTCCCAATCCATGCAGGCGGCCGCGACGAGGGCGCGTCCGTCCACGCCGTGGTCGGCGCCGAGCCGGGCGACGGTGTCGAGGAGCGCCTGTTCGGGACCGCGGCGCAGGCGCCAGTAGATCGCCTCCCAGGCGGCGGTCTTCTCCACGGCGTTGCGCGCCGGTAGGTCGAGCACCTCGCCCGCGATCGTGAGCGCGATCCGGTCGGCGTTGCGGATCGCGGCCTCCAGTTCGGCCCACCAGAACCGGGCGGTCCGGTCCGCGAATCCCGTCGTGATGTAGAAGGTCGCGGGCGCGCCGTGCCGTTCGAGGACGGGAAGCGCGTGCTCGCGGTTGTCGCGATAGCCGTCGTCGAAGGTCAGCACCGCCACGGGGCGGGCGGACCGCGTTCCCGACCGAAGGCGCTCCAGCAGGTCGTCCATGGTCACGACCTCGTAACCGCGCTCGGCCAGGTGGACGAGCACGGCATCGAGGAAGCCGGGGGTGATCTCCAGCAGTCCGTTCGGCGCGAAGCCGTCGGGCGCGGCGGGACGGACGTGATGGAACATCAGTACGGCGCCCACACCCCGCAGGACCGGCCCGGCCAGCCGGTGCACCCGTGTGGCCCCGATGACGCCGAGACCCGCGTCGATGATGCGGCGACGCAGACCCACGCGCTCCCCTCCCCTGATCCGGCGGAGTGTACGCAAGCCCCCGTTGAGGTTTCGTTGCTAAAAGGCGTCCTGTGCCCAAGCTTGGTCGGGATGACGGGACATGATCGTTGGGACCGCGACCGAACGGACCGAGGCCGCCCAGCCCCGCGACCCGCATCCGCCCGCGAGGGCGGTGGTCGCGCACGTCGAGGTCGCGGACTTGTCCAACGCCACCCTGGAGGCTTGGCGCGACCTGGAAGACGTCGCGCCCGCCTCTCCCTACCAGACGAGCCGGTTCCTGCTGCCGTGGCTCGCGACGGAAGGGGCCGCGCGCGGCGTGGCTCCGTTCATCGTCATCGCCCGCGACAGGGCCGGTCGGCCCATCGCCCTGCTCCCGCTCGGGATCCGGCAGGGCCGCGGACTGCGGGTCGCGAATTTCCTCGGCGGCAAGAACGCCAACTACGGCATGGGGCTGTTCCGCCCGGGGCTCACCTGGTCCAGGGCGCAGATCACCAACCTGCTCCGGGCGGCGGCCGAGGCGGCCCCGCGCCGGCCCGACCTCTACACCCTCGCCAACCAGCCCTTTGAATGGCGGGGCGTGCCCAATCCCCTGGCGGCGCTCCCCCACCAGGCGAGCCCCAGCCCGAGCCATCGCACCGACCTGCCGCGCGATCCCGATGCCTTTTTCGCCCTGTACCAGTCGGGACGGACACGGAAGCTGCTCCGCAACAAGCGCGCGCGGCTGGAGGCGATCGGCCCGGTCCGCCACCTCGTGGCCCGCTCGACGGAGGAGGTCGGACGCGTGCTGACCGCCTACCTGAGCCAGAAGGCCGCCACCTTGGCGAGCGCGGGGATCGGTCATGCGCTCGACCAACCGGCCGTGCGGGCCTTTCTGAGCCGGATCGCGGCACCGGCGAACGACCCGGCCGCGCTCGAACTCCACGCCCTGCTCTGCGGCGACCAGATCGTCGCGACGTTCGGTGGGCTCGCGCACCAGGGCCGCTTCTCCGGGCTGCTGATCTCCTACGCGGGGGACGCCGACGTCGCCCGAACGAGCCCCGGCGAACTGCTGCTGACCTCCGTGATCCGTGGCAAATGCGAGGCGGGCTTCAGCAGCTTCGATCTCGGCATCGGCGAGGCCCGCTACAAGGACACCTACTGCCCGACACCGGACCCGCTGTTCGACAGCTTCCTGCCGGTCACCACCAGGGGGCGCCTCTGGGCCGCGGGCGAGGCAGGCCGCCTACGCGCGAAGGGATGGGTCAAGCAATCACCGGCGATCTGGGCGACGGCGCAGAAGCTGAGAAAGGTGATGGGGGCCGTTTCGCGGAAGGGCTGAAGCTCTTCGGCTTCGAGCTGCGGTCGAGACCGCCCTCTTCAGCGGTCCCGCACGGGCACTCCGAGAGGCGGATCGCCTGACCTCACCGCTGATCGATCGCCGTCTCTGCGGGATCGACGCCGATCTCGCGGGGCCAGCTCGGCAATCGAGGAGTGCAGATCGCCTCAGCGGAGCGCGGCGCCTTTGCCGCACATCGTCTCCATGTGCAACCGGATGAGGAACCGTGCTCCCCCATCCGCGAGTATCGAGTGACCCGGGCCATCAGGCCCTCAGGCGGCCCGCGCTTCCTCGTCCACCACCGCGTCCGCGAGGGGAAGGAGGACGACGTCCTCCACGCCGGCCGTGCGGAGCGCCGCCCGGCAGGCGGCGGTGCCTTCGGGCAGGGAATTCGTCGATTCGACCAGCACGGCCAAGTCGGCGCATTCGGCCACGGGCAGGTCGTAGCTGGCCGGAAGCGCGCTCGCGAACACCACGTGATCGTAGGTCTCGGCGAGTGCGTCGGCCACCATGTCGAAGGCCTCGGCCCCGACCTCCGGCCGCCCAGTTCCGAGCGGGATGATGTGCAGGCGGCTCCCCGGATCGCGGTGGATGACTTCCGCGAACGTGGTGCTGCCCGCGAGCAGGTTCAGCAACCCGGGCCGGGGCAGGCTCGGGTCGGCGCCGTCCGGCCCCAGCACGGCTTCGACCTCGCCCACCCCGCAATCCACCAGGATGACCCGGTGGGTTCCGACGAGGGTGCGGGCGATCCGCAGGGCCGCGGAGGCCAGGGTCGACCCGGTCGCAGCCCCCGTCACGAGCGTGCGGACACCACCCTGGGTTTCGTGCGACTCCAGGGCCGCGAGGACGGATTGCAGGTCGGGCGAAGCCTCGGGCCAGTCCGAAAGGGTCGGGTCCAATCCCCCACCCGGACGCGACCTAACGACCATTGGATCGTGTCCGGCCTCCAGCGGCTCACGCGCGAGTTGGACGGGCAGGCTCTCCGGCCCGGTCTCCAGCATGAACGCCCGGCCCGACAGGAGTTCGCGGGCCACCACAACGCCCACCGAGAAGACGAGACCCGCCAGCGTCAGGATCGCGATGGTGGGGATCTTGCGCGGGAACGAGGGCACGGACGGCGCCGCCGCACGGGAGATGACGCGGGCGTCGGCGGGCGTCGAATCGGCGTTCTCGCGCGCCACGGCTTCCTGATACTTCTGCGTGTTGAACTCGAGCTGGTCCTTGAGCAGGCGCGCCTGCAGCTCGAGGTTGTCCAGCTTCACCTCGTCGGTGCCCGCGGTACCGGCCGTCTTCTTCTGCGCGTCGAGCGCGAGGGTCAGGTTGTCGACCCGGCCGGCCGCGATCTTGGCATCGTTCTCGAGCGTGCGGACGACCTTCTCGGCCGCGGCCCGCATCTGCGCGTCGATGTCGGTCAGTTGCGCGTTCAGCTCCTGCATGCGCGGGTGGCCCGGCAGCAGCGTCTGCGACTGCTGGGCGATCTGCGTCTTGACCAGCATGCGCTGCTCGGACACGCGGCGGATCAGGTCGTTGTTGGCGACGTCGGGGACTTCGTCGACGCGGTTCGCCTTGATCATCTCGCGCAGAAGCTTGGCTTTGGCTTCCGCGTCGGCCTGCGCGGTGCGGGCCTGGGCGAGTTGACCGTTCACGTCGGACAGCTGCTGGGAAGTGATGGTGGTGTTGTTGGTGCCGATCAGCAGGCCGTTCTGGGCGCGGTAGTCCTGCACCTTGGCGTCGGCCTCCGACGCTTTCACCCGCAGGTCGGCGATCAGGGTCGCGAGCGAGGTCGCGGCCGCCCGGGCGCTGTCGCGCTTGGCGTTGGACTGAAGGTCGATGTAGAGGTCCGACACCGTGTTGGCGGCCCTGGCGGCCAGGTCCGGGTCGAGCGAGGTGAACTGCAGCGTCAGCACCCGCGACTTCTGGACCGGGTAGACGGTCAGCTTGTCGGCGAAGGAGGACAGGATGCGGTCCTCGGCCGGCGTGCGAAGCGGATCGCGTTCGAGACCCAGCAGGACGAGCAGCCGCGACACGCGGCCGAGGCCGTCGGCGAGCGGGTCGAACTCGGGATCGCCCTGCAGGCCGAGCACCTTGATGGCCTGTCGCGCGAGGTCGCGCGACGATACGAGCTGCACCTGGCTCTGCACCGCCTCGTCGTCGGGCAGCAGGTCGGTCGCCCGCTCTTCCCGGTTCGGACGGGTGAAGAAGCTTTCCTCATTCTCGATCAGGATCTTCGATTCGGCGGTGTAGCGCGGCTTGATGACGGTGACCGCCACGGTAGAGGCCACGAAACACAGCAGGACGGGCAGCGCGACCCAGACCTTGCGGCGCTTGAGGGCACGACCGATCGCGAACACGTCGATGTCGTTCCGCCCCTGCGCCGGCCTTTGCAAAACTCCGCCGCCCTCGACACTCATGACCCGCTCCGACCCGCCATCGCCACCACGCCGCGATGATCAGCTTCGAGGGCAAAGTAAGAGCGAGGAAGATTGAGGCTCCATTAACCGTACCGAAGAAATCAGGCGGACCGCGTCAAAGATCACGGGTCTTGCGCTCAGGCTCTTCGGACACTGTCGAGGATGATCGCGGCAGCCTTTTCGCTGGGTACGCCGGACTCCAACCGCATCAGCCTGTCGAGCCGTCCCATGGCGGTCAGTTGACCCGTGCGCGCGGGGCCGCCCAGCACGAGCGGCGTCAGGGCCGCGGCCAGCGCCTCGGGCGTGCAGGCGGGGCCGATGAATTCCGGCAGGCTCAGGTCGCCGGTGATGAGGTTGGGCAGCACGATGGAGGGGACCTTGACCAGGAAGCGCAGCTGCATTTCCAGCGCGCTCACGCGGTAGGCCACGACGCTCGGAACCCCGGCCAAGGCCAGTTCGAGCGTGACGGTGCCCGAGGCCGCCAGGGCCGCGCGGGCGACACGGAAGGCGCGAAGCTTCTCCGCTTCGCCACGCACGATCCGCGGTCGGACCGGCCAGGCCTCGGTCCGTTGCTCGATCTCCGCGGCGAGGTGGTCGACCGCCGGCAGGACAACGTCGATCGGGCCAGCCGTCGCCGCCACGCGGCCCAGTGCCGCGCCGAAGTCCGCCGTGAGGCGGCGGATCTCGGTGCGCCGCGAGCCGGGCAGGACGAGGACCACGGGCGGGGCCGCGTCGCGCCGGGCGGCCTCCTCGGGCGAGGGGCGAAGTTCATCCAGCCGCTCGACGAGCGGATGGCCCACGTAGGTGCAGGCCGGCCCGCCGAGCCGCCGGTAGGCGGCCGGCTCGAACGGCAGGAGCGCGAGCACGTGGTCGATGGAGGCGCGCATGGCCTTGGCCCGCCCGGTCCGCCAAGCCCAGACGGTGGGGCTGACATAGTCGACGACGGGCAGGTCGGGCAGGGACGCGCGCGCGCGCCGGGCGACACGATGGGTGAAGTCCGGGCTGTCGATCAGGACGAGAATGTCGGGGTTGGCAGCCACCACGGCCCGGGCGGTCTCGGCGATGCGCGCCAGCAGGGACGGCAGCCGCTTCAGCACGGGCACGATGCCGTTCACGGCGATGTCGGCCATGGGGAAGAGCGAGCGCAGCCCCTCCGCCTCCATCCTGTCGCCGCCCACGCCGAGGAACCGGACCGGGCGGGGCGCGGCGGCCGCGAGCGCGCGCATGAGCTTGAAGCCCAACTGGTCGCCCGAAGGCTCGCCCGCGACCAGGAAGACCGTGAGCGGCGCGTCCGCCCCGCCAAGGGCGGTCGCGCCGGGCAGCGTCATCCGGCCGGATCCTTGGCGTCGCGCGGCACGCAGAGCGCACCCCGTTCCCCGCCGTCCCGGATGAAACCGAGGATCTCCTGCACCTGCGGGTGCGCGGCAAATTCCGCGCCGACGTCCTCGACCCGCTCCTTGAGCGTGCCTTCCGCGGCGAAGATCAGCCGGTAGGCGCGCCTCAGGTCGTGGATCTCCTCGCGGCTGAAACCGCGGCGCTTGAGGCCGACGAGGTTCAAGCCCGCCAGAACCGCGCGGTTTCCCAGGGCCATGCCGTAGGGAATGACATCGTTCTCGACGCCCGCGAGGCCGCCCACGAAGGCGTGCGCGCCGATCCGCACGAATTGGTGGACGGCGGCGCCGCCGCCCAGGATCACGAAGCTGCCGACGCGGCAATGGCCCGCCAGCATCACGTTGTTGGAGAAGATGACGTCGTGCCCCACCTGGCAGTCGTGCGCCACGTGGGCGTTCGCCAGAAAGGTGCCCCGGTCGCCCACGACGGTAGCCAGGCCGCCCGCGGCCGTGCCGGGATTCATGGTGACGCCCTCGCGGATCACGCAGTCGGCCCCGATCGTCAGGGTGGAGGGTTCGCCGCGATACTTCAGGTCCTGCGGTTCGTGGCCGATGGAACTGAAAGGGAAGACGCGGGTGCGCGGACCCAGCGTGGTGCGGCCCGCCACGGCCACGTGCGAGAGAAGCCGGACGCCGTCGCCCAGCACCACCGCGCCGCCCACCGCGCAGAAGGGGCCGACCACGACGCCCTCACCGAGGGTCGCGCCCGGCTCCACCACGGCGGTCGGGTGGACGGAGGCCGTGGCCGTCACTCCATCACCAGCATGGCGCTGATGAGCGCCTCGCAGACCAGCGCCCCGTCGACCTTGGCTTCGCCCCGGTACCACCACATGTTGCGGCGGCGCGCCGTCTTGGTGAGGTGGTATTCCACGACGTCGCCCGGGACCACCGGCTTGCGGAACTTCGCCTTGTCGATCGTCATGAAGTAGACGAGCTTGGGGCGCGCCATCTTCTGCGAACGGACGCACAGGGCGCCGGCGGTCTGGGCCATGCCCTCGATCAGCAGGATGCCGGGCATCACGGGCCGGTTCGGGAAATGACCCTGGAAATGCGGCTCGTTGATCGTGACGTTCTTGATGCCGATGCAGCTGTCGTCGCCGTTCATGGCGACGATCCTGTCGACGAGCAGGAACGGATAGCGGTGCGGCAGCGCTTCGAGCAATTGCATGATGTCGAGCGAGTCGAGCGTCGAATGCGCGGTGTCGTCCATGATGATCCAGTCGATCCTGCCGGCCCGGGTGCGTCGGCATGAGGGCCCAAGCCCCGGTTTAGAAAAGCCGTGCCGGGTTGGGCAAGGCCGGATCGCGGCAAAAAGAACTACCGCCCTTCGGTCGCCCTGCCGGACCTGCCCTGAGCGATCTGACGGAGCACGGCGGTCTGCTTGAAGAACTCGCGCACGGGTTGGGCGGGCGAGCCCACCACGCGAGCGCCGGGGGCGACGTCCGCCATGACCCCCGCCTGGGCGCCGATCTGCGCGCCGGCCCCGATCGTCAGATGTCCCGTCAACCCCGCCTGGCCGCCCGTCGCGACGAAATCTCCCACCGTGGTCGACCCGGAGATGCCGCCCTGCGAGACCACGACGCAGTGGCGCCCGATCACCACGTTGTGGGCGATCATCACCAGATTGTCGATCTTGGTTCCCTCCCCCACGATGGTGTCGCGGTTGGAGCCGCGGTCGATCGTGGTGTTGGCGCCGATCTCCACGTCGTCCTGCACGACCACGCGGCCGACCTGCGGCACCTTGAGGTGGCCGCCGGGTCCCATCGCGAAGCCGAAGCCGTCCTGTCCGATCCGCACCCCGGGGTGCAGGATCACGGAATTGCCGATCAGGGCGTTGAGAACCGTGACCTGCGGGCCGATCGAGCAGCGGCGGCCGATGCGGACGTCGGGGCCGATCACGCTATTGGCGCCGATTACGGTGTCGGCCCCGATTTCGGCGCGAGGCCCGATCACCGCGCCCGGATCGATCGTGACACCCGGCTCGACGCGCGCGTCGGGGTGGATGAAGACGCCGGGCGAGATCCCGTCCGCGCCGAACACCGGTCCCGGCCGCAGCGCGTCGGGGTAGAGCTTCGCCAGCACGATCGCGACGGCACGGTAGGGCTCACCGATCACCAGCGGCACGGTCCCGGGCGGGACATGCTTGGCGAACTGGGGCTGGACCAGGCAGGCCGTGGCCCGCGTGCCTGCCAGCGCGGACGCGTAGCGCGGATTATCCAGGAAGGTGAGCGATCCCGGCTCGGCCCCCTCGACCGGCGAGACACCGGAGATGATGGCCGACAGGTCCGCGCCGTCCGGGGGCGCGGCGCCCGTCCACGCCACCAGGTCGGCCAGCGTCGGCGAGCAAGCCCGGCGGAAGAAGACGGGTGAGGTCATGGGAACGCACTTTCCAGGCTACGCGACAGCGGACGTCCTGGTGATAACGGCACAGGGCTCCAGCCGGAAGCCGCCCTGTGCCGCCCGCGTTCAGGCGATCTCAGAACTGCGTACCGCCCGAGAAGCGGAAGGCCTGCGTCTGGTCGTACCGATCCTTGGTGAGCGCCACCGCGTAGTCGAACCGCAGCGGGCCAACCGGCGACGCCCAGAGAAGGCTGGCGCCGACCGAGGAGCGGATCGTGTTGGAGTCGCGCAGGCAGACGTAGTTGGGCTGCGTCAAGGCGGTGACCACTTGGCCGTTGACCACGTTGCCGGAGTAGGGGCACTGGCCGACCGTGGTCGCACCGAAGAAGGTCTGTTGCCCGGAATAGCCGAAAAGAGTTCCGGCGTCGGCGAAGAGCGCTCCCTTGACACCGATGTCGCGCGGCAGCCCGTAGATCGGGAACTGCACTTCCGCCGAGGCGCCGGCATAGTGCGCGCCGCCCAGGCCGTTGAACGCCAGGGCGTTGAGGTCGCCGATGTCGCGCGGGCCGATGCCGCCCGGCGCGAAGCCGCGGACAAGGGTCGGACCGAGCTGGAACAGATCGGTGATGCGCAGACCCTTCCCGTCCAGCGCCTGAATGTTGCCGCCCTGCAGGTGGATGAAGCCGATGATGTCGTCGTAGATGGGATGGTAGTAGCGCAGGTCGCCGGTGTTGCGGATGAAGAAATTCGCATCGTTGATGCTATTTGCGTTGGCGCTGGTGGTGGTGTCGAACCCGAAGTCGGTTCGGATATCGATGTAAAGACCCGCCGTCGGGTTCTTCAGGTTGTCGAGCGTGTTGTAGGTCAGGTTGAAGCCGACGAGATTGGTCAGCGTCGCGCCACGCGCCTGCTTGATGGCCAGGGACGCCTCACCGTTGGCCAGGCAGTTGTTGGCGGTCGTCGGAGCACCGACGGGGTTGGTGGGGTCGTCCGTCGGCGTCACGCCGGGAACGGCGGTGCCTCCCGTCGAGGTACAGTCGTTGTAGGGCTGCGACCGGGTGTTCGGGATCTGCAGGTTGGTGTTGAAGATCGAGTAGTGCGGCGCGATCGAGAACTCGTCCGTGATCGGGATGCCGAGCCGCAGCGTGCCGCCGGTCACGAAGGTCGAGTAGACGGAGTACTGCGAATTGTCGCTCTGCTTGGCGAATAGGTCGAAGCCTGCGGCGATGCGCGTGTCGAGGATGTAGGGTTCGGTGAAGCTGAAGTCGACGCCGCGGGCATACTCGCCTTCCTGCACGGCGAGTTTCACGAACTGGCCGCGTCCCAGGAAGTTGCTTTCCGTCACCGCGACCTCGGCGATGAAACCGTCGCTGGTTGAATAGCCGCCCGAGATCGAGAAGGATCCCGTGGGCTGGTCCTCGACGTCGACGTTGATGATGATCCGGTCGGGGGACGATCCCTGCTCGTTGGTGATCTTCACCTTCTTGAAGAAGCCGAGGCTGTTCAGCCGGCGCTCGGCGCGGTCGATCAGCACCTTGTTGTAGGGGTCGCCTTCGCCGATGTCGAACTCGCGTCGGATCACGTAATCGCGGGTGCGGGTGTTTCCGCGGATGTTGATGCGCTCGATGTAGACGCGCGGACCCTCGTCCACCACGAAGGCGAGTGTCACCTTGTGGGTCGACGGATCGCGATCGCCGCGGGGCTTGACCTCGGAAAAGGCGAAGCCGCGGCGGGTCACCTCGCGCGTGATGGCCTCGGTGCTCTTCTCGACCTGATCGCCGTTGTAAACGTCACCGGGTCCGACGCGGACGAATTTCTGCAGCTCGGGTCCCGACACTTCACGAAGACGGGACTCGACGGTGACCGCGCCGACCGTGTACTGCGCGCCCTCCTCGACCGTGATGCGGATGTTGTAGCCGCCGCCCTGGCCGTCGAACTTCACGTCGGTGTCGATGATGCGGAAGTCGGCGTAGCCGTTGCGGAGGTAGAACCGCCGGATCAGGTCCTCGTCGGTGGCGATCTTCTCCGGATCGTAGACGTCGGACGTCTTGATGAAGGACAGGAAGTTCGATTCGGTGGTCTGCATCAGGCCGCGGAGCTTGCCCGAGCCGAACGCGTGATTGCCGACGAACTCGATGGATTTGACGCCGGTCTTGTCGCCCTCGTCGATGGTGAAGACGACGTCGACGCGCCCGTTGGGCAGATCGACGGTGCGGTAGGTGACCTTGGCGTTGCCGCGGCCGGAGTTCCGGTAGATCTCCACGATGCGCTGGACGTCGGCCTGCGCCACGTTGGGCGAGAACGGCCCGCGGGACTTGGACTGGATCTGCGCCTCCAGCTGGTCGCCCTTGACCTTCGAATTGCCCTCGAACGCGACCCGGTTGATGACGCCGTTCTCGACCACGTGGACAATGGTCGTGCCCCCGCGGTGCTCGATGCGCACGTCTGAAAATAATCCGGTCGAGAACAGATCTTTTACGGCCTGGTTGTCGTTACCCTGGTCAGCACCGGCGAGATAGGTCCGGATCGTTTCCGCGTCGACGCGGTGGTTGCCTTCGACCACGACGTTCGCGGCCGATGCGACCCCCGAGACTGATGCGGCCAAAAGAGCCGCGAAGGCGAGCCGGTTCAACAAACCGCGTAGAAATCGCATGTACTCTCGGTCCCTGTCCGATGGGCGAAGGCTTGCGCTCCGTCCATCTCACCCGGTCACTGAACTGATCTGGCGATCGGACCTTGCGGTCCGGTTACCAACCTAAGTTCCTTCGCATTTTCGCTTCTACAGGGTTTGCCGGGGGTCGCAAACGGCCTTTCGGCCGGGCCGCAGGTTAACCTCGGCAGGCGTGGCCTCGTGGCCACGCCACCCGCGCCGGCAAGACCGCCTTCAATCCCGGGACGAGGTGGCGGGCGGCGAGCGTCAGCTCGCGCCGTGCCGGAACAGCGACGTCACGTGGGGCAGGAGATCGTTGTAGGTCGCGCAGAGCACGAGGGTCACGATCACCGCGATCCCGAAGCGAAACCCGTATTCCTGCACCCGTTCGCTCAAGGGCCGGCGTCGCAGGATCTCGGCGGCGTAGAGGAACAGGCGCCCGCCGTCGAGCGGCGGGATCGGCAGCAGGTTGAAGAAGCCGATGGAGACGGAATAGAAGGCGGCGAGGTTGAGGAGCGCCCCGAAGCCGAGCTGAACCACCTTGTCGGTGACCTCCACCATCTTCACCGGGCCAGACAGTTGCGACACGCTTTCCCGACCCAGGAACAGGCCGCCGATATAGCTCGCCGTGCGGCTCACCACGTACCAGCACTCGCCGACGGCCTCCGACACCGCGTCGACGGGACCCATCCGCCGGACCGAGACATCGGCCGGATCCCTGGATGAGGTAATACCCAGCACGCCCACGCGCGCCGTGCCGAACTCCCCGGTGACATCCTTGCGCTCAGGCGTCGCGACGATGTGGATCACCGCCCCGTTACGGTCCATGTCGAAGGCGAGCGGCACGCCGCCCGCACCCTGGACGACGCGCTGCACCTCCATGAAGTTGTCGACCGCGACCCCGTCGATGGCCGTCACCACATCGCCGGCCTGGAAGCCCTGCTGGGACGCGACGCTGCCCTCGACGACAGAAGCGATCCGGGGCTTGAGCACCACGACGCCGAGCATCATGAACAGGCCGGTGAACAGCACGATGGCGAGCAGGATGCTGGCCGTCGGTCCCGCGGCCACGATGAAGGCACGCTGCCAGACGGACGCATCCGCGTAGAGCTGCAGTCCATCCGCGGGCTGGTCTTCGGTCGGTTGGCGCTTGGCCGACACCTCGCCTTCGCCATGGAACTTCACGTAGCCCCCGAGCGGGATCGCCGACAGGCGCCAGCGGGTGCCTCGCCGATCGGTCGCCGCCGCGATCTCCGGGCCAAATCCGACCGAGAAGGCGTCGATCCGCACCCGGCAGGCTCGGCCGGCAAGAAAGTGGCCGAGCTCGTGGAAGAAGACCACCAGCACCATCAGGAAGATGAAGCCGAACACGGTGGGGATGTGGCTGAACAGGGCCATGCGTTACTCCAAGCCGGCCGACGAGGCCGGGTCGCCGCGGGCGGACCGCATGAACGGGGTCGGCACGACCGGCCGTCATGGTTACCGCTTGCTTAAGCATGATACGGGCGTGGGCTCACGCCAAGTGAGCCGCGGCCCTTTCTCGCGCAACATGGTCAATGGCGAGCGCGTCCTCGACGCTGTCGGACGCCCGCGCCGTCCCGTCGGCCAGGGCGGCGTGGCAGACCGCCTCGACCAACCCGAGCATCGCACCGAACGGCATGCGCTTGGCGAGGAAGGCGTCAACCACCACCTCGTTGGCGGCGTTGAGGACGGTTGGTAGTCCACCACCCGTCCGCAGGACCTCGAACGCGAACTTCAGCGACGGAAACCGGTCGAGGTCGGGGGCCTCGAACGTGAGGGTACCGACCTTGGCGAGGTCGAGCTTGCGGGCACCGTTCTCGAGGCGCTCCGGCCAGGCCAGGCAGTGAGCGATGGGCACGCGCATGTCCGGCAGCGCCAGGCCCGCCGTCACCGAGCCGTCCGCGAAGGACACGAGCCCGTGCACGACCGATTGCGGATGCACCACGACGTCGAGGCGCGCCGCATCGATGCCGAACAGGTGGTGGGCCTCGATCAGTTCCAGGCCCTTGTTCATCAGGCTGGCCGAGTCGATCGTCACCTTGGGACCCATGGCCCAATTCGGGTGGGCCAGGGCCTCGTCGACGGTCGCGGCCGCGATGCGCTCCGCGCTCCACGTCCGGAACGGGCCGCCCGAGGCCGTCAGCGTCATCGTCTCGACGCTGGAAACAGGCTCGCCGCCCAGCGCCTGGAAGATCGCGTTGTGCTCGCTGTCGAGCGGCAGAACGGTCGCGCCCGAGCGCGCCACGGCGGCCATCACCGGGACGCCGGCGCACACCATGGTCTCCTTGTTGGCGATCGCCACCGTGCGGCCGGCCTCCAGGGCCGCGACGGTCGGGCGGACCCCCACGGTTCCCGCGATAGCCGCGATCACGATGTCGCTCGGCCGGACCGCGGCCTCGACCACGGCATCCGGCCCCGCGGCCACCTCGATCCCGCTCGCCCCGAGCGCGTCCTTCAGCGCCGCGTACTGCCGAACGTCGGCGATGGCCGCGAAGCGTGCCCGGAGCGCGAGCGCGGTGCGGGCGAGCGCCTCGGCGTCCCGGCCGCCCGCAACGGCCGC
The DNA here is from genome assembly GCA_964243405.1 of uncultured Lichenihabitans sp. Taxonomy (GTDB): domain Bacteria; phylum Pseudomonadota; class Alphaproteobacteria; order Rhizobiales; family Beijerinckiaceae; genus Lichenihabitans. The sequence continues at coordinate 599 of CAXTFJ010000033.1, read as the reverse complement.
GACCGAGAAGCGGGACGGCCCGCAGGTCTGCAGAACCTGCGCGGTCGACCGGCCGATCGACCCCGTCGCGCCCAGGATCACCACGGACCGGGGCGCGGACGCCGCGGCGTGGCCCGCGGCGCGCGAGTCGGCAGTTCCTCCCAAAACCTTCTCCTTCGTTCTCACCACTTGAACAGCCCGGCGCCCGCGGCGTCCAGCCCCGCCCGCGCCGTGCCCAGGCAGGCCGCGAAGACCGCGGCCGTGACGAACCCGTCCAGACGGTCCATCACGCCGCCGTGCCCGGGAATGAGATGGCTCGCGTCCTTGAGGCCGTAACGCCGCTTCAACCACGATTCGAACAGGTCGCCCCCTTGGGCGATGGCACCGGCCACCAGTCCGATGGCGAAGCAGGGGGCGACGGGGGCTTCCAGGGGCTTGACCAGCAGGCCCGCGAGCGCCCCGGAGGTCACGCCCACCGCGAACCCCGACCACGTCTTGCCCGGCGACACCCGTGGCCACAATTTCGGGCCACCCAGCAGGCGTCCCCCGAAATAGGCCATGACGTCCGTTCCCCACACGACGGCGAACACCCACAGCACGGCCTCGAGACCGCCCGGGAA
>CAXTFJ010000032.1:0-36353 GCA_964243405.1 uncultured Lichenihabitans sp. | reverse complement strand
TGGGCTACGCCTCGGCCGGCACGGTGGAGTTCGTGGCCGGGCAGGACCGCAGCTTCTACTTCCTCGAGATGAATACGCGGCTGCAGGTCGAGCATCCCGTGACCGAACTGGTGACGGGCCTCGACCTCGTGGAGGAGATGATCCGGGTCGCGGCCGGCGAACCGCTGCGCCTGACCCAGGACGACGTCACGCTCACCGGCTGGGCGATCGAGAGCCGCATCTACGCCGAGGACCCGACCCGCTCCTTCCTGCCCTCGATCGGCCGCCTGTCCACCTACCGGCCGCCGCTCGAAGGTACGGAGGCGGGCATCACGGTGCGGGTCGACGCGGGCGTGGCGGAAGGCGGCGAGGTGTCGGTGTTCTACGACCCCATGATCGCCAAGCTCGTCACCCACGCCCCCACCCGTTCCATCGCGGTGGCGGCCCAGGCCCGCGCGCTCGACGCCTTCGCGCTCGACGGCATCCGCCACAACGTGCCCTTCCTGGCAACGCTGATGGCGCACCCGCGCTGGAAGGAGGGACGGCTGTCCACCGCCTTCATCGCCGACGAGTTCCCCGATGGTTTCCAGAACCAGGCGCCCCAGGGAGGCATGGCGCGCCGCTTCGCGGCGGTCGCGGGCGCCATCGACCACCTGCTCAATCAGCGCAAGCGCGGCATCTCGGGGCAGATGCGCGGACCGCGCCGGGTCGAGTTCGACCCCGCGCGCGTGGCCAGGGTCGGGGGCGACGAATTCCGCTTCACGGTCCTGACCACGGGCGGCGGCGCGCTGCTTCGCTTCGCGGACGGCACGCAGACCGAGGTGCGCTCCACCTGGCGGCCGGGTGCGCCCGTCTGGGTCGGGACGGTGGATGGCGCCGAGGTGGCGTTCGGGGTGCGTCCGCGCTCCAACGGCGTGGTGCTGATCCACGGCGGCGCGGTGGCCGACGTGCAGGTCTTCAACGAGCGCGAGGCGGCCCTCGCGGCGCTGATGCCCGTCAAGGAGGCCGCGGGCAGCGGCAAGCTCGTGCTCTGCCCCATGCCGGGCCTTGTGACCGCGATCCGCGTCGTCCTGGGCCAGGAGGTCAAGGCCGGCGAGGCGCTCGCGGTCGTCGAGGCCATGAAGATGGAGAACGTGCTGCTGGCCGAGCGCGACGGCACCGTGGCCACCATTCTGGCCGCGCCGGGCGACAGCGTGGCGGTGGATGCCGTGCTGATGGCGTTCGCGTGACGGACGTCGCGCCCTCGGACGCGGTGGCGCTGCTGGCCCGGCGGCACGGGTTCAGCGCGGACGCGGTCTGGGTGCTGGTCGAGGCGCTGCGGGCCGGGCAAGGCCGGTCCGCGCAGTGGAGCCACCCGGAGCTGGGCGGTCCCGGCCAGTGGCTCGCGGGCGGGATGATCCAGATCGGCGAGATGTTCAACGACCCGCTCAAGGCCAGGGTCGCGGCCCTGCTCGCCATCCTGTCCGCGGCCTGATCGCCCGCAGCCCTTTACCGCCCCAGGATGTTGGCGAGGCTCGCCTCGTGCTGGGGCGAAGCCGGCGTCCCCGCCTGGAACATCTGGCTGAACTGGTTCAGCGCGGCGTCCGCGTCCGACGCCGCGGGTGCTGCGGGAGAAGCCGAAGAGACGGGCTGGGTCGGTGCGGCGGTAGTCTGCCCACCGCCGAACAGCCCGCCCAGCACGCTGCCGAGCATGCTGCCCAGGCCGCCTTCCTCCGGGGCCGCGGGCGCGGTGGTGGGCTGAGCCGGGCTGGCGCCCTGTCCGAACATCGATCCCAGACCGCCGCCACCCGCCCCCGCGCCGATAATGTTCTGCAGCGCGCCGCCGAAGCCGCCGCTCTGCGCGCCGTGGAACAGCCCGCCCATCACCACGGAGGCGAGCGTCGGCAGCATGGCCTGGATCACCGAGGACGACACGCCCGACTCGGTCGAGGCCTGCTGGGCTACCTGGCCGGTGGCCGCGTGCCCGCCGAAGATCTCGCCCAGGATCGAGCCGCCCGCCTGGGTCGCGGCGGGCGATTGCGCGGCGCCGGGGTCGGCATAGCTCTGCTGGTGCGCGCCGTTGCCGAGGTGCTGGAGGATGGACCCCATCCCGCCGCTCTGGGCGGTGTTCTGCAGGCCCATCTGGATGGCGGGCAGCAGGGCATTGATGGCGTTCTGCGCCTGCGCGGGCGACAGGCCGAAGCGCGCCGCGATGTTGTCGACCGCCTGGCCGCCCTGGGCGGACTGCACGATGTCGTTCAGTGTCATGGGTGGCTCCCTCGCGATGTCGCAGGCTGAAATGTAGCGCGTGGAAAACGGTTTGCGAGCCGCCCGCTGACACGGTAGGCGGTCGCGAGCGCGCCCAGACCGAAGATCGCGGCCCCGAGCGCGATGCCGAGCTGTCCGCCGGGCACGCCGCCCCAGGTCGTCCCGAGCGTCACGAACGGGATGGTGCCGAGGCTCGCCAAGCCCCAGTTGAAGGCAAGCGACAGGAGCGGGAAACCGAGGTTGTTGAACGACGCGTTGGCCACGAACAGGAAGCCGGTGAACAGCCAGACCGAGACACCGAACGCGAAGAAGAAGGCGACGTAGCGCGCCGTGTCCCCGGTTGCGCCGAACAAGGTCACGATCGCGGGCGTCAGCAGCCAGAGCAGGGCCCAGGCCACCAGCGCCCAGGCCGTCACGAAACCAAAAGAGGCGTTCAACGTCGCCGTCACGCGATCGAAGTGTCGTGCGCCGAGGTTCTGGCCCAGGATGGGGCCCACGGCACCCGACAGGGCGTAGAGGACGCCGAAGGCCACCAGCGCCACCCGAGCATTGATGCTGGTAGCCGCGATCGCAGCGTCCCCGAAGCGCGAGAAGACGTGGAACACATAGGAACCGGCGACCGGCGTCGCGAGGTTCGTGCCTACCGCGGGCAGGGCGATGCCGAGCAGCGGGCGGAGGTCGAGGGTGAGCGAGCCGGGGCGGGGCCGGTCCACCAGCCGGTGCACCCGCACCGCGCCGTAATAGCCCACGCCCAGGAAGGTCAGCCGCGACAGCACGGTCGAGATCGCGGCGCCGTAGACGCCCAGGTGCAGGCCGAAGATCAGGATCGGGTCGGCGATCCCCGTCACGATCCCGCCCACCAGGGTCACGTACATGGCGCGCCGGGCATCGCCCGCGGCCCGCAGCACGCCGGATAGCACCATGCCTGCCGCGAACGGCACGTTGGCGGGCAGCGTGATCTCCAGGAACACGCGCGCGACGTCGAGCACGGGCCCTTTCGCGCCCAAGGCGGACAGGATGGGACCCGCGAAGGCCATCACACCCCCTGCAACGACCACGCTGCTCGCGAGGGCCAGCACCAGGCCCGACCCCGCGAGGCGTCGCGCCCGCGCGCGGTCGCCGGCCCCGAGCGCCCGGGACATGAGCGCCGTCACCCCGATCGTCAGCCCGATGTTGACCGAGATGGGATAGAACAGGACCTGGGTCGCCAAGCCCACCGCCGCCGTCAGGTCGATCTCTTTAAGCCGTGACACGTAGAGCAGCGACAGGAAGTCGACCACGAAGATCGCGAGGATGCCCACCGTGCTGGTGGCCGTCATCACGGCAACGTGCCGCGGAATCGAGCCTTGCGTGAACGCCGCGCGAACCGGTCCGGGACGCGTTGGGCCGCTTTCACCGGACAGCGCGACCTCTTTCGGATCGTCGCCCCCCTCACGTCGAACGGCGTCGATGGCGTTTCTCCCGTGTCCTGCTCGCACCCACGGTCTCGTGCGCCGTTGCCGCCGGTTTTGCAAAGACCAGCGCTGCTTTTCGGAGACGCGGCGGAGCCCCCGGCCGCGTGGCATCATTCTTGGATATGAGGCAACATTGTTTACTCTGGCGAAAATTTGGAGCCACCATGCCTCAACTGCGGGCCAATAGTTTGAGCTTCATCGAGGCGATCGGCCAATCGGTCGCCAACGTGTCCCCGACGCTCACGCCCGCGGTGGCGGTGGCGGTGGTGGCCGCCACGGCGGGCACCGCGTCCTGGCTCGTCTACGTTCTGGCCACCGTCGCGCTGGTCGTGGTCGGCTACAACGTGGGCAAGCTCGCGGGCAAGATCTCGGCCGCGGGATCCTTTTTCCTCTACATCTCCCGCGGCCTGGGGCCGATCGCGGGCATGCTGGCCGGCTGGGCGATGCTCGCCGCCTACGTCTTCACCGCCATGGCACTGACCGCCGCGACCGCCCTGTTCGCCCAGGCGCTCATCACCGCCCTCGGCCTCACGGTCACCATCCACCCGGTCGTGCTCTTCCTCGTGATATCGGTCCTGGTCTACCTTTTCGCCATCCGCGACATCCGCTTCTCGTCGCGCCTGGGGCTCGCGCTGGAGGTCGTTTCCGTCGCCATCATCGCGCTCGTCTGCTTCCTCTCCTGGCAGAGCCACGGCTTCGCGCTCGACCCGAAGCAGAACAACCTGGAAGGCGCGGGCTTCGGCTCCATTGCCCAATCCATCGTGTTCGGGATCTTCTCCTACGTGGGGTTCGAGAGCGCCGCGACGCTGGGCCGGGAAACGCGCAACCCGACCAAGGTCATCCCGCGGGCCGTCATCCTCACGCCCATCCTGGCCGGCATCGTCTTCGTGGTGACGACCTACCTGATCGTCCAGGGGTTCGATGACGACACGGCCAAGCTGGGCGCGAGCGCGGGCCCGCTGTCCGACATCGTGGCGGGCAAGAGCCTGGCGCTCACGATCCTGGTCTACATCGGCGCCATGATCAGCTGCTTCGCCTGCGCGCTCGCGTCGATAAACTCGTTCTCGCGCATCCTGTTCTCGCTCGGGCGTTACGAGGTGCTCCACCCCCGCGCGGGCCTGATCCACGACACGCACCAGACCCCGCATGTCGCGGCGACCGTCGGCGTCGGGATCAACTTCCTGGTCTGCGCGGCCTTCTACAACAGCGCCTACACCGACCTGCTCGGCTGGTTCGGCACGATCGCGAGCTTCGGCTTCATCATCGTCTACCTTCTGTGCTCAATCGCCTCGCCGGTGCTCCTGCGCCGGACGGGCGAGGCGACCCCGCTCGTCTACGTGATGGGCGTAGCCGGCACGGTGCTGATGGCGCTGTCGCTGCTGGGCAGCCTGTATCCGATCCCGGCGGCCCCCTACAATTATCTGCCCTACGGCTTCGCGGCCTACATGCTGCTGGGTGCTGTGTGGTTCGTGGTGCTCAAGGGGCGCAGGCCCGACCTGATGCTCAGCATGGACCACGACCTGGAGGGCGTCGTCACCGGCGCGAAGTAGCGGAAGATCGAATGCCGGCCCTCGGGCCCGATCCGGTGTCCGAGGGCCGGACTTCCGCCCGGATCCCGCGTAGTGTGTCGGCCGACACCGACCGAGGCACGCATGCCGCTCCCGTTCCGCTCCCTTTTCCTGTCGTTGCTGCTGGCCACCGGAGCGGGGGCCGAAACCCTCGCCCTGCCGGACGCCCTCGTCGACCTGCGCTCGCCGCAGGGCGAGCACTTCCTCCTCGAGTCGCGCAAGCTCGAAGCCTATTTTCCGATCAGCACAACCTTCGTGACGCAGAAGACGCAGGCCTATTGCGGGGTGGCGAGCATCGTCATGGTGCTGAACGCGATGGGCGTGCCCGCCCCCATCAGCCCCGAGTACCAGCCCTACGCGACCTTCACGCAGGACAACGTGCTCGATGCCGGCACGGATGCGATCCTGCCGCGCGAACTCCTGGGCCGGCAGGGCATGACGCTCGACCAACTGGGGTCCCTGCTGGCCCTGCATCCCGTGGACGTCGAGGTGCGCCACGCCGCCGAGGGCGGGTTGGATACCTTCCGCGCCGCGGCGCGGGATGCCCTGGAGGCCAAGGGCCGCTTCGTCGTCGTCAACTACCTGCGCCGGTCGCTCGGCCAGGAGCGCGGCGGCCACATCTCGCCGCTCGCCGCCTACGATGCCGCGACCGACCGCTTCCTCATCCTCGACGTCGCGCGCTACAAGTACCCTCCCGTCTGGGTCACGGCGTCCGACCTGTTCGGCGCGATGAACACGACCGATTCCGACAACGCGAACAGGACGCGCGGTTACGTGCTCGTGTCGGCCAAGCCCGCGACGCCCTGAGCCGTGGTGGCACGACCGTGGTCCTGCGACGCAGCGTCCTCTACGTTCCCGCCTCCAACCCGCGCGCCATCGACAAGTGCCGCACGCTCGATGTCGACGCCGTCGTGCTCGACCTGGAGGACGCGGTGGCGCCGGACGAGAAGGACCGTGCCCGCGAGCGCGTGGTCGAGGTTCTGGGGCAGGGCGGCTTCGGCCACCGCGAAACCGTGGTGCGCGTCAACGCGTCAGGCACCGCGTGGGGCGCCCCCGACCTTGTCGCGATGATCGAGGCGCGTCCCGACGCGGTGCTGCTCCCCAAAGTGAGTGACGGGGATGAGGTTCGCGCAGCTGTCTCGGCTCTTGGCGACGCGCCCACCCGCCTTTGGGCCATGGTGGAGACCGCCGCTGGCCTTTCCAATATCGCGGTCCTTGCCGGCGCAGCAGCCGATCCCGCCACCCGCCTCGACACCCTCGTGGTCGGCACCAACGACCTCGCGCAAGAGCTTCGGCTGCGGGTTCGGCCGGGGCGCGCGGGCCTGCTGCCCCACCTCGCCGCGATCGTGCTCGCGGCGCGGCGTCACGGCCTGACGGTGCTCGACGGGGTCCACAACGACCTCGACGACGCGGACGCGTTCGCGGCCGAATGCGAGCAGGGCCGCGACTTCGGGTTCGACGGCAAAACGCTGATCCACCCAGGCCAGGTCGCGACCTGCAACGCGGCCTTCTCACCCTCGACGGAGGAGGTGGCCCGCGCGAAAGCCATCGCGGACGCCTTCGCGGACCCCGCCAACGCCCGCGTGGGCGCGCTCCGCGTCGACGGCCGCATGGTCGAGCGCCTGCACGCCGTCGCGGCTGAGCGCCTTCTGGCGGTTGCGGAGCAGCTTGCGGCGCGGAACAAAGCCGCAATCCGCACGTACCACTCCGTCTTTGACCGCGCTCGTCCGCGCGCGTTACACGGGCTGCACCGACCGAACGAGGAGAAGCGAGCGATGGCGGACGACGAGGTCCAAACCCCGCCCGAGCCGCAGCGCCCCGCCATGCCCAACCGCGGCAAACGCCGCGAGCCGTCGCTGATCGAGGGGCGGGCCGAGGACGCCGGGTTTGATCCCGTGCCGCCCGAGCCCGTCATGCGCGAAGGCGCCTTGGCCGAGGACGCCACCGCCGTCCCGCCCGACGGAATGGCGTTCGTCCCGCACGAGGCGGAGCCGCCGGTCGCCGACGGCCACGTCGAGCCGCTGTCCGCCGCCGAAAGCGATCCGTCTCCGGACGCACCGTTCCCACCGGTCGACCCACTGGCCATGCGCCAGCCCGACGCCGTGCCGCGGGATGGCGAGACGGCCGCGCCTTTCGCGGGGCTGGGCCCGGCGCCCGTCCCGCCCGCGGCGCGCCCGTCGCGACTGCCGCTCTTCCTGTCGGCGCTGAGCCTGCTCCTTGTCCTGCTGCTGGGTGGCGCGCTCTACGCGCTGATCCCCCCGTCCACCGACCCCGCCGTCGCGACCCTGGGCGAACAGGTCAGGAGCCTGGGCGGCCGCCTGAGCGCATTGGAGGGGAGGGCGCCCGTCGACCTCAAGCCGCTGGCCGACCGCGTGGCCGCGCTGGAGACCAAGCCCGCCCCCGAGGCGCCGCCGACCCCCGCGCTGGCTCCTCCAGCCCCCGACCTAAAACCCCTGGAGGACCGCATCGCCGCCCTCGAAGGCTCGGTCGCGCAGGTGAAATCCGACCTCGGCGACCTGAAAGGCCGGCTGGACCAGGCCGCCGGCGCGCCATCCGCTCCCGCCGCGGCCGCTGCGTCCTCCGCACCCGCCATCCCTGCGCCGCCGCCCGTCGATCTCGGGCCCTTGCAGAAGCAGGTTGCCGATCTCTCGGACGGGCTGAAGGCGCTGTCCGACAAGCTCGCGTCCGAACCCAAGGTCGATCTCGCGCCGCTGGACGGCCGCGTGTCCGACCTCGGGGGCAAGCTCGCCGGGGTCGGGACGGCCGTGGCGGCACTGCCCCGCGTCGATCTCGCACCCGTGAACGCCAAGATCGACGACCTCGACCATCGGCTTGCTCCCATCGAGGCCGACCTGTCCGCGCCGAAACTCGCCATGCAGGTCACCGAGGCGCGGCAGAACGGCAGCGCGGCCGAAACCCGCGCGGCGCCGCTGGCCGTCACGGGTCAGGCCATCCTGCAGGCGATCGCCGACGGGCGCCCCTTCGCGCCCGACGTCACGGCCCTGCAAACGCTCGGGGCCGACGACGCGGTGCTGGGCCCGCTGCGCGCCGTGGCCGACAAGGGCGCGCCGACCCGGGCCGACCTCCTCGCCCTGTTCGACGACGACGAGCGCGCCATGGTGGGCCCCTCGGCTCCCGCTCCGGGCGGCAGCGTGCTCGACCGCGTGGTCGCGGGGGCCCAGAGCCTCGTCAAGATCCGGCCCACGGGGGCGGCGCCGGGGCAGGACCCCGACGCCGTGGTGACCCGCGTCGGCGACGCCCTGCAGCGGGGCGACTACGGTGGCGCGCTCGCCGAGTGGCAGGGCCTGCCCGGCGACGGCAAGACCGCCACGCGCCCCTTCGCCGACCGGCTCAAGGCGCGGGTCGACGCGGAGGCCGCGGCGCGGTCCGTGGTGGCGGAGGCGATCGCAACCCTGGGGTCTTCGAAGTGAACGCGGCCGGTCCGTCGATTGATCGGTCGGCCTGGTGCAGGGTGGGGCGCCGATGATCCGAGTTCTCGTCTTCCTCGCGGGCGTGACGCTGGTCGCGTTCGGTGCGACCTGGCTCGCCGACCATCCGGGCACGGTGCTCGTCACCTGGGGTGGGCGCGACTACCAGTTCTCGACGCTGGTGGGCCTCGTGGCCGTGCTTGCGGTCGCGGTCGTCCTGCTGGTCGCCTGGAGCCTGCTGCGCTTCGTCTTCAACGTGCCCGCGCTGCTCTCGGTCGCGAGCCGCAACAAGCGGCGCAACAAGGGGTTGCGGGCGCTGTCGCGCGGCATGATGGCGGTGGGCGCGGGCGATGCCGCGGCCGCCAAGCGCCACAGTTTCGATGCCGACCGCCTGCTGCGCCACGAGCCCATGGCGATGCTCCTGAAGGCGCAGACCGCGCAGCTGTCCGGCGACCGGGACGGCGCGCAGAAGATGTTCGCCGCCATGCTGGAGCACGACGAGACGCGCGCGCTCGGGCTGCGCGGCTTGCACATGGAAGCGCAGCGGCAGGGGGATGCCGAGGGAGCCTACCGCTACGCGTCCGAGGCGCAGAAGGTCGCGAGCCTGCCCTGGGCCGGGCAGGCCGTGCTGCAGCACCGCGCCGCCAACAGCGATTGGGCGGGCGCGCTCAAGGCCGTGGAGCGCAACGCGGCCGGCCGCCTGATCGACCGGCCGACCGCCAACCGCCAGCGGGCCGTGCTGCAGACCGCCATCGCACTGGACAGCCAGGAGCAGTCGCCCGAGGAGGCGCTGAGCCTCGCGCGCGAAGCGCTGCGGCTCGCCCCCACCCTGGTGCCGGCGGCGGCCCTGGCCGGGCGGCTGCTCGGCCGCAAGGGAGATTTGCGCCGGGCCGCCAAGATCGTCGAGACGGCCTTCGCGGCCACGCCTCACCCGGACCTCGCCGACGCCTACGTCAATGCCCGATCGGGCGACTCCGCCACCGACCGCCTTACGCGCGCCGAGGCCCTGGCCCGCCGTGCGCCCGGCCAGCCCGAAAGCCGCCTGACGGTTGCCCGCTCGGCGCTGGAAGCGCGCGAGTTCGGCAAGGCGCGGCAGATCATGGCGCCGCTCGTCAACGGCGAGCAGGGCAGCCGGCCCACCGCGCGGACCTGCCTCATGATGGCCGACATCGAGGAGGCCGAGAACGGCGAGACCGGCGCCCTGTTCGAATGGCTGCAGCGGGCCGCCCGCGCACCGCATGACCCGTCCTGGATCGCCGACGGCGTGATCTCGGACACCTGGGCGCCCATCTCGCCCGTCACGGGACGCATCGACGCCTTCGTGTGGGACACGCCGGACGAGCGGCTGAGCCCGCCCGAGCACAGGAGGCTCGCGCCCCGCGAGGGTGCGGGCGCGGAACGAAGCCTTCCCGCTCCGGCCCTGGCCGCTGCGCCTGTTCCGCTTGCCGATCCGGTCGAAGTTCGCTCGTCCGAACGGCCCGCCGTCGCCCCGACCGCCGCGGTCGAACGGCGCCCCGTGGTCTTTCCGCTCAAGGCGGCCCCCGACGATCCGGGGCCGAGCGACGCGGACCCGATGCCGCGCCGGATCACCGGCAGCGAGGGCTTGGGCGTCGACCTTGCCTGAAAGTCGACACCTGCGCCTTCATTGAAAGCCGAGGTCACGGCGTATGTCTTCCGCCGTGAGGCCTCGATCCCGGAGGCTCGCGAGCGTTTCCGAACCGCGACTCTTGGAGAGTTTTTCGCCCGTTTCGTCGCGGACGAGCCTGTGGTGGTGGTAGGCGGGTTCGGGGAGACCGAGCAGGGCCTGCAGCAGCCTGTGCAGGCTTGTCGCCGCCATCAGGTCTTCGCCCCGGACCACGTCCGTCACGCCCTGGAGGGCGTCGTCCACCACCACCGCGAGGTGGTAGCTCGTGGGGACGTCCTTGCGGCGAAGCACGGCGTCACCCCAGTCCTGCGGCTCCGCCGCGTGCCGTTCGGTCTCGTCACCCTCCCGCCACTCCGACCACGACATACTGGTGCCGTGGACCGCCCGCGCCTTCGCCATGTCGATCCGCAGCGCGAACGGGCACCCTTCGGCGGTGCGGTGCGCCCGCTCGACGTTGGACAGGACGCGGCAGGTGCCCGGGTACAGGGGCGAACCGTCCGGGTCGCGTGCCGGGGCGGCCTGGTCCGCCAGGGCGCGGGCGATCTCGCCGCGCGTGCAGAAACAGGGGTAGACGAGCCCCCGTGCGGCCAGCAGTTGAAGCGCGTCCGCATAATCGGAGAAATGCTCGGACTGGCGGCGCACGGGCGTCTCCCAGCGCAGGCCGAGCCAAGCCAGGTCGTCGAGGACGGCCGTTGCGAGCGCGGGGGTGCAGCGCGCGACGTCGATGTCCTCGAGCCGAACCAGGAGCCGCCCGCCCGCTCGCGCGGCGAGCCGCTCGTTCAGCAGGGCCGAATGGGCGTGGCCGCGGTGGAGGCCGCCGTTGGGCGAGGGTGCGAAGCGGAAGGTCGGCCGCACGGTGATGGGTCTTCCTCGGTGACGCCCCTTGCTGACCGGCGGCGCGCCGGGTTTATGCTCGACCCGTGGCGAAACGCGGGAATCGGCATGGTGCTCAAACCTCCGAAAGCCGCGGTCAAGCCGAAGCGGATCGCACCGGGCCCGACCTACGCTACGGCACCGCCCATCACCACGGAAGAGGCACTCGAGGCGGCCCTCGCCTCGCTGCGGGCGAGCGACCCGGTCGCCATCGGCCACATGCTGGACAGGGCTGGCCGTCCACCATTGCGGCGCGGCGAGCCCGGGTTTTCCGGGCTGGCCGCCATCATCATGGGGCAACAGCTCTCGACCGCCAGCGCGGCCGCGATCACGGTCCGGCTCCGCGCCGCCCTGGATCCGCTCACGGCCGACGCCGTGCTGGCCTGCGACGACGCGACCTTGCGCAAAGCGGGTCTCTCGATCGCCAAGGTTAGGACCCTGCGCGCGGTGGCCCACGCCGTGACCGACGGCAGCCTGCCTCTGGCGACGCTCGATGGCATGCCCGCGGAAGCCGCGCACGCCGCCCTCGTGGCGGTGAAGGGCGTGGGGCCCTGGACGGCGGACAGCTTTCTGCTGTTCTGCCTCGGTCATCCCGACGCCTGGCCCGCCGGTGACCTTGCCCTGCAGGAGGCCGCGCGAGTGGTGCTGACCCTCGACGCGCGCCCGACCACCGCCGAACTCGACACCCTGGGCGAGCGCTGGCGCCCGCATCGGGGCGTCGCGGCCCGGCTGCTTTGGGCCTATTACCGTCTCATCAGAAACCGCAGCGGCATGGTGCTGACAGGCCCGTGAACCAGATCCGCAGGAAAGGAGCACGCCCTTGACGACGCCGCCTCTCGACGGTCCGCGCCTTCCCGCCAAGTCGGGCCAGGCGAAGCAGGTCGTGGTATTCCTGCACGGCTACGGGGCCGACGGGCGAGACCTGATCGACATCGGGCGGCAGTGGCAGGCGTGGCTGCCCGACGCGGCTTTCGTGGCGCCCAACGCACCCGAGCGCTGCCCGCAGTCGCCGACCGGACGGCAATGGTTCGACCTCACCTTCCGCGATCCCGACGAACGCTGGCGCGGGGTCAGCAAGGCCCGGCCGGCGCTCGACGTCTTCCTCGACGCCGAACTCGCCCGTCACGGCCTGAACGATGCCAAGCTCGCCCTGGTGGGCTTCAGCCAGGGCACCATGATGGCGCTGCACACCGGACTTCGCCGCGCCCGCGCGCCGGGCGCCATCCTGGGCTTTTCCGGCCTGCTGGCCGGTCCCGAGCATCTCGCGGAGGCCACGGCCCGCGGGCCGACGGGCGCGACACCCCCCATCCTGCTCGTCCACGGGGAGGCCGACCAGGTCATCCCGCTCGACGCGCTGTTCGAGGCCGCGAACGCCCTGGGCGAAGCGGGGCTGCCCTGCCAATGGCACCTGTCGATGGGCCTCGGCCACGGCATCGACCCCGCCGGTCTTCGCCACGGCGGCCTTTTCCTGGCGCGGCAGTTCGGCCTGGGCTTCCCGAAGCGTTGATGCGCCGGTCGAGCCACTCCGCCGCAACGGCAGAAGGACGGGATGGATGATGGGTCCGGCCGACATGCCCGGACTCGACCCGGTCCGTCCGGGACCGAGCGCCGCCGACCTCGCGCGCGATCCCGTTTTCGCGGGGTTGATCGATCGAAACTACCGCACCCGTCTCGGTCGGAGTCTCGTCGCTTCCGGCCACGATCCCACTTCGGCCGCGCGCTGGCTCTACGACGATGCCCCGTTCTGCCTGCTCGTGCACAACACCGCGGCCGACCCGCGCTTCGTCTACGCCAACCTGACCGCGCAGGCCTGCTTCGGGTTCGACTGGGACGAGATGACGTGCCTGCCGTCCCGGCTGTCAGCCGAGGTGCCGAACCGGGCCGAGCGGCAGACCCTCATCGAGACCGTGGCGCGCGACGGATATGCCACCGGATATCGCGGTCTGCGCATCGCCAAATCCGGGCGGCGTTTCTGGATCGAGGACGTGACGATGTGGCAGGTCACGGACGACGCCGCCATCGTGCGAGCCCAGGCGGCCGTGTACGACCGATGGCGGGATGCTTGATCGGCTCAGACGGTCCGGACCGGTCGGGCCGAACACGCGCCGCCCCCGCGGTCGCGCGCCGGGATTTCAGCGCCCGAGCTTATGCTTCAGTGCGTCGATGCGCTTGGACGCTTCCGCCTTGCTCAGCCCGTCCTCGTAGCCCTCGGCCTCGTCGGTCGCCTCTTCCGACAAGGTCTTGAGGTAGGAGGCTTGGGCCCCGGTCATCGGATCGTCGCCGGAGGTCCATTCGTTCGGGTTCTTGATCGTGTTCGAGCCGGGATGCTCGTCGAGCTTCGGATTGTGCTCGGTGACGGGTTCGGCTTCCTTGTGGGGCTGGCTCACGGGTTCGCGCCTTTTGTTCACGGAATGTCCAACCGGTAATGCCGGGTGCAGCCGATCCGTTCCGCCAACCTACCGGGCGGTAGCCAGTTCGCGCGCGGCCCCCTGCCGCAGCAGGGCCGTGTCGATCGAGGCCGAGCACAGGCCGAAACCCCGCGCTCCCATGGCGCGGGCGCGGGCCCCGTCCATGCAGAACAGGCAGGCGACCTTGCCGGCGGCGGCGGCCCGCGCGGCGATGTGGTCGAGCGCCGCCTCGACCTCCGGTCCTTCGGCGTCGAGCCTGCCGCCGAGCAGCGCGATCGACAGGTCGGCGGGCCCGACCAGCACGCCGTCGATGCCGGGCACGGCCAGGATATCGTCCAGGGCGTCGAGCGCCGCGCGGGTCTCGATCATCGGCAGCGCGAGTTGCGTCGCGTTGGCCTGGGCGAGGTAGGTGACGGGATCGAGGCCCGAGAGCGGAATGGCCCGGCCCGGTCCCCAGCTCCGGTCGCCCAACGGCGGATATTTGGCGAAGGCCGCGAAGGCTTTGGCGTCGGCCGCGCTGTTGATCATCGGCGCCACCACGGCGGCGGCTCCGGCATCCAGCATGCGCGACGCGGTCGCGAACTCGCCCACGGGCACGCGGACGACCGCGGGCTTGCCCGCGAGCGCCAGGAGCGCGATGCCCTCGATCGCGCTGTCCACCGTGAACGTGCCGTGCTGCATGTCGAGCACCGCCGTGTCGTAGCCTTCGCGCACCAGCACCTCGGCCGCCGCCGGGTCGCCCAGGCAGCACCAGGCCGACACCAGCCGCTCGCCCCGTCGCAGCCGGACCGCGAGCTTCGACAGAACCGCCTCGGTCGCCATGGCCGATCTCCCCAAAAGTGCGGAGCCCGCGCGAGGCTCGATCCGCGGTTTAGCAGCTTTTCCGCTGTGGACCGACCCGTCCGACGTCAACCCGCCTGCCGGTCGGGATGGTCGCCGATGATGCGCTGGATGTCGGGACGGCACGAGCCGCAATTGGTGCCAGCCTTCAGCGCGGCGCCCACGGCCTGGGTGGTGCGGCAGCCGCCAGCCGTCACGGCCTCCACGATCTGGTTCAGGCCGACGCCGAAACAGGCGCAGATCGTTTCCCCCCGGTCCGCCCGCCCGGCGCCGGGCCGCCCGGCCAGCAGGCGCAAGCCGTCCGCCGCCGTGAGGTCGCTCAGCGTGAGCGCCTCGTTCACGAAGCTGCGCGCCACGGCGAGCGGGGTGGGCGCGACGAACAGGGCGCCCCCGAGGCGGCCGTCCGCGGTCAGCGCGGCGGCGCGGTGCCGCCCGCCGGCCGCGTCGTCGTAGGTGAGCAGGCGCGTTCCCTCGCGGTCCGCCCCGAGCAGGCGCCGCGCGAAGCCGTGCCAATCCTCGGGCGGCACGGCTCCCGCGAGTTCCGCCTGCCAGCCATCCTTGACCCGCGCGAAAGCCCAATAGTCGGCCTCCGCTGCCACGGGCCGCTCGCGCAGCACCGCGAAGCCGTACCAGGTCGCTCCGAAGCGCCGCGCCCGCACCGGCGCGTTCTTGAACGCGGGTTGGCTGGACACGGGGTCGACCCGCCCCGGCACCAACGCGTCGACCCGCCCGTTGCTGGCATACTGGTCGGTCCAGTGCATGGGGACGAACACCGAGCCGAGCCGCTGCCCTTCTGCCACCTGGGCCCGCGCCACCACGCGCCCGGCCGGGCTCTCGACCGTCACGAGGTCGCCGGAGCGCACGCCCGCGCGCGCCGCGTCGGCGGGGTGAAGCGTCGCGAACGGTTCGGTGATGTGGGCGGACAGCCGGACCGACTTCCCCGTCCGGGTGAGCGTGTGCCAGTGATCGCGGACGCGGCCCGTATTGAGCACGAGTGGGTGGTCGGCGTCGTTCGCGGGCGCGGCCGGGGTCCGCACGGGAACGAAGCGGGCGCGCCGGTCGGGGGTGAAGAAGGCGCCGTCGCCGAAGAAGCGCGCGGCCTGCACGTCCGCGCCCGCGCGCACGGGCCATTGCACGGGCGACAGGTCGGCGTAGGCGCCGGGATCCAGGGCCGCGAGGCCGCCGAGGTCGAAGTCGCGCGTGCCCGCGTTTCCCTCGGCCGACAGCCCGGCGTGCTCGCGGAACACGGCGTCAGGACCGGAATACGCGAAGGCATCCGCGAACCCAAGGCGCGCCGCCACCTCCGCCATGGCCCACCAGTCCGGCCGCACCTCGCCGGGCAGCGGCAGGAAGGGGCGCTGCCGGCTGATGCGGCGCTCGGAATTGGTGACGGTGCCGTCCTTCTCGCCCCAGGCGGCGGCGGGCAGCAGCACGTGCGCGTGCCGGGTCGTGTCGGTCACGCGGATGACGTCCGAGCAGACCACGAACGGGCAGCGTTCGAGCGCGGCGCGCACCCGGTCGGCTTCCGGCATGCTGACGGCAGGGTTGGTGCCCATGATCCACAGCGCCTTGATCCGCCCGTCCGCCACCGCGCGGAACAGGTCGACGGCCTTGAGGCCGGCGCGCTCGGCGATGCGGGGCGCCTTCCAGAAGCGACGGATGAGGTCGCGATGGCGGGGGTCGGCGAGGTCGAGGTGGGCAGCCAGCTGGTTGGCGAGGCCGCCAACCTCGCGCCCGCCCATCGCGTTGGGCTGGCCCGTGACGGAGAACGGCCCCATGCCGGGCCGCCCGATGCGGCCGGTGGCGAGGTGGCAGTTGATGATGGCGTTCACCTTGTCGGTGCCGCCGACGCTCTGGTTCACGCCCTGCGAATAAACGGTGACGACCCGTTCGGTACGCGCGAACAGGTCGTAGAAGCGCGCGAGGTCGCCCGGCGCGAGGCCCGTGGCGCGCGCGGTCTCGTCGTCGCTCATGTCCTCCGCGGCCGCGAGCGCGGCCACGAAGCCCGCGGTGTGGTCGGCTACGAAGCGCCGGTCGGCCGCCGTGCAGGCGAGGTGCCGCAGCAGGCCGTTGAACAGGGCCGTGTCGCCGTCGGGCGCCACCGCGAGGTGCAGGTCGGCGGCTTCCGCGGTGGCGGTCCGGCGCGGGTCGACCACCACGAGGCGCGTGCCGCGCGCCTCGCGCGCCGCCATGAGGCGCTGGTAGAGGACGGGGTGGCACCACGCCAGGTTGGAGCCAACGAGCACCACGAGATCGGCCTGCTCCAGGTCCTCGTAGGTGCCCGGCACCGTGTCGGACCCGAAGGCGCGGACGTGGCCCGCCACCGACGACGACATGCACAGGCGCGAGTTGGTGTCGATGTTGGCCGAGCCGATGAAGCCCTTCATCAGCTTGTTGGCGACGTAGTAGTCCTCGGTCAGCAGCTGGCCCGACACGTAGAAAGCGACCGAGTCCGGGCCGTGCTCCGCGACCGCCGCCCCGAACCTCGAGGCCACGAGGTCGAGCGCCTCGTCCCAAGCCGCGCGGCGTCCCTCGATCTCGGGGTGGAGCAGCCGGTCGTCCAGCGAGAGCGTTTCGGCGAGCGCCGAACCCTTCGAGCAGAGCCGCCCGTAATTGGCCGGGTGGTCGGCGTCACCGCGCACCGACACCGCCCCCTCGGCGGAAACGTCGGCCAGCACGCCGCAGCCGACCCCGCAGTAGGGGCAGGTCGTCCGGGTCGTGCGGACGCCCGCGCCCATTACGCCACCTTCCGGTCGGGTACGGCCTCGGGCCGTGCCGCGTCGACGAAGCCCTCGCCGAAGATCAGCGTGTCGCGCCAGGCCGAGACGTCCGTGCCCGCGCGCACGAGGTCGAAGAACCAGGGGCCGTCGCCGGTGTCGCCGTAGAGCACCGCCCCCACCAGACGGCCGCCCTGCAGCACCAGACGGCGATAGGTGCCCCCCACCACGTCGCGCAACACGATGTCCTCGCGGTCGGGCGCGGGCGCGAAGTCGCCGGCCGAGAACAGGTTGATGCCCGTGACCTTCAGCTTGGTGGCGGTCACCGAGCCCTCGTAGCTGGCCGCCCGGTCGCCGGTCAGCCGGGCCGCCACGACCGCGGCCATCTCGTAGAGCGGCGCCACCAGGCCGTAGCACTGGCCGCGGTGCTCGACGCACTCGCCAACGCCCAGGACGGCGGGATCGCTCGTCGCCATCCCGTCGTCGACCAGCAGGCCGCGGTTGGTCGCGAGCCCCGCGGCCCGCGCCAGCGCGACGTTGGGCCGGATGCCCACGGCCATCACCACGACGTCGGCGGGGAGTTCGGTGCCATCCGCGAAGCGGATGCCTTCCACGCGGGTGTCACCCAGGATCGCTTCCGTGCTGGCCGGGCAGCGGACCTCGATGCCCCGGGCTTCGAGGGCGTGCCGCAGCATGCCGCCCGCCTCCGCGTCGAGCTGGCGCTCCATCAGCGTCGCGTGGATGTGCACGACGGTGACGCGCATGCCCCGGATCGCCAATCCGGCCGCGGCTTCGAGCCCAAGCAAGCCCCCGCCGAGCACCACCGCGCGGCCGCCCCGCGCCGCCGCCGCCATTAGGGCGAGCACGTCGTCGAGGTCGCGGTAGACGTGCACGCCGGGCAGGTCGCGGCCCGGCACCGGCACCACGAAGGGAGAGGAGCCGGTGGCAATCAGCAGCCGGTCGTAGGGCGTCGCCACCCCCTCGCGCGTCACCACCCTGGCGGCCGCGCGGTCGATGGAGGCGACCGTCTGCCCGCGGTGCAGCGTGACGCCGTGGTGGGCGTACCAGGCGTCGTCGTGGATCAGGATGTCGCCGTAGGCGGCCTCTCCCGACAGGACCGGCGAGAGCATGATGCGGTTGTAGTTCACGCGGGGCTCGGCGCCGAAGATGGTCACGTCGTAGCGGCCCGGCCCGCGGGCGAACAGCTCCTCGAGCGCGCGGCCCGCCGCCATGCCGTTGCCGATGACCACCAGCCGTTCCGTCATCGCGTGGCTCCCCGCCCGCTCGCCGGTCAGCCGTCCATCCGTTCGGCAGCGGGCGGACGCCGCGCCTGTCCGGCCTCGGGGAAAGCGTTGCTGGTCATGGTGGAACACCTGAACTGCGCGCCGCGACGGCACCCGCCCGAACGGAAGCCTCGGAATCGGCCTCGTCCGGAGAGCGGGTCCATCGGTGGACGCGAAAAGGGATGGAACGGGGCCTTGCGAACCTGCGCTGGTCGCCTGCCACCTCGGCGAAGGGTCCTGTCCCATCGCCACACTAAGTTAAGGGCGACCTCCCCGGTGCGGCAAGGCTAAAGAATGGGCGGCGCTGCCCGCGCGGTCGGCACGAACCGCGCTCCTCCTCACGCGGGCGCCCCGAACGAGGCCAGGTACTGGTCGAGCCGGTCGGGGTCGAACAGGCGGCCGTCGAAGAAGCCGTCGGGGCCGAGCATCAGGGTGCCGTTGCGCGAGGCCACGGGCGTCAGCCGCGTCAGCGCCCCCTCCACCTTGGCGTCGGCGCGCGGAAGGTCGGCTCCCGTGCCCGACAGCGCCGCCCGGTACAGGTCGGGTCGGTAGGTGCGGCGCGCGACCTCGGCGTGTTCGGCCGTGTGGGCCACGTGTCCCCAACGCACCATCTGGGCGTAGAACCAGAGCGCGTGACTGGACCAGGGGAAGGTCGCGGCGTGCCGGTGGAACACCTGGAAGTCCGGGACCGCCTGTTCCGGGCCGCCGTGCACCCGCACGAAGCGCCCGGCGAGCGTCCGCGCGATCACGGACGCGGGCTCGCCCACGTAGTCGGGGCGGGCCAGCAGGGCCGCGAGTTCGGCGCGGTTCGCGTCCCGCCCCGCCCAGTCCGCGGCCGCGTGCAGGGCCCGCACCAGCGCCGCGACCCGCTCTGGCCGCCGCTCCGCGAAGGCGGCGCGGAGCCCCAACACCTTCTCGGGCCCCTGTCGCCACAGGGCCGACTTGGTCACCACCATCACGCCCGTGCCGGCCTCGACCGCGAGCGAGTTCCAGGGCTCGCCCGCGCAGAACCCGTCGACCTGCCGCTCGCCCAGTCCGTCCACCATGAGGGAGGGGGGCAGCACGGTCAGCCGCACGTCGCGGTCGGGGTCGAGACCGGCCGCCGCGAGCCAGTAGCGGAGCTCGTAATTGTGCCCCGAGAAGGGGTGGACAACCGCGAGCGTGAGCGGCGGCCGCCCCTCCGCGCGCCGCGCGCCCACCACGGCCGCGAGCGCGGCTCCCATCGCGTCGGGCGCGAAGGTCCGCGCCGCCCCGGTCCCCTCGGGACGGTGCGCCTCCATGGCGGCGAACAGGTCGGCCGACAGCGTGACGGCGTTGCCGCCGAGCCCCAGGGCGATCGGCGCCACCATGGGCTCGGCCGGGCGGCCCAATCCGAGGCTGGCCGCGATCGGCATGGGCGCCAGCATGTGGGCGGCGTCGAAATGGCCGAGCGCCACCCGGTCGCGGATGTTGGCCCAGGAGGTTTCCTTGACGAGCGACAGGTCGAGCCCTTCGGCCTCCGCGAACCCCTTCTCGCGCGCCACCGCCAGCGGCGCGCAGTCGACCAGCGGGATGAAGCCGAGCGTGACGGGGGTGAGGGACCCCTCGACGGCAGGAGTTGCGGCTTGCATGCCGCCCTAGCCCAGCAGCTTGACGGCGGACAGGAGGCCCCGCGCGACTTCGGCCACGCGGCGGCTTTCCTTCATGGCCGTCGTGCGGAGCAGCGCGTAGGCGTCCTCCTCCGACAGGTTGCGGTTCTTCATCAGGACACCCTTGGCCTTGTCGATGATCTTGCGGTCTTCCAGCGCCTGCTTGGTGCGGTCCAACTCCTCCCGCAGGCTGTTCATGGCGTTGAAGCGGCTGATCGCCATGTCGAGGATGGACTTCACGCGCTCGCGCCTGAGGCCGTTGACCACGTAGGCCGAGACGCCCGCATCCAGCGCCGCCTCCATCGAGGCGCGGTCGGACTGGTCCACGAACATGGCGACGGGACGCCGCACGGTGCGCGACACCTGGAACATCTGGTCCAGCACGTCGCGGTTCGGGTTTTCCAGGTCGATCACGATGACGTCGGGGTCGATCTCGACGATGCGGCGCAGCAATTGCCGCATCTCGGTGATGACCACGACCGACTCGTGGCCCGCGTCGCGCAGTCCCTCTTCGATCACCGGCGCACGAATGGCGTTGTCGTCGATCACCAGGATGCGCAGGTCGCCATCGGCCGTGCGGCCAGTCTCGGGCATGTTGAACCGCGTCGCGGGCCGGGGAGGCCGCTCGGTCGGTCCCGAGCAACCATCGTGCCTGGGCTCTCCGCTGGGGTCCGCGGCGTGTGACAACGCAGCGTCGCTGCCTCATTGCGGTGCAAACGCGCCAAATCTTCGGCTTGAAAGCACGTCCCGCGGTGGACTATGGAACGTGATGCCGGGATGACGGGGGTGACCCCAGACGCGCCCGCCGACGCCACGGGCCAACGATGGTTCCGGGCGCGCCCGGAGATCGGGCCCTTCTCTCAATGTCTGTCGAGTGCCGCACCGCGCTGGCCCGGTTCCTGCCGGAATCTGTCGCCGGGCGGCATCCCCCCCGCGCGGGTTTCCGTCGCGACCGTACCGAAGCGTCCCAAAGGGTCCGATCATGGGTGAGGCGTTTTCCGACGAACAGCGCCGCTGGCTGGAGGGCTTCGCGTCCGGCGCGGCCGCGGTGCGTGTGCTGCCGCAGGCGGCGACCCCGTCCGAGCCGACCGGCCCCGACGCTGCGCAGCAGAAAGCGCAGGACCGCACCACGGCCAGCGGCGGCAAGCTCGTCGACCAGGAGAAGTGGAAGCGGGCCGATCCGCCCTTCGAGGCCTACGGCCGCATGAAGGCCGAGGCGCTCGCGGGCGCCAAGCCCAAGCCCGCCGACAACTTCCGCTGGCGCTACCACGGCCTGTTCTACGTCGCGCCCGCGCAGGACAGCTACATGTGCCGCCTGCGCATCCACAACGGCATCCTGAAGGCGTGGCAGTTCGACGCCGTGGCCGACATCGCCGAGCGTCGGGGCGGCGGCTATACGCACGTCACCACCCGCGCCAACCTGCAGATCCGCGACATCATCCCCGAAAACGGCCCGGCGCTGCTCGAGGAGCTGGTCGACATCGGCATCGTGGCGAGGGGGACGGGCGCCGACAACATCCGCAACGTCACGGGTTCGGCCACCGCGGGCATCGATCCGCAGGAGCTGCTCGACACGCGGCCGCACGCGCGCGACTGGCACCACCACATCCTCAATACGCGCACGATGTACGGGTTGCCGCGCAAGTTCAACGTGGCCTTCGACGGCGGCGGCCGGATCGCCACGCTGGAGGACACCAACGACATCGGGTTCCAGGCCGTGACCGTTCCCGACGGCACCTCGGACACCGCGGGCGCCCCCATCGCGCCGGGCGTGTGGTACCGGCTGGCGCTGGGCGGCATCACGGGCCACCGCGACTTCGCCCGCGACACGGGCGTGATCCTGCCGCCCGCCGAGGCGACCCGCGTGGCCGACGCCATCGTGCGCGTGTTCGTCGACCACGGCGACCGGACCGACCGCAACAAGGCGCGTCTCAAATACGTGCTCGATGCCTGGGGCTTCGACAAGTTCCTCGGCGAGGTCGAGGCCGCGCTCGGGTCGGCTCTCATCCGCGTCGATGCCAGCCTCCTGCCGCCCCGCCTGGCCTACGACCGCCTGGCCCACGTGGGCGTCCACCCGC
This sequence comes from uncultured Lichenihabitans sp., assembly GCA_964243405.1. Taxonomy (GTDB): domain Bacteria; phylum Pseudomonadota; class Alphaproteobacteria; order Rhizobiales; family Beijerinckiaceae; genus Lichenihabitans. The sequence continues at coordinate 14,205 of CAXTFJ010000032.1, read as the reverse complement.
AGAAGCAGCCCGGCTTCAACTGGATCGGCGTGGTCCTCCCCACCGGCAAGATGACCGCCCCTCAGATGCGCGCGCTCGCGGCGCTGTCCCGCACCCACGGCGACGGCGACGTCCGCCTCACCGTCTGGCAGAACCTGCTGCTGTCGGGCGTGCCCGACGCGGCCGTTGGTGCCGTGCAGGCGGGCATCGAGGCCGCGGGCCTCGGCTGGCAGACGACGCCCATCCGCGCGGGCCTGATCGCCTGCACGGGCAACCGGGGCTGCAAGTTCGCGGCCTCCGACACCAAGGGCCACGCGCTGGCGGTCGCGGAGCATTGCGAGGCCCGCGTGGCGATCGACCAGCCGATCAACATCCACCTGACGGGCTGCCACAATTCCTGCGCCCAGCACTACATCGGCGACATCGGCCTGATCGGCGCTAAGGTGACGGTCAACGAGGAAGGCGACCAGGTCGAGGGCTACCACCTGCACATCGGCGGCGGCTACGGCACGGACGCCGCGATCGCCACGCTGCTCTATTCTGACGTGAAGGCCACCGACCTGCCGGTTCGCGTCGAGGGACTGCTGCGCGCTTACATGACCCACCGTGCCGACGGCAGCGAAAGCTTCGCGGCTTTCGCGCGCCGCCAGGACCCCGACCGGCTCCGCGCGCTCGCCGAGGAGGTGCCCGCGTGACGATCCGCCAAGCCACCGCGCCCATGACCCTGGTGCCCGAGTCCGCCCCCTTCACGGACGCGCAGCGCACCTGGCTGTCGGGCTTCTTCGCGGCCGCGCTGGGCCCCATCGCGTCGCCCGAGGCGCTGTCGGGCGCGGCCCTGCACGGGCTCGACCTCGGCGGGGTGGCGTCCTCCGACGGGCCGCCGCTCGCCTCCAACGACGACGCGCCCTGGCACGACCCCGCGCTGCCCGCTCCCGAGCGCATGGCCATGGCCGAGGCCCAGCCGCTCGCCCCGCGGCTCATGGCCGCCATGGCCCAGCAGGATTGCGGCCAGTGCGGCTACACCTGCGCCACCTATGCCAACGCGATCTTCCTCAAGAGCGAGGCGCGGCTGAACCTGTGCGCGCCCGGCGGCAAGGAGACCGCGCGCCTCGTCAAGGGGCTCGCGGCCGAACTCGACACGGCGCCGGGCGCGTCCGTCGAGGTGATGGTCCCCGCCGCCGAGCCTGGCGCCAAGCCGATGATCGCGGTCGGCACCTCGCGCGAGGCGCCGGGCGAGGCCACCTTCCTGGGCCGCCGCAAGCTCAACGGCGAGGGCTCCGAGAAGGAGACGCTGCACGTCGAGTTCGACCTCGGCCCCGGGCTCACCTACGAGGCGGGCGACAGCTTCGGCATCTTCCCCCAGAACCACCTGGGCTACGTGGACCAGATCATCGGCCTGCTCGGCTGCTCGCCCCGGCTGGAGGTGCGCGGCCGCACGCTGCGCGAGGTGCTCACCGACGAGGTTTCCATCGGGCTCGCGCCCGACGCGCTCTCCGAATTGTTCTCCTACATCCTGGGCGGCTCGGCGCGCGAGAAGGCCCGAGCGCTGGCGCGCGGCGAGGACCCGGATGGCGACGCCGCCACCCTCGACGTGCTGGCCGTGCTGCACAAGTTCTCGGCGGCGCGGCCGCACGCCGAGGCCTTCGTGGACGCGCTCGATCCGCTGCAGCCGCGGCTCTACTCGATCTCGTCCTCCCCCAAGACCGAGCCGGGCCGCCTGACGCTCACGGTCGATTCCGTGCGCTACGTGATCGGTCGCCGTCGTCGCCTGGGCGTGGCCTCGACCTACCTCGGCGAGCGCGCCACGCCCGGCGACACGCTCCGCGCCTACGTGCAGAAGGCGCACGGCTTCGGCCTGCCGAAGGACCCGACGGTGCCCGTCATCATGGTGGGGCCGGGCACGGGCGTGGCGCCCTTCCGCTCCTTCCTGCACGAGCGCAAGGCGGTGGGCGCACCGGGCCCCAACTGGCTGTTCTTCGGCCACCAGAGGCAGGCGACGGACTTCTTCTACCGCGAAGAACTGGAGGCCATGCGGGACACCGGGCTGCTCACGCGGCTGTCGCTCGCCTGGTCGCGCGACGGCGACAAGAAATTCTACGTCCAGGACCGGATGCGCGAGGTGGGCGCCGACCTGTGGCGGTGGTTCGAGCAGGGCGCGCATTTCTACGTCTGCGGCGACGCCAAGCGGATGGCCAAGGACGTCGACGCGGCCCTGGTCGACGTCGTGGCCCTGCACGGCGGCCGCAGTGCTGCGGACGCCGTGGACTTCGTGGGTGGCCTCAAGAAGGCGGGACGGTACCAGGCGGACGTGTACTGAAGACGGCTCGGGCTCCGGCAGCCGGGCCGTGGGCCCCACCTCACGGTCAGCCTGGCACAAGCCCCGCACGGCACGTTCGACCGAGTTCGTCCACTTTGGAGGTCGGTCGTGAGCCGGAATCTGCTGTCGCTGATCGTCGGCACCCTGATCGTGGCGGTCGGCGTGCTGGGCTACAACGTCTACGAAGACCGCAAGCAACCCGAAGGCTTGCAGATCGACGTGGGCAAGGACGGTCTGGCGATCAAGAGCAAGTAGGTCGTCAAGCGGACTTTGTGCCGCGGCGATCGTCCTCGGCATTCGTAGCGGCTTCCCCGCCACGCCGGCCCGTGCGGATCGACGCAGGCCGCATCCGTCCCCGCCGCCGCCTCGTTACCGGGGGCACAGGGGCGTCCGTCACGGCCGGCCCGCGCTCCACGTGACCCCCCGGCGGGCGCGTCGGGCGGCCTCGTTGAAGCGGAACACGTCCGTGGCGCGCGTCTTCATCACCGGATCGTCGGACGGCCTCGGCCGCATGGCGGCGCAGCTTCTCGTCGAGCAGGGGCACGAGGTCGTGCTGCACGCCCGCAATGCGGCGCGTGCGCGCGATGCCAGTGCGGCCGTGCCGGGTGCCGCCGCGGTCCTCACAGGAGACCTCGCGAGCTTGGCTGAGACCCGGGCGCTTGCCGAGGCCGCCAACTCTGCGGGCCCGTTCGACGCCGTGATCCACAATGCGGCCGTGGGGTTTCGTGAGAAGCACCGCGCGGAAACCGTCGACGGACTCGAACACGTCTTCGCGGTCAACACGCTTGCGGCCTTCGTGCTGACCGCGCTGATGCACCGGCCGAAACGGCTCGTCTACGTCAGCTCCGAACTGCACCGCCGCGGCGACCCGGGCCTCGACGACCTCACCTGGAAGCGTCGCGCGTGGCGGGGCAACCAGGCCTATTCCGACACCAAGCTGCACGGCGCGCTGCTGGCCTTCGCGGTCGCGCGGCGCTGGCCCGGCGTTCTGTCCAACGCGCTGGAGCCCGGCTGGGTGGCGACCAGGATGGGCGGCCCGCGCGCGACCGGCGACCTCGACGCCGCGCACCGCACCCAGGTCTGGCTCGCCGCTTCCAACGACCCGGCGGCCCAGGTCACGGGCGAGTATTTCTATCACCGGCAGCTCCGCAAGCCGAGCGGCGCTACCAGGGACGTCGCCCGTCAGGATCGGCTGGTCGCCGCGTGCGAACGCCTGTCGGGGATCGTTTTGCCCCTCAGGTGAACTCTACGGAGCCGACCTCGCCCGGCTTGGCGGGCTTGCCGGTCGTCACGGCCTTCAGGTAGCCGAAGGCGTAGACAACAGCGCTCGTCGGGTTGTCCCAATATTCCGCGTGCTCCGCCTCGACCCGGATCAGCACCACGTTGGTGTCCTCCGGCCCGTCCGGGAACCAGGCGCGGTAGATCTCGCTCCACTTCTCCTTCACGGTCGCGCGGTCCTCGACGATCCGGCTCTTGCCCGCCACCGACACGAAGTTCTGGTGCTTGGGTTCGGAGAAGCTGAGCAGCGTGTTGGGGTCCGCGCGAAGCTCCTTCACCTTGCGCGAGTCCTTCTTGGTGAAGAACCAGAACGTGCCGTCCGTTTCGGCCGAGCGGTAGGCCATGGGGCGCGCGTGCATCGCGCCATTGTCCAGCGCGTGCGTGCCGAACACCGCGTAGTCGATGTCCTTGACCAGCTCGGCGACCTTCCGCTTGGCGGCTTCGTCCTTGTCGTCACCCATCAAACCCTCCTCGGCGGCATGCCGGTCGATGCGCGGGGGCAACGTCGGCCGCAGGCGCCTGTTCACGGCCTCGCGCTGGGGCCGAACAGCGCAGGGATCACGTTCGAGCTTCCGTCGCCTCCCACCGCCGCGCCAACGCCTGCAGCCGGGGCCGCGCGCGCAGGAACAGGCGATAGGCCCGTTCCAGCATCGCCAGAACGATCGGGTTGCGGGCCGCGCGGCCGAGGGTCCGCAGGCGCGGCACGGCGCGCCACATCGCCGCGAAGGCGGCCGCGCCCGACAGGAGCCGGCCGTCCTCCAGGGCGTGGAACCGGGCGAGCAGCTCCGCCCTGTCGAGCGGGCAGGCGGCGTCCGCGCGCGACACGTCCACGAAGCTGATCGCCCGCGCGCGGTCGAGCCGCCGCATGAGCGCGATCTCGCGACGGCACAGCGGGCATCCGCCATCGAACCAGACCAGGAGTTCAGCCATACGTGCTTTATAGGCCGGCGCCCGCCGCTCGACAGCCGCGTCAGGTTGGCTCGCGTGGCGGGTGGGGTCCACGGGAGGGGCTACCGATGCTCGACAAGCTCGAATACGTCGTGGCGCTCGCCCGCGAACGCCATTTCGGCCGCGCCGCCGAGCGCAGCGGGGTGACGCAACCCACGCTGTCGGCCGGGCTGAAGCAGCTGGAGGACAGCCTCGGCATCCTCATCGTGCAGCGGTCGTCCCGCTTCATCGGCTTCACGCCGGAGGGCGAGCGGGTGCTCACCTGGGCGCACCGCATGGTGGGCGACGCCGAGGCGATGCGCCAGGAGATCTCGGCGCTGAAGCACGGCCTGAGCGGGCACCTGCGTCTGGCCGCCATTCCCTCCGCCCTGCCCATGGTGTCGGCGCTCACCACGCCCTTCGCCGAACGTCATCCCGCCGTGCGCTTCTCTGTCATTTCGCGCACCTCCGACGACATCCTGCGGCGCGTGGACAATTTCGAGGTCGACGCGGGCGTGACCTACCTCGATACCGAAGGTCTGAGCCACGTCCGCACCGTGCCGCTCTACTACGAGCGCTACCGGTTCGTGGCGGCGCGGGGCGCGGTGGCGTCGGGGGCCACCAGCATCGGCTGGGCGGAAGCGGCTCATTCCGCGCTCTGCCTGCTCACGCCCAACATGCAGAACCGGCGGATCATCGACCGCGTGAGCCGGTCGGTCGGGCCGGGACTGGTGCCCAAGCTCGAAACCGACTCGGTGCTCGTGCTGCTGGCCCACGTGCGCACGGGTCGCTGGGCCAGCATCGTGCCCGCCGCCCTGCTCGACGTGCTCGACCTGCCCGACACCGTCGTGGCCCTGCCGCTGGTGGCCCCGGAAGTCACCAACCTGATCGGCCTCGTGATCCCCGACCGCAACCCGATGACGCCGCTCGTGCAGGCCCTGTTCGCCGAAACGCACCGGTTCGAGCCGCTGCGTCCGTGACGATGGGCTCTCGTCTGGTCGGTTAAGCGTTCTCCAAGGCGCGCTTGGCGGCCTGCTCCAGGAAACCGGATCGGTCCATGCCGCGCTGCTCGGCGGCCGCGTCGATGCGGGCCAGGACCTCTTCCGAAAGAGTCACGTCCACGTGGACGGCTCTCGCGACCAATCCCTTCACCGGAACGAGGATTGCGACCGCGTCCCGGTTGTCGGTGTCCCCCATGATGGCCTCGAGCGAGGATGGCTCGGGAGCGGTCTCGCCGTCCTGCGCCACTCCTTCGAGGTGGAGACCGAGGACTTCGCCCGCGAGGGCCTGGGCTTCGTCGAGCGTTCGACCGGCCGTGATGCAGCCGGGAAGATCGGGAAAGGACACGCCGTAATCGCTTTCGGCGTTCTTCTGGATCAGGGCGATGTAGGCTCGCATGACTTACCTCAGCTTAAGCCCTGACTGCTTTTCGACGCTGCGAAGTGTCTTCGGATGAATGTCGCGATCCGGATGCACGATCGTCACGCGGCCTGGTTTTGTCGGCTGTTTGAATTGCTTGTGGCTTCCGACCTGGTTCACTTCGAACCAGCCATCCGCCTTGAGAGCGGCCAGGATCTCTCGGCTGTTCACGAACTGATGCTATACGCGACCGTCCGCATCCTGCAACGGTCCAAACCAGAACGATCACGGTTGAAGAGCGATAGGCCGCTTCTATCGTCCTACGCGCCGCACCGCCTTGCATGCCGCGCCGTTCTCCTCATCTCTGGATTGAGAATAAGAAACGAGGAGGGCGAGGCATGGCGGCGCACGAACCCTGGAGCGTCGAACGCGCGCGGGTCATCGTGGCGGATTATGCGCCTCTGCGTGGCGCGACCCTGCCTATCCTGCACGCGCTCCAGCACGCGTTCGGCTACGTGGACCGCGAGGCCGTCCCGCTCATCGCCGACGCGCTCAACCTGTCCAAGGCCGAGGTGTTCGGCACGATCAGCTTCTACCACGACTTCCGCGCCGCGCCCCCGGGCCGCCACGTCCTGAAGGTGTGCCGCGCCGAGGCTTGCCAGGCGCTCGGGGGCGAGGCGCTCCAGCAACATTGCAAGACTGCGCTCGGGGTCGACTGGCACGGCACCACGGCCGACGGGGCGGTGACGCTGGAGCCGGTCTTCTGCCTCGGCCTGTGCGCGGTCGCGCCCGCGGCCCTGATGGACGACCGGCCGCTGGCCCGGCTCGACGCGGGCCGGATCGACGCGGCGCTGGCCGAGGTGCGGGCGTGACGGCCGCCACGGTCTACGTTCCCGCCGACGCGGTCGCGCTCGCGCTGGGGGCCGACGCGGTCGCGGCTGCGTTGCGCGCCGAGGCCATAAAGCGCGGGCTTGACCTGCGCGTGGTCCGCACCGGTTCGCGCGGGCTGTTTTGGCTGGAAACCATGGTGGAGGTCGAGACGCCGGCGCACCGGGTCGCCTACGGGCCGGTGCGGGCGGACGACGTCGCGGGCCTGCTCGACGCGGGCCTGCTGGAGGGCCGTGACCACCCGCTGCACCTCGGGCGGCCGGAGGACATCCCTTTCCTGAAGGCGCAGAACCGGCTCACCTTCGCGCGCTGCGGCGTGGTCGATCCCCTGTCGGTCGAGAGCTACCGGGCGCACGGCGGCTACAAGGGCCTGGAGCGCGCCGTCAGCATGGGCGGGATGGAGGTCTGCGACGAGGTGAAGGCCTCGGGCCTGCGCGGGCGCGGCGGCGCGGGATTCCCCACCGGCATCAAGTGGACCACGGTCCATCTCGCCGCGGACGATCAGAAATACGTGGTCTGCAACGCCGATGAGGGCGACAGCGGCACCTACGCTGACCGCATGCTGATGGAGGGCGACCCGCTGTCGCTGGTCGAGGGCATGACGATCGCGGGGCTCGCGGTGGGCGCCACGGCGGGATTCATCTACATCCGCTCCGAATATCCGCACGCCTTCCACACCGTCACGAAGGCCATCGAGGCCGCGACCGCCGCGGGCTACCTCGGCCCCTCGGTGATGGGTTCGGGCCGCGCTTTCACGCTCGAAGCCCGCATGGGCGCGGGCGCCTACATCTGCGGCGAGGAAACCTCGCTTTTGGAAAGCCTGGAAGGGCGCCGCGGCCTGGTGCGCGCCAAGCCGCCGCTGCCCGCGCTCAAGGGCCTGTTCGGCAAGCCCACGGTCGTCAACAACGTGCTGAGCCTCGCCACCGTGCCGTGGATCCTGGCGAACGGGGCGGAACTCTACGCGAGCTTCGGCATGGGCCGCTCGCGCGGCACGCTCGCCATCCAGCTCGCGGGCAACGTCAAGCACGGTGGGCTGTTCGAGACCGCCTTCGGCATGACGCTGCGCGAGGCCGTCGAGCACTGGGGTGGCGGCACCGCGACCGGCCGGCCGATCCGCGCCGTGCAGGTCGGCGGCCCGCTCGGGGCCTATTTCCCGACCGCGCTGCTCGACACGCCGCTCGACTACGAGGCCTTCCTGGCCGTCAAGGGACTGGTGGGCCACGGCGGCGTCGTGGTGTTCGACGACACCGTCGACCTGTCGCGTCAGGCGCGCTTCGCCTTCGAGTTCTGCGCCCAGGAATCCTGCGGCAAGTGCACGCCCTGCCGCATCGGCGCGGTCCGGGGCGTGGAGACCATCGACAAGATCATCGCCGGGGTCGAGGTCGCCAAGAACCTGGCCCTGATCGACGACCTTTGCGAGGTGATGACCGATGGCTCCCTCTGCGCCATGGGCGGGCTGACGCCCGTGCCGGTCACCAGCGCCCTGACCCATTTTCCCGAGGACTTCCAGCGTGCCGCGCCGCTTCTCGCGGCCGAGTGAGACGGACATCATGGCCCTGATCAAGGAACTCGACACCGGGACGCCCATCCGCATTTCGGCAACGGCGGTGACGCTGACGATCGACGGCATGGGTGTCACCGTGCCGCGTGGCACCTCCGTGATGGCGGCGGCCGCCAGCATGGGTACGAAGATCCCGAAACTCTGCGCGACCGACTCGCTGGAGCCCTTCGGCTCCTGCCGCCTATGCCTGGTCGAGATCGTGGGCCGGCGCGGCACGCCCGCCTCCTGCACCACCCCCGTGGAAGACGGTATGGTGGTCACGACCCAGACCGAGAAGCTCGCCAGGCTGCGGCGCGGGGTGGCTGAGCTCTACATCTCCGACCACCCGCTGACCTGCCTCACCTGCTCGGCCAACGGCGACTGCGAGCTGCAGGACACCGTGGGCCAGGTGGGTCTGCGCGACGTCCGCTACGGTTACAAGGGCGAGAACCACCTGGACGCGCCGACCGACGCCTCCAACCCCTATTTCAGCTTCGAATCGTCCAAGTGCATCGTCTGCAACCGGTGCGTCCGGGCCTGCGAGGAGGTGCAGGGCACCTTCGCGCTGACCATCTCCGGACGCGGTTTCGACTCGCGCGTGTCGCCCGGCGGCACCGATTTCTTTTCCTCCGAATGCGTGTCCTGCGGGGCCTGCGTGCAGGCCTGTCCCACCGCGACGCTGAACGAGAAGTCGGTCATCGCGCTTGGCGCGCCGGAGCACTCGGTGGTGACGACCTGCGCCTACTGCGGGGTGGGCTGCTCGTTCAAGGCCGAGATGCAGGGCAGCACGGTCGTCCGCATGGTCCCCTACAAGGGCGGCAAGGCCAACGAGGGGCATTCCTGCGTCAAGGGCCGCTTCGCCTACGGCTACGCGACCCACAAGGACCGCATGACCAAGCCGATGATCCGCGCCAAGATCACCGACCCGTGGCGGGAAGTAACCTGGGGCGAGGCCATCGAGCACGCGGCTTCCGAGTTCAAGCGCCTGCAGGCCACCTACGGCCGTGACTCGGTCGGCGGCATCACCTCGTCGCGCTGCACCAACGAGGAAACCTACCTCGTGCAGAAGCTCGTCCGCGCTGGCTTCGGCAACAACAACGTCGACACCTGCGCGCGCGTCTGCCATTCGCCCACCGGCTACGGGCTCAAGGTGACGGTGGGCACCTCGGCGGGCACGCAGGACTTCGCCTCCGTCGACCACGCCGACGTGATCCTGGTGATCGGCGCCAACCCGACCGACGGCCATCCCGTCTTCGCGTCGCGCATGAAGAAGCGCCTGCGCGCGGGCGCCCGGCTGATCGTCGCCGACCCGCGCAAGATCGACCTCGTCAAGTCGCCGCACGTGAAGGCCGACTACCACCTGCCCCTCAAGCCCGGCTCCAACGTCGCGATCATCAACGCCCTGGCCCACGTGGTGGTGACCGAGGGACTGGTGAACGAGACCTACGTGCGCGAGCGTTGCGACCTCGACGCCTTCGAGCAATGGGCCCGGTTCATCGCCGACGAGCGGCATTCGCCGGAAGCCGTGGAAGCGGTGACGGGCGTTCCGGCCACCGATCTCAGGGCCGCGGCGCGGCTCTATGCCACCGGCGGCAATGCCGCGATCTTCTACGGCCTGGGCGTGACCGAGCATTCCCAGGGCTCCACCATGGTGATGGGCATGGCCAACCTCGCCATGGCGACCGGCAACATCGGCCGCCCCGGCGTGGGCGTGAACCCGCTGCGCGGGCAGAACAACGTGCAGGGCGCCTGCGACATGGGCTCCTTCCCCCACGAGCTGCCGGGTTACCGTCACGTCAGCGACGACGCCACCCGCGAAACCTTCCAGAGCCTGTGGGGCGTCACGCTGGAGGCCGCGCCCGGCCTGCGCATCAACAACATGCTCGACGAGGCGGTCGAGGGCGGCTTCAAGGGCCTCTATATCCAGGGCGAGGACATCGCCCAGTCGGACCCCGATACCAACCACGTGACGGCGGGCCTGCGGGCCATGGAATGCATCGTGGTCCAGGACATCTTCCTGAACGAGACCGCGAAATACGCCCACGTATTCCTGCCCGGCTCCTCGTTCCTGGAGAAGGACGGCACCTTCACCAACGCCGAGCGCCGCATCAGCCGCGTCCGCAAGGTGATGCCCCCCCTGGGCGGCTTGGCCGACTGGGAAGCCACGATGGCGCTCTCCAACGCGCTCGGCTACCCGATGAGCTACGGCCACCCGAGCGAGATCATGGACGAGGTCGCCCGTCTCACCCCCACCTTCGCGGGCGTCAGCTACGCCAAGCTCGACGCCGTGGGATCGGTGCAATGGCCCTGCAACGACGCCGCGCCCAACGGCACGCCCATGATGCACGTCGACCGCTTCGTGAACGGCCGCGGGCATTTCATGATAACGGAGTTCGTGGCCACCGAGGAGCGCGCGGGACCACGCTTCCCGCTGATTCTCACCACGGGCCGCATCCTCAGCCAGTACAACGTGGGCGCTCAGACGCGCCGCACGTCGAACTCGCTGTGGCACGAGGAGGACGTGCTCGAAATCCACCCCTTCGACGCCGAGCAGCGCGGCATCGAGGATGGCGACCTCGTGGCGCTGGTGAGCCGCTCGGGCGACATCGCGCTGAAGGCCCGGGTGAGCGAGCGCATGCAGCCCGGCGTGGTCTACACCACCTTCCACCACGCCAAGACGGGCGCCAACGTGATCACCACCGACTATTCGGACTGGGCCACCAATTGCCCCGAGTACAAGGTGACGGCCGTGCAGGTGCGCAAAACCAACCGGCCCTCCGATTGGCAGGCCCGCTTCTTTGAGGAGGATGTGGCGCTGACCCGCGTCGCCAAGCTGGAAGCCGCGGAGTGATGCACGCGGCATCTCCTTCTCCTGCATCGCGGGAGAAGGTGCCCGACAGGGCGGATGCGGGGCTGCTCCTTCGCCCAGGATGCCTCGACGCCAGCATCGTGGCCCCGATCCGCACCCTCACCTTCGCGGGCCAGGTGATCGAGGCCACCCGCGCGGTCGCGGTGGAAACGCCCGTCCAGGTCAGCTACGCCGACATCCCGTTCGGCGTCATGATGCTGACCCCCGCCGACCTCGTGGATTTCGCCTACGGGTTCAGCCTGACCGAAGGTGTCATCACGGGGGCGTCCGAGATCCGCAACGTGACAATGGAGCGGGCTGATGATGGGCTGCGACTCCGCATCGACATCATCGGCGCGCGATTGCACGCCCACCTCGCCCGCAAGCGGGCCCTGTCGGGTCGCACGAGCTGCGGGCTGTGCGGCATCGAGGACCTCGCCGCGCTGCCCCGCGCCACGGCAATGCGCGGCCCAGCCCCCACCGTCGCGCTGGCCTCGATCGGCCGGGCGCTCGCCGCCCTCGATCGCTCCCAGCCTCTCGGCTTCGCGACCCGCGCGGTCCACGCCGCTGCCTGGTGCGGCCCGGACGGCGCGGTGTCTTACGTCCGGGAGGATGTCGGCCGCCATAACGCACTCGACAAGCTGATCGGCGCCCTGCTGCGGGCCGGCGTCCCGCCCGTTGACGGCTTCGTGCTCATCACCAGCCGCGCGTCGTTCGAGATGGTCGAGAAGGTCGCGACCTTCGGGGCTCGGACGCTGGTCGCCATCTCGGCGCCCACCAGCCTCGCGCTCGAGCGGGCGAGGGCGCTCGACCTCACGCTGGTGGGGGTCGCGCGGCGGGACGCCGTGACGGTTTTCAACGGCGTCGACCGCATCGCCGCACGGGGGATCGGATGAACCAGGACGACAAGCTGATCCGCATGGCGAACCAGATCGCCGGCTTCTTCCGGTCCTATCCGGACGACCAGGCGAGAACCGGCATCCACGACCACCTCGCCTCGTTCTGGACGCCCAAGATGCGCGACCGCCTGGACGCGAGCATCGCGGCCGGACACGCTCCGGGCCTCGACCCGCTGGTGATCACGGCGCTCAGCCGGCCGACGCCCGCCGAGAACCCCGCGCAACGGATCGCCGAGGGCCCCGCGCAGGCCGGAGAACTCGGCGCGATGGACGCTGGCTGAGGTCTGCGGTTCCGGCGAGCTAGGTTGGACGCGGTTCGCCGACGTCATAGACGCGCAGGCTACGATCCCCAATTCCTAGACCCGGCCACGTGGCCCGCCAGGACGCGAGGTGAGCGGATGCGAGGTGGCGATCAAGGGCCGCCTGGTCGCGCCAAAGTTCCTTCACGTGGATGAGACCGGCGTCAAAGATGTCCTCCGCGTAACCGTAGTCTTCGCATCCGTGCTCTGCCCGGCTGCTCTCGACCATGAGTTTCATGTGAGGACGTGCTTCGGGCAGCGTCCCAGCCGGAAGGCGGAAGGTTCCGATAATCAGCAACATGGGATCAGCGTGGGCCCGGCTATATTGCTCGCGGAGATCGTCGAGCGAAACACCGCAATCATTGGGCACCGGGTCGCACGGTCGAAGCAGCGTTAACAACAACGAACATTTTGGAAGGCTCCCGCAAGCGAAGCAGCTCGACAGGTCGCGACACGGCCTAGTGCAGCCGCGCGACGCTCAGGTGACCGTCGATGGGACGTCCCGCCAGGAAGAGCTCCACATGCACGTTGACCTGGGCGCCGCAGACCCGCTCGATCTCGTCGCACAGCCGCGCCACGCGCGTCGCGCTGCCCACGCGCTCCGTCACGGTGGCGAGGTCGCGCGGCTCGACCTTGCGGTGCCGCGGCAGGTGCGCGCCCGTCTCGTCCGACACGAATTGGACGTCGAGGCCCTTGGGGAGGTCGAGCGCCTGCTTGATGGTGTTGACGATGTCGAGCAGGCGGCTTTTCGCGGGGTGGAGAGGTGCGTCCATGGTGTGGTCCGGCAAGAAGGAACATCTTCCAGATAAATAGGAATTCCACGTTGTTTTACAACGTGTTCCGCCATTCGCCACGGGCTCGGTGACCAACCATTTTCGCCCGATCCGGCCCCGCGCCACCCTGTCGCTCGACAGCCGCGCGCTTTCCCAACATGCTCGCACCCGCAACGGGATGCGATCGACCTTGGACCTTCACACCATCGAGACCGTCGTGCGGAAGCCCACGCGCGCGTCGACCGCCGACTGGCGGGCTGGCGACGCCTGGCTCGCGGGCGGAAGCTGGTTGTTCTCCGAGCCGCAGACCTCGCTTCGCCGCCTGTTCGACTTGCACGGCTTCGGCTGGGCGCCGATCGAGGTCGACGCGGGCGGTGTCACGCTGGCATCCACCTGCCGGATCGCCGAGTTGCGCGCCTGGGAACCGCCACCCGCCTGGGACGGTGTCGCGGCGCTGGTCGAGCGCTGCTGCCGGGCCCTGCTCGGCTCCTTCAAGGTGTGGAGCGTGGCGACGGTCGGTGGCAACATCTGCCTCGCCCTGCCGGCCGGACCCATGACGGCGCTCGCGGTCGCGCTCGAGGGGGAGCTGACGGTGTGGGGGGCGGACGGCATCGACCGCACGCTTTCCGCCGACCGCTTTGTGCTCGGCGATCAACGGAACGCGCTTCGATCCGGCGACATCCTCCGCGCCATCCGACTACCCGCCCGGGCGCTGCACCGCCGCTTCGCAATCCGGCAGATCTCGCTGTCGCCGCTCGGGCGTTCGGGCGCGCTGCTCATCGGCACGCGCGACGCGGACGGCGCTTTCGCGCTGACCGTCACGGCGTCCACGGTGCGCCCGTTCCGCCTCGTCTTCCCGGGGCCGCCTGGGGTCGAAGCGCTGCTCGCGGAGATCGGACGCGTCATTCCCCTCGCCGATTACCACGACGACGTGCACGGGCGCCCCGACTGGCGCGCCCACGTGACGCGCCTGCTCGCGGGCGAGATCCTGGCCGAGCTCGCCGCGTGAGCCTGACCGTCAACGGCCGCGCGGTCGAGCGGGAGCCGCGCCCCGGCCAGTGCCTGCGCACCTTCCTGCGCGAGCTCGGCTGGTTCGGC
>CAXTFJ010000031.1:0-37017 GCA_964243405.1 uncultured Lichenihabitans sp. | reverse complement strand
CCGCATGGACCGGGGCGGGCTTGACCGGGGCCGGTGCCACGGCGGCGGTGCGGGTCGCCGGAGCGGGTTTGCCGGCCACGACCTTCTCGGGCTTGACGGGCTCGGGCTGCCGGACGGCGGCCTGCCTGACGGGTCGCTCGGCTTCGGGAGCAGCCGTTCCGCGGGCGGCCAGCTTGCGGCGGCCACGGATGGGATCCTCGACCGCGTGAGCGGACGCGAGCTCGGGACGGCCCGTGGTTCGCTGCGGCGCATGCTCGGGAGCCGGCCGCTCTGCGGCCTGCCGCGACGCGGGCGCACGGTCGGGGGCGGCTTCCGCGACCCGGTGCGGCTCGGGCTCCTCGTGCCGGGGAAGCGCGGCCAGCGAATTCGAGTGGGCCGCCGCCGTGGCGTTGTAGACCGGAATGGTCATGTGGCTGCCGGGGCGGATCTCCGCGGCGCTGCGGTAGCCGTTGGTCTGCAGCAGCGCCGCAGGCGGAACGCCATAGCGCTTGGACAGGGTGTCGACGGAATCGTTGTCGCCCACCACGATGCCCACGCCGCCGTTCGACGACCAGTTGCCGTAGGCGGGGCCCGGCGCGGTGCGGAACGGTGCGGGCTCGATGGACCCCGTCGTTTCACGGCTGATGGGCGCGGTGCCGAAGGGAGAGCGGACGGGCGCGGTCCGGTAGGACGACACGATCTGCGGGCGCAGCGGCGCGACGCTCGAGACCGACCCGACGCGGGGCGGCAGGGCCTGGCTCACGATCGGGGGCGAGCGCCCCGCGGGGATCGCGGACCGGATCGAGCCCGTGTGCTGGACCGGATCGCTGGAAGCGCTCCCGAACGGATTGGAGAACGGATCGGAGAAGCGCGTCGAGTCCGTCGAGCATCCGGCCATCAGGCCCGCCAGTGTTCCCACCGCGCAGATGTTCAAGGCAACGCGGCCATGCCCGGACGGCCAAAACTTACGCATTGTCGTATCCACCCACTGTACCGCTCGTCTATGGTGCCCATTAAAGGACATGGCGGTTAAGGGACGGTTTAAGGTGAATCAAAAGCGCGAGAAGTCGACGAGACTTGTTCGCGTTAAGTATTCGACAGGAACTATTAACCGTGAGTCAACAGTGGAGGGCGAGCGATTCGCGCAACCGTTCAGGCGAGTGCGGCGGCATAGTGCGGCAGGGCCGCATGGTCGGTCAGGTCGAGGCGCAGCGGCGTCACCGATACCATCCTGCGAGCCAGGGCTTCGAGGTCGGTGCCCGTTCCGGGCGTGAAGCCGCCGCGCGCGAAGCCGATCCAGAAATAGGGATGGCCGCGACCGTCCTCCCGCGCCTCCACGCGCACGAGATCGGTGTCGCGCTTGCCCTGCGTGGTCACGGCCGTTCCCGCCACGGCCTCGGGAGGGCAGTCCGGGAAGTTGAGGTTGAGGAGGCAGCCCGGCCCGATGCCCGCCGCCAGCAGGCGCCGCAGCAGCGGAGGCGCGAGGGTTTCGGCGCAGGACCAGTGGATGGCCTCGCGCCCCGTCACGGGGCCGTAGGCCTGGCTCAGCGCGACCGACGGGATACCGAGCAGCGTCCCCTCGATGGCGCCCGCCACCGTGCCCGAGTAGGTGACGTCCTCGGCGACGTTCTGGCCGCGGTTGACGCCGGACAGGACGAGGTCCGGCTTGCGGCCGCCCAGCACGTGGCGCACCCCCATGATGACGCAGTCGGTGGGCGTGCCGCGCACCGCGAAACGGTTCGGCTCCACCTCGCGCAGGCGCAGGGGGTCGGACAGCGACAGCGAGTGGGCCACGCCCGACTGGTCGGTTTCGGGCGCTACCACGGTGATTTCGGAGCCGAGCTCGGCCGCGATGCGCTCCAGGACCGCGAGCCCGGCCGCGTGGATGCCGTCGTCATTGGTGATCAAGATGCGCATGGGCTCCTCAGGACGCGGGCTCGATCCGGCTCACACCGCCCATGTAGGGGCGCAGCACCTCGGGCACCGCGACCGAGCCGTCGGGCTGCTGGTAATTCTCCATCACGGCCACGAGCGCCCGGCCGACCGCCACGCCCGAGCCGTTGAGCGTGTGGACGAAACGGGTCGCCTTGGCACCCGCGGGACGGTAACGGGCGTCCATGCGGCGAGCCTGGAAGTCGCCGCATACCGAGCAGGAGGAGATCTCGCGGTAGGCCCCCTGCCCCGGCAGCCACACTTCGAGGTCGTAGGTCTTGCGCGACGCGAAGCCCATGTCGCCCGTGCAGAGCAGCATCACCCGGTAGGGCAGGCCCAGGCGCTGCAGCACGGCCTCGGCGCAGCCCGTCATGCGCTCGTGCTCGGCCGCCGACTGCTCGGGCGTGGTGATCGAGACGGTCTCGACCTTGGTGAACTGGTGCTGCCGGATCATGCCGCGGGTGTCGCGGCCCGCCGAGCCCGCCTCGGCGCGAAAGCAGGGCGTCAGCGCGGTGAAGCGCATCGGCAGCGCCGCTTCGTCCAGGATCGATTCGCGCGCGAGATTGGTCAGCGACACTTCCGAGGTGGGGATCAGCCAGAAGCCGTCGCTGGTGCGGAACATGTCCTCGCGCGACTTCGGCAGTTGCGCCGTCCCCAAGACGGCGGCGTCGCGCACCAGAAGCGGAGGATCGACCTCCGTGTAGCCGTGCTCGCCCGCGTGCAGATCGAGCATGAACTGGCCGAGCGCGCGGTGCAGCCGGGCCAGCGCGCCCTTGAGCACGACGAACCGCGCGCCCGACAGGCGGGCGGCCGTCCCGAAGTCCATGAGGCCCAGCGCCTCGCCGAGCTCGAAGTGCTCGCGCGGGCGGACGCCCTCCGCGAAGACGGGCGGCGTCCCGACCCGGCGCAGCTCGACGTTGCCGTGCTCGTCGGCCCCCACGGGAACGTCGTCGTGCGGCGTGTTGGGGATCTCCATCAGCGCCGCGTCGAGCGCCGCCACGGCGTCGCGCTCGGCCGTCTCCAACGCGGCCGCGCCGGCCTTGAGGGAGGCCACCTCGGCCTTCAGGCGTTCGGCGAGAGCAGCGTCCTTGCGGCCCATCGCCTGGCCGATCTCCTTGGCGGCGGCGTTGCGCCGTTCCTGGCTGGCCTGCGCGCGACCGATCGCGGCGCGGCGGGCGTCGTCGAGCGCGAGCAGCTCGTCACTCAAGGGGGCCAGACCGCGGGACGCGCGTCCGCGGTCGAAGGCGCCGGCGTTGTCCCTGATCCATCGGATGTCGTACATCGCCGCCGCGAGGTCCCGGAGCTTGACCGCGCGACCGGAACGGCGCGCCTCCCGCGTCAGGTGGACGTGTCGGCCGCCTTCTTGGCGCGGGACCGTTCCATCATGGACACGGTTAAGACCGAGCCTTCGTAGAGAAGCAGCATGGGCAGTGCAAGCGAGCACATCGAGATGACGTCGGGCGGCGTCAGCACGGCCGCCGCCACCACGACGATGACGATGGCGAACCGGCGCTTCGACTTCAGGAACGCCGAATCGATGAGGCCGATCTGCCCCAGCAGCGTCAGAACCACGGGCAATTGGAACGCGAGGCCGAAAGCGAAGATCAGCGTCATGATCAGCGACAGGTATTCGCTGACCTTGGGCAGCAGCCGGATCGTCGCCTCGCCCGGCTCGCTGACCTGCGTGTAGTTGACCGAGAACCGGATCAGCAGCGGCAGCACGACGAAGTAGACCAGGGCGGCGCCGAGCAGGAAGAAGACCGGCGTCGCCACGAGGTAGGGCACGAAGGCCTTCCGCTCGTGCCGGTAGAGGCCGGGCGCCACGAACATGTAGATCTGCGTCGCGATGATCGGAAAGGCGATGATGGCGGCGCCGAACATCGACAGCTTCATGTTGGTGAAGAACTGTTCAAGGAAGTGCGTGGCGATCAGCTCGGCGTTCTGCGCGCCCACGATCCGCACGAACGGGTAGGTCAGCACCTCGTAGATCTGCCGGGAGAAGAAGAAGCAGACCAGAAAGGCCGCCATGAAGGCCGCCACCGCCTTGATGAGCCGCGAGCGCAGCTCGATGAGGTGCTCCATGAGCGGAGCCTTGGAGGCTTCGACCTCGTCGTCGAGCGGCACGGTCGTCATCGGTCGGCCTCCTGTCGCCGGGGCCGGACGTTGCGGTAGGGAGAGGCGGGACTGCTCGCGAAGGGCGACCTGCGCTTTCGGAGCACCACTTTGCGCGGGGTGCCGCCAAGGCCACCGTCGGATTCCTCGAACGCGGGCTCGGGAGCCTCGACCGGCGCGATGCTCGTCGCGGCATCCGGAACCGGCGCGGGGATCGCAGCGGCCTCGGTCATGACGGGCTCATCGACGGCTGCCGAAACCGCGTGGGTCAACTCGCGCTGAATGTCCCGGGCTGGGTCGAAATGCGTCGACAGGTCCGTGTGGGACTTCAGCTTGGACATCTCGTCGCGGACGTCCTGCAGGTCGGCTTCCTTCATGGCGTCCATGAATTGGCCCTGGAACTCGCTCGCCATGCGGCGCAGCTTGCCGACCGCCTGTCCCACCTGCCGCATCACGCGCGGCAACTCCTTCGGCCCGATCACGATCAGGGCCACGATGCCGATGATCAGGAGCTTGCCGGCGTCGAAGTCGAACATGGAAACTCAGGCGGGCGCGAAGGGGTGGGACACGCCGAAACCCTTAAGCGCGCCCGCGAAAAAAGGCGAGCGGAACCCCCGCCGCCGGTCAGCCGACCCGGCGTTGCGCGGTCGGGTCATCTACCGCCGTGGGAACGCGGTGGTCGATCGACTTCATGGGTTCCGGGCCGACGCCCGTCACGGGCGTCATCGGCGCCGCGGGCTTGCGGTCGGCCTCGTCGTCCTCCGCCATGCCCTTCTTGAACGACTTGATACCCTTGGCGAAGTCGCCCATCAGGTCGGAAACCTTGCCCTTGCCGCCGAACAGGAGGAGCAGCACCCCGCCCACGATGATCCAGTGCCAGATACTCATGCTACCCATGGGACGCCACCCTCGTTCAGGAACGTCCGGACCTCATCCGGGACGCCCCGATTTTGAGGCGAACCTAAGCGTCGAGCGTGTCGAACACAAGGCTGCGGAACGGCCGGACCGCCGGGTTCACAGGCGGTAGCGGATCTGGTCGGTCCAGAACCGCTCGAGGCGGGTAAGGGCCAGGTTGAGCTTGGCGAACTCGTCCGTCGAGATGCCGCCGATCTGCTCGACCGTGCTCACGTGCTTCTCGTAAAGCGAGGCCACGATCTCGTGCACTTCGCTGCCCTTCTCGGTCAGGCTGATGCGGACGGAGCGGCGGTCGACGCGCGAGCGGGCGTGGTGGAGGTAGCCCGTTTCGACCAGCTTCTTCACGTTGTAGGACACGTTGGAGCCGAGGTAGTAGCCGCGGGTCCGCAACTCGCCCGCCGTCAGTTCCTTGTCGCCGATGTTGTAGAGCAGCAGCGCCTGCACGGCGTTGACGTCGGTGCGGCCGCGCCGGTCGAACTCGTCCTTGATCACGTCGAGCAGGCGGCGGTGCAACCGCTCCACCATCGTGAGGGTCTCGAGGTAGACGGGGCGGACCTCACCGATCCGCTCGCTTCGGGTCTGCGCTTCCACCTTCGCTGCCTGTGCCATCGTGACGCCCCATGTCTGTTTGCGCTCGGGCTCTGTCGGCCCTCGTCGCCTGTTCATGAAGACTAGCCCTGCCGCATGAAGACGAGTTTAAACAACAGTCTGAATCGCTTGTTTACTTGGCGAGGTAAATCAAAGATGAAATCGAATAGTGTTTCCGCCGATTAATTCTACTCAATTTTTCCGCAATCAGCTTGGTAAGCGAGAGCGTAATGCTTGATCAAACGTAAGGAGCGTTCTCCCGCGCGGCCCGGTAGGTAAGGCCGAAGTAGATCGCCACCAGGACGAGGGCCGCGAGGCCGACCGCGAGATCGTCGGCGAAGAAGCCGGGCAGCACGACGGTACTCAGGCACTGCCCGCCCACCACCACGAGCCAGACGACGCCGCCCCACGGGGCCGCGAGCCACAGGCCCACGGCCGCGATCATGTCCATGGCGCAGAAGAACACGGTCGCCCCCGCACCCACCGGCGTCATAGTGTCGATCGCCCCCGCACCCTCGCCCTGCGCAGTGAGCACGGCCGCCCACTGCACCGCGCCCTGCAGGAGCCAGAGCAGGGAGAGGAGCCGCATGAACCACACGAGCATGCGCCCGAACCGCGTCTCGCCGGCTCCCCTGTTGGAGGCGCCGAGGCGGATGGGCGCGAGGGGCGGACGGGAGCGCGTGGTGGTGGGGATGGCTTTCAACGGGGCGGGCCGGACCGGTGGGAGGCGGCGCGATGGAGCGGTCGGGGCGGCGCCGAGTCAAGGGCGCGGCGTTCGAAGTCGCCGCTTGCCGGGCCGGGCCGCCGCGCTAATTCGACGGGTTCCAAACTCAGCCCGGAGCAGCGATCGCCATGTTCAAACCGGAGGCGACCAGTTTCCCGACCCCGGCAGGGTCCCGCCCGCCGGCTCACCTGGGCTTCTCCCACCGGCCCCGGCGCAACCGCAAGGCCGAGTGGGCCCGGCGTCTCGTGCGCGAGCACGCGCTGACGACCGACGACCTGATCTGGCCGATCTTTCTGGTGGACGGGACGGAGCGACGGGATCCCGTCGCCTCCATGCCCGGCGTGGACCGCTATTCGGTGGACCAGGCCGTGGTGGCGGCCCGCCGCGCCCGCGACCTCGACATCCCCGCCATCGCGCTCTTTCCCTACACGAAGGCTGCGGCGCGCGACGAGACGGGCTCGGAGGCGCTCAACGGGGACAACCTCGTGTGCCGCGCCTGCCGTGCCATCAAGGCCGCCGTCCCCGACCTCGGCCTCATCACCGACGTGGCGCTCGACCCCTACACGAGCCACGGCCACGACGGGGTGATGCACGGCGAGGAGATCCACAACGACGCGAGCGTCGAGGTACTCGTCCGGCAGGCCGTGACGCAGGCCCGGGCCGGGGCCGACGTGGTGGCGCCCTCGGACATGATGGACGGTCGCATCGGCGCGATCCGCGAGGGCCTCGACCGCGAGGGGTTCGACGCCGTGCAGATCATGAGCTACGCCGCCAAATACGCCTCGGCCTTCTACGGCCCGTTCCGCGACGCGATCGGCACCAGCGGCACGCTGAAGGGCGACAAGCGCACCTACCAGATGGATTACGGCAACAGCGACGAGGCCCTGCGCGAGGTCGCCATGGACCTCGAACAGGGGGCCGACATGATCATGGTCAAGCCCGGCCTGCCCTACCTCGACGTAGTGCATCGCGTGAAGGCGGAGTTCGGTGCCCCGACCTTCGCCTACCAGGTGTCCGGGGAATATTCGATGATCGCGGGTGCGGCGGCCAACGGCTGGATCGACGGGCCCAAGGCCATGCTCGAAAGCCTCACGGCCTTCAAGCGCGCGGGGGCCGACGGAGTCCTGACCTACTTCGCGGTCGCGGTTGCCGAGGTCCTGCGCCGCGGTCGGGACTGAGGTCGCCCGCGGCGCGGGCTGAAATTCCCGACAGAAACCGAAATCGGCCATGGCTTCGGTCCCGGAGGCATGGGTAGTCTCGTCCCCATGCGGCTCGCGGCTCTCCTCGTTCTGGTTCTACTCCTCACGGGTTGCGTGCCCGCGCTCGACCGCGATCAGGCGCGGCAGTGCCGGACGACCCTCACGGCCCTGCTGGACGACGCGACGACGATCGCGGTGCGGGACCAGGACGCCGCGCGGCTGCCCTCGGGCGGGACCGAGGTCCGCATCGCCTACCGGGCGGATTCGGCGGACGGCGAGGCGAGCCAGGGCACGGTCACCTGCAGCTTCGGAACAGGCGTGGACCGGCTACGGCTCCGCGCGCTGCGGCTGCCCGCTGGCCCGCTGCCCGAGGCGCGCGTGGTCATGCTCGACCGGTTCTGGCTCGCCGCAACGGACGCGCTCGCCCACGACCCGGCGCCGCTGCCCGGCTCCGGACGCGCGCTCGCCCTGCCCGCCGGCACCGGCTACCCGCTCCAGCAGGTCCTCAACGCGCTGCCGGGCGCGGCCGTCTACGGGCTGCTCGCCACCGCCTACGCGCTGATCTACGGCCTCGTCGGCCGCATCAACCTGGCCTTCGGAGCCTTCGCGGCCCTGGGCGGTTCGGCGGCCCTGCTGCCCATGCTGGCGGGCGAGGCGTGGCCCGCCGCGGTCCTGCTACCGGTCGCGCTGCTGACGGCGCTCGCCTGCGCGGGCGTGAACGGCGCGGTCGCGGGGCGGCTCGTTTTCGACAGGCTGCACGGGGCGTCGGGGCAGCAGGGACTGGTCGCCACCGTCGGGCTCGGCCTCTTCCTGAGCGAATACGTCCGCCTCACGCAGGGGTCGGAAACCCGCTGGGCGGTGCCGGTGCTGGACTCGCCCCTGGCGATCGCGGCCGACCCCGACTTCTCGGTCACGATCACGCCCGTCGCCCTGCTGATCGTGGCGAGCGCGGGCGGGGCGGCGGCCGTGCTGCTCGCGGCCATGCGCCGGAGCCGGTTCGGCCGGAACTGGCGCGCCTTCAGCGACGACCCGGGCGCGGCGGCGCTGTGCGGCGTCGGCCGCTCGGGGCTGTTCACCGCGACCTTCTCGCTGTCCTGCGCGCTCGCGGGCCTGGCGGGCGGCCTGACGGTGCTGGCCTACGGCTCGCTCGGCACCGATTACGCCACCACGCTCGGCGTCAAGGCGCTGACCGCGGCCGTGCTGGGCGGCATCGGATCGGTGCCCGGCGCCTTCCTAGGGGGACTGTTCCTGGGCCTCGCCGAGGCCGGCTGGTCGGCGGCCTTCCCCGTCGTGCACCGCGACCTGATGGCCTTCAGCCTGCTCGTGGCCTGCCTCGTCTGGCGGCCGGGCGGGTTCTTCGGCTATCGCGACCTCCTGCCGCGCCGCGTGTGAGCGCTCCCCTTGCTGCCGGCGCGGGGGATCGCCACCTTCCTGCGTCGTCGCCCCGTGATCGAGAAGCGTGAAGGACATGACCTGGACCAGTGTTCCGCCCGTCACAATCGTCCCGAACCGGCTGCCCATCGGTGCGCTCGACGGCGTGCGCTCGCGCCGCACCGTGGCGGTCGGGCTCGACCTGATCGTCGTCTCGATCCTGTCGGTGGCGATCTGGCTGGCGCTGCTGATCGTGACCTTCGGCTTCTCGCTCCTGCTGCTGCCGCCCCTGTTCCCGTTCGTGGCCTTCTTCTACAACGGGCTGACGGTGTCGGGCGGGCGCATGGCGACGCCCGGCATGCGCGCCGCGGGCCTGCAGATGCGGATGAACGACACCGGCGCCCGCGTCCCCTTCCTTTACGCCGCCGTTCACGCGGTTCTCTTCTACGTGAGCTGGATGTTCCCCGTCGTCCTGCTCGTGTCCCTGGTGGCTCCCGATAAAAGGTGCTTGCACGACATCCTGTCCGGCGTGATCTTCACCCGCAGGCTTTGACCGGGCGGAGGACGACACTTGGGCTGGGGCGGACCGTCTTGACGCGCGAACCTCGGGACGCCCCGCAGTTCTACCTGACCGCACCCTCGCCCTGCCCCTACCTGCCCGGCCGGGAGGAGCGGAAGGTCTTCACCCACCTCATCGGCCGCCGTGCGCCCGCGCTGAACGACACGCTGAGCCAATCCGGTTTCCGCCGCAGCCAGACGATCGCCTACCGCCCGGCCTGCGAAAGCTGCCGGGCCTGCGTATCGGTGCGGGTCTGCGTGGACGATTTCAAACCGGGCAGAAGCTTCCGCCGGGTAGCCGAGGCGAACGAGGGATTGATCGGCAGCGCGGCCCCGCCCCGACCGACCTCCGAACAATATTCGCTGTTCCGCGCCTACCTCGACGCCCGCCACGCGGAGGGCGGCATGGCGGACATGAGCATCCTCGACTACGCCACCATGGTGGAGGACAGCCACGTCCAGACCCGGATGGTCGAGTACCGCCGGCGCGGACCGGACACGGCGGTGACGGGCCGGGGCCAGGGGGACCTCGTCGCCGTCTGCCTCACGGACGTGCTGGCCGACGGGCTGTCGATGGTCTATTCGTTCTACGATCCGGATCAGGCGGGCCTTTCGCTCGGCACGTTCATGATCCTCGACCACATCGCGCGCGCGCGAGACCAGGGCCTGCCGCATCTTTACCTCGGCTACTGGGTCGAAGGATCTCGCAAGATGCATTACAAGTCCCGCTTCCTCCCCCAGGAACGGCTCGGCATGGGCGGCTGGGAGCGGATCGAGGGCTGACGAAGCCCGGAAGCGGCGAAGGACGAGACAGATGACCGACCGCTGCAACGTGCTGATGATCTACCCGCGCTTCAACGCGAACTCGTTCTGGAACTACCAGGCCACCTGCGACATGGTCGGCGCCAAATATCCGGCGCCCCCGCTCGGGCTCATCACGGTCGCGGCCATGCTGCCGGAGAGCTGGACGGTGCGCCTCGTCAACCGCAACACGCAGGAGCTCGACGAGGCCGACATCGACTGGGCCGACATGGTGATGACGGGCGGCATGCTGCCGCAGCAGCTCGACACCGTGGCGCTCATCGCGCTGGCGCAGCGGCACGGCAAGCCGGTGGTGGTGGGCGGTCCCGGCGCGACCTCGACCCCGCACGCCTACGAGGCGGCCGACTTCCTGGTGCTCGGCGAGGCGGAGGGCCTGATCGACACGTTCGTCGCGGCCTGGCGCGAAGGCGCGCGGTCGGGGCGGTTCGAGGCCGAGAAGTTCAAGGCGGACGTCACCAAGACGCCGGTGCCCCGCTACGACCTGCTGCGCATCGGGGACTACCTGCACATGAACGTGCAGTTCTCGCGCGGCTGCCCGTTCACCTGCGAGTTCTGCGACATCATCGAGCTCTACGGCCGCGTGCCGCGGACCAAGGGCGTCGCGCAGGTGCTGGCCGAACTCGACCGCCTCTACGCGCTCGGGCATCGCGGCCACGTGGATTTCGTCGACGACAACCTGATCGGCAACAAGAAGGCCGTCAAAGCCTTCCTGCCCCACCTCAAGGCCTGGCAGGAGGCGCACGGCTACCCGTTCGAATTCTCGACCGAGGCCAGCGTCAACCTGGCCGACGACGCCGATCTCCTCGCGCTGATGCGGGACGCGGGCTTCTTCGCCGTGTTCATCGGCATCGAGAGCCCGGATACCGAGACGCTCGTGCGGATGCAGAAGAAGCAGAACACCCGGCGCTCGCTGAGCGAGAGCATCCACCGCGTCTACGAGGCCGGGATCTTCGTGGTGGCGGGCTTCATCGTGGGCTTCGACACCGAGCGCGGCAGCGTCGCGGGCCCGATGACGCAGCTGATCGAGGACACCTCCATCCCGGTCGCCATGCTGGGCCTGCTCTACGCGCTGCCCAACACGCAGCTGACGCGGCGCCTCGAACGCGAGGGACGACTGCACATCCCCCACACCGACCTTCCCGACGGCGAGGCCATGGGTGACCAGTGCACGGCGGGGCTCAACTTCACGACGATCCGGCCGCGGCGCGACGCGCTCGACGATTACCGCATCGT
This sequence comes from uncultured Lichenihabitans sp., assembly GCA_964243405.1. Taxonomy (GTDB): domain Bacteria; phylum Pseudomonadota; class Alphaproteobacteria; order Rhizobiales; family Beijerinckiaceae; genus Lichenihabitans. The sequence goes on along the minus strand of CAXTFJ010000031.1, from coordinate 25,584 downwards.
GCTCGACCACATCTACACGCCGAGCGCGTTCTTCGGGCGGGTGCGGCGCGTCGGCGAACTGCTGAAGGTGCCCGCCCGCCCGCGCGGGGTGGCCCGGCGCGCCGCCCTGCGCGACCTTCCCATGTTCCTGCGCCTGATCACGGGTATCACGCTGAAGCGGCCCGACATGCGGCGCGAGGTTTGGGCGACGCTGCTCCACACCGCGCGGCGGAACCCGGCCGCGGTCCCGGCCGTGATGCGGATCACGGCGCTCTACCTGCACCTCGGCCCGTTCTCGCGCTACGTGATGGGCGAGATCGACCGGCAGGTGGACGCCATCGACAACGGCGACTGGGTCTCGCCCGCGCTGGTGGGCGTCGACCAGCCCGCCGTCGGCATGGTCGAGCAGGCCGCGGTCGACCTGGTGGCGTGAGGATCAGCCGAGCGCGGGCGCCGTGGCGGCGGACCGCAGGGCGGCCGGCGCGGTCTCGACCGGGATGGGCTCGCGAATCAGGAACCAGTAGCCCGCGGCGGCCGCGAGCGCGATCGCGGCCCCCGTGAGCAGGGCCGCCTCGAAATGCCCCGTGCGCTGGACGATGAAGCCCGTCACCGTCGGGGCCAGCGCGCCGCCGATGTAGCCGCCGAAATTCTGCATGGAGCCGATGGAGGCCGTGCAATTGGCGGGTGCCGCGACCGACGCCATCGCCCAGGCCGCGGACGAGCACAGGTAGACCAGGAACAGCGACAGCGAGATGCAGGCGAGCGCGAGCGCGTCGCTGGGCACCTCGGCGGCGACCGCCGTGAAGACCGCCGTCAGCACGAGGGCCCCGGCCATGGGGATCTTGCGGCTGCGGATGGGATCCGTCCCGCGGCGGGCCAGCACGTCGACCACGCGCCCGCCCAGCACGCCCCCCAGAACGCCGAACGCGAACGGGATGGCGCCGACCCAGCCGGTCTTGCCCACGGTGAAGTGGCGCTCGATCTCCAGGTAGCCCGGCAGCCAGGCCGTGTAGAGCCACGTCACGTAGATGCAGCCGAAATAGCCGACGATCATGCCCCAGGTGGTGCGGAAGCCGAACAGGCGGCGCCAGTCGCGTCCGGTCACGCGGCTGCGGGCGCCCGCGGCGTCGCCCTCGGTCAGGAAGGCGCGCTCGTCCGCCGTCAGCGCGACCTCGTCGGGGTTGCGGAACAGGCTCACCATGGCGAGCGCGAGCAGCAGGCCCAGGGCACCCATGCCCACGAACATCGCGCGCCAGCCGTAATGCTGCATCAGGAACGTCAGGAGGGGCAGCGACACGAAGGTGCCCAGCGACGAGGCGCAGTTCCAGATGCCCGTTGCCGTACCGCGCTGGCGGATGTTGAACCAGTCGCGCGACACCCGCGCGCAGGTCGGGAAATGCGGGGCCTCGCCCGCGCCGAGCACCACGCGGGCGCCGCTGAACTGCCAGAACGATCCCACGACCCCGCCCAGCATCTGCCCGAGCGACCAGACCGACAGGCCGAGCGTCAGCGTGAAGCGCGCGCCGAGCCGGTCTGCGAGCGCACCCGCGGGGAGTTGGGCGAAGGCGTAGGCCCACAGGAAGGCCGACAGCAGCAGGCCCATGTCGGCGGCGGACAGGTCAAGGTCCTGCCGGATGAGCGGGTTGGCGACGGCCAGCGTGGCACGATCGACGTAGTTGAGAACGCCCGCCGCGACGAGCAGGCCGAGCGAGACGACCTGGATGCGCCCGAGGCGCGGGGTCGGTACGGATGCCGGCACGGGTGTCCTCCCTCGTGGTCCGGGCGGGCGCCGTTGATCGGTCGCTCCGCCGTGGCCCAGGCATTCTGCACCCTTCGCCGTCGGGGGAAAGAAGAAAGCGACCGGGTGAGGCTCGGCGGGATCAGCTTCGCGTCGTGCCGCCCTGGAACAGCCGCGCCATCCAGTCCTGCATCTGCTCCGATGACTGCGGCGCGAGCGACAGCCAGGTCTTCATCATCGCCTCGGGCGAGAAGCGGTCCACCTCGGCGAGCATGCGGCGCTCCATCTCGGCCATGAGGCGGGCCTGCATGGGCTGCAGGTCGGGCAAGCCTAAGAAGGTGCGCGCCTCCTCGGGGGTACATTCGATGTCGATGGAACACTTCATGGTCGGAGCCGACTGCGGGTGACGGTCGGCTAGACTAGGGCGTTCCACGCCGCCCGTCACCGCACCGCTCGTCCTCCGTTCGCCCATCTCGGGCCGGATGCGGGTCTCGCCCTTCTCCCGCAGGCGGGAGAAGGGCACAAAGGCCGCAGATGTCAGCCGTCGAACCGGTTCGTCTTGGGGAACCCCTTGGGCGGCAGGCGGCCCGCCTCCGCCCGGGCGCCGATCCACTCGCGCAACTCGGCCGGCGCCACCGTCCAGGTCCGCCCCGAGGTGTCGCGCCACGTCAGGCCCTGGGCCAGAGTGAACACCTTGGCATCCGACAGCCCGCCGTCCTTGTAGCGTTGCAGCCGCATGCCCTTGCCGCGCGCGAGGTGGGGGACCTGGTCGAGCGGGAAGACCAGCAGCTTGCGGTTCTGCCCCACCACGGCCACGTGGTCCCCCTCGGCCGGCACGGCCCCCACCAGCCTGGCACCGGGATCGAGCCCCATGACGGCCCTGCCCTTGCGCGTGGCGCTCATCATGTCGTCCTGCGACACCGAGAAGCCGCGGCCGTCGGAGGCGAGCAGCAGCAATCGCGTCCCCGCCCGGTAGGGGAGGACGGTGACCACGTCCGCGCCGTCGGCGAGGTCGGCGAGCAGGCGGATGGGCTCCCCCGTGCCGCGGCCGCCGGGCAGCTTGGCGGCGTCGAGCGTGAACACCTGGCCGTCGCTCGCCAGCACGAGCAGCTTGGCGGTGCTCTCGGTCAGGAACGACAGGTGCAGCGCATCGTCGCCCTTGAACGCCAGGGTGCCGAGGTCGGTCACGTGGCCCTTCAGCGCCCGCACCCAGCCCATGCGCGACAGCACCACGGTCACGGGCTCGCGCTCGACCATGGCTTCCGTCAGCGCGGCCTCGTGGATGTCGGGCAGGGCCTCGAAGCTGGTGCGCCTGCGGCCAAGGGCCGTGTCGGCGCCGTACTTGCGCTTCACGTCGCGGATCTGCGCCTGGATGGCCTTCCACTGCTGCGTGGGGTCGTCCAGCAGGCGCTGCAGCCCCTCCCGCTCCCGGGTGAGCGCGTCGTGCTCGGCGCGGAGCTGCATCTCCTCCAGGCGGCGCAGGCTGCGCAGGCGAGTGTCGAGCACGTAGTTGGCCTGCACGTCCGACATCTCGAAGCGGACCTTCAGCACGTCCTTGGGCTCGTCCTCCTCGCGGATGATGCGGATCACCTCGTCGAGGTTGAGGTAGGCCACCAGCATGCCGGCCAGGTCTTCGAGCCGGTGCTCGATCTCGGCGCGGCGGTGGAGCGAGCGGCGGCGCAGCACGGTGCGACGGTGGTCCAGCCACTGCCGGAGCGCCTCGGGCAGGCCGATCACGCGGGGCACGACGCCGTCCACGAGCACGTTCATGTTGAGCGGCACGCGGGCTTCGAGCTCGGTCAGCCGGTACAGGCTTTCCATCATCACGGCCGGCTGCACGGTTTTCGCGCGCGGCTCGATGACGACGCGCACGTCCTCCGTCGATTCGTCGCGCACGTCGGCAACCAGCGGCAGCTTCTTCTCGTTGATCAGGTCCGCGAGCTTCTCGATCAGCCGCGACTTCTGCACCCCGAAGGGGATTTCGGTGATGACGACCGCCCAGGAGCGGCCGGTGTCCTCGCGCGTCCAGCGGGCCCGCACCCGGAAGGCGCCGCGGCCCGTCCGGTAGGCCTCCACGATCGCGGCGGAGGAGTCCACGATGATGCCGCCCGTGGGAAAGTCCGGTCCCGGCACGAAGGTCGCCAACTGCTCCGCGCCCGCTTCGGGACGGGCAATCAGGTAGAGCGCCGCGTCGCACAGTTCGGCGAGGTTGTGGGGTGGGATGGAGGTCGCCATGCCCACCGCGATCCCCTGCGCGCCGTTGGCGAGCAGGTTGGGGAAGGCGGCGGGCAGGACCACCGGCTCCTGCTTGTCGCCGGAGTAATTGTCGCGAAAATCGATCGCGTCCTCGTCGATGCCGTCCAGCAGGAGCTTGGCGATCGAGGTGAGGCGGGCTTCCGTGTAGCGGTAGGCGGCGGCCGGGTCGCCATCGATGTTGCCGAAATTGCCCTGCCCGTCGACCAGCGGGTAGCGCGACGAGAAGTCCTGCGCGAGGCGCACCAGCGCGTCGTAGATCGCCTGGTCTCCGTGCGGATGGAAGTCGCCCATCACGTCGCCCACGATCTTCGCGCACTTCTTGAAGGCCGCGGCGGGATCGAGCCGCAGGACCTGCATGCCGTAGAGGATGCGGCGGTGGACCGGCTTCAGCCCGTCGCGCGCGTCGGGCAGCGCGCGGCCCATGATGGTGGAGAGCGCGTAGGCGAGGTAGCGCTCCTCCAGCGCCGCGCGCAGGTCGACCAGGATGGGTTCCGCGGGAACGGGCGGCACCGGGGGGGCGGGAGTCTTAACCATTGTCAGCCTTTAGTCGGGCCGGGCGCGGGACACCAGCGGCGGACCGCAACGGTGTGGCGCGCCCGCACTAGCGAGGGCGGACGGGTGATTCTAGACGGGAAGTCGCTCGGGGCGCGGGTGACCCCGACCGAACACACTCGTTCCACCATGCAACATAAAGCCAAGCTGGCGGTTTAGCGTCCAACCATCGAGACGACCATGAAGAACAAAGCCCTCTACGGTCTGATTTCCGGCATCGGCCTCGTTTTGGCGACGCTGATCGGCGTCGCGATCATGATGCCGTCGGCCGAGAGCGCCACGAATCACGTCGCCGCGAGCCTGGTCGCCTGCGCCCACGTGCGGGCACCCGAAGGCGGAGGCTACGGCGTGCGCGGTCCAGGCGTCTGTTCCACGCTGGACTGAGGGTCGGTCAGCCCGCAGGCGCGCAGGTAGGCGCTCCGCGCCTCTCCCCCACCGATGCCGCGCGGCGCGAAGACGTCGCGCCGCAGAAAGAAATCGAGCAGGCGAAAGCCGGCCGCGAGGTCGGCGAGATTAGCTTCTCCACCTTCGCTCCGAAGGAAGGCCGGAAACGGCAGCATGCGGTCGCGGTAGGGTTCGCCCGCCTCGCGGCAGACGGCCCGCCCGGACTTGGGCGACACGTAGGCGAGGTCCTCCGTCGTCCCCGTCGCGGCGCAGCGGGCGAGGTCCAGACCGAAGCCGAGATGGCCGAGCGTCGCGAGTTCGAGCCGCACCATCTGGGCGGGGATCGCGGCCGGATCGTCGATCGCGTCGAGGATGGCCGCGGTGCGCGCGTAGAGGTCCGGATGCGGCTCGCGCTCCGGCAACAGGTGCATCAGCACGCACAGGTAGTTGACGGCGTGCAGCGCCGGGGCCGAGCCGATCACGCGCGCGGCCCTCATCTCCCGCGGCTCGACCGCGAAGGTGCCGAGCTGCTCCTCGATCCGCGATTGCCAGGTAACCGCCACCCCGTTGCCCGGCTGCAGGCACGGGCGCATCCGGCGCGACCGGCCGCCGTGCACCAGTCCCAGGTGTCGGCCATGGGCGCGGGTCAGGGCTTCCAGGATGACGCCGGTCTCGCCGTGCCGCCGCGTGGCGAGCACCACGGCCTCGTCCGACCACTCCATGGGTGGCGTCAGATCCCCGTGGCGTAGTTCGGGCTCTCGCGGGTGATCGACACGTCGTGGACATGGCTCTCGCGCAGGCCCGCGCCGGTGATGCGGACGAATTGCGCCTTGGCCTGGAACTCGGCGATGGAGGCCGCGCCCACGTAGCCCATGGCGGCCCGCAGGCCGCCGCCGAGCTGGTGCAGGATGCTGGACGCCGGGCCGCGGTAGGGCACCTGCCCCTCGATGCCCTCGGGCACCAGCTTCATCGTGTCCCTGACCTCCTGCTGGAAGTAGCGGTCGGCCGAGCCCCGGGCCATGGCGCCCACCGAACCCATGCCGCGGTAGCTCTTGAACGAGCGGCCCTGGTAGAGGAACACCTCGCCGGGGCTCTCGTCCGTGCCCGCCAGCAGCGAGCCGATCATCACGCATTCGGCGCCCGCCGCGATGGCCTTGGCGAAGTCCCCCGAATACTTGATGCCGCCGTCGCCGATCACCGGCGTGTCGTGCCGCCGCGCCACCTCGGCGGCGGCCAGGATGGCGGTGAGTTGCGGCACGCCCACGCCCGCCACGATGCGGGTGGTGCAGATCGAGCCCGGCCCGATGCCGACCTTGATGGCGTCGGCGCCCGCGTCGATCAGCGCCCGGGCGCCGTCCGCGGTCGCCACGTTGCCGGCGATGATCGCGACCTTGTTGGAGTGCCGCTTCAGCCGGCCCACCTGGTCGAGCACCTGGTCGGAATGGCCGTGCGCCGTGTCGACCACGATGCAATCGACGCCGGCATCCATGAGCTGCACCGAGCGGTCGAAGCCCTTGTCGCCCACCGTGGAGGCCGCCGCGACCCGCAGGCGTCCTTCGGCGTCCTTGCAGGCGCTGGGAAACAGCGTCGCCTTTTCCATGTCCTTGACGGTGAGCAGGCCCACGCAGCGGCCGTCCTCGTCCACCACCACGAGCTTCTCGATGCGGTGCTGGTGGAGCAGGCGCCTGGCCTCGTCGGGCTTGACCCCCTCCGGCACGGTCACGACCTCGCGCGTCATCAGCTCGGAGATGGGCTGGCTCGAATCGGCCGCGAAGCGGACGTCGCGGTTGGTGAGGATGCCCACCAGCGGCGCGGGCTTGTTGGTGGAGGCGCCCGGCTCCACCACGGGGATCCCCGAAATATTGTGCCGGCGCATGAGCGCGAAGGCGTCGGCGAGCGTCGCGTCCGCGTTGAGCGTAATGGGGTTGACCACCATGCCGCTCTCGTAGCGCTTGACCTTGCGGACCTCCTCGGCCTGCATCTCGGGATCGAGGTTGCGGTGGATGACCCCCAGGCCGCCCGCCTGCGCCATGGTGATGGCGAGCCGCGCCTCGGTGACCGTGTCCATGGCGGACGAGATCAGCGGCAGGTTGAGGTCGATGGTGCGGGTCAGCCGCGTGCGGACATCGACCTGGCCGGGCATGACGGCGGACGGCCCGGGCACCAGCAGCACGTCGTCGAAGGTCAGTGCTTCAGGAAACTGCGGGTGCGGGATCGGGGTCATGGGCCAGCTCCAGGAACGGACGCCGAGCGTCGCACGGGCGCGCGACGCGGCGGTGAAGGTACGTCCGCGAAGCGTGTTGCGGCGCACCAGAGTTGGCAGTGGCGCGTAGCACGGCGGCGGGCGCGTGGGAAGGCGGTGGAAACGCGCTCCTTTACGCTCTTCAACCCAATCCCTTCAGGGTGTGACGTTCACGTTGATCGTCCAGTGAGCGGTCCCGCGTATCACGATGCGGGACATGACTTCCGCGGTACTCTCGATGACGAAGCTGTCGCGACCGACGAACCCCGGCCGCGATACGTAGCTTATGCTGAGCGGCGTGGGCGTCCCGGCCGTGCCGTGAGCGGCCTGCTGGACCACCGCGATGCTCGTGTTGTCGGCGCGCGCGCCCACCTTGAGGTTGAGGACACAGGAGTGCCCGCTCCGCGCGGCCCATTGGAGGTTGAGGTCGACTCCTGGCACCGCACCAAAATTCTCGAAGGTACAGTCGCGGGCGAAGGCGGGCGAGGCCGCAATCCCGAGCGCGAGCGCGAACAAGCCGAAAACAAAACGCATGGTGTGATCCCCCTGAAATCCACCGCGGGACCGTGCCGCGCCTTCGGCTCGGACACCAGTTTTCCCGCCCGTTCCGCCGGGGAAATTTGCCGGAAGTTGCAACCCTTGGTTAAAGCGTCCGGGTCCGCCTTGCCCCCGCCCCGTCCGCGGCCTAGCTCAGCCCCGGGAACCCTGGACCACGCGCTTGCCCCCTCGCCTGCTCACCCCGCTGATCATCGCCTGCGCGCTGTTCATGGAGAACCTCGACAGCACGGTGCTCGCGACCTCGCTGCCCGCCATCGCGGCCGACCTGCACGAGGACCCGATCGCCCTCAAGCTGGCGATGACCTCCTACCTGCTCAGCCTCGCGGTGTTCATCCCCGCGAGCGGCTGGGCCGCGGACCGGTTCGGCGCCCGGCGCGTGTTTCGCGCGGCCATCGTGGTGTTCACCTTGGGGTCGGTGCTGTGCGGCTTCTCGTCGAGCCTGACGGGCTTCGTGGCCGCGCGGGTGTTCCAGGGGCTCGGCGGCGCCATGATGGTGCCGGTGGGGCGGCTCGTGCTGCTGCGCTCGGTGCCGCGCCACGAGATCGTGCAAGCCCTGGCCTACCTCACCATGCCGGCCCTGGTCGGGCCGATCCTCGGGCCGCCGCTCGGGGGCTTCATCACGACCTACTTCCACTGGCGCTGGATCTTCTGGATCAACGTGCCCGTGGGCCTGCTCGGCATCACGCTCGCGACGCTGTTCATCGCCGACGTGAAGGAGGAGCATCCGCGGCCCCTGGACATCCTCGGCTTCGTGCTGACGGCGCTGGGCTTCTCCGGCCTGATGTTCGGGTTGACGGCGGCGGGGCGGAGCTTCGTGACGCCCGCGGTCGACGCGGGACTGATCGTCGGCGGAGCGGCTTCGCTGGTCCTCTACGGCTGGCACGCGCGCCGGACCCCGCACCCGATCCTCGACCTCGGCCTGCTCCGCATCCCCACCTTCACCGCCAGCGTCGCGGGCGGGTTCCTGTTCCGCCTCGGCATCGGCGCCCTGCCCTTCCTGCTGCCGCTGATGCTGCAGCTCGGCTTCGGCCTCTCGCCGTTCCAGTCCGGCTGCCTCACCTTCGCGGCGGCCGCGGGAGCGTTGCTGATGAAGGCCACGGCGCAGCGCATCCTCGACCGCTTCGGGTTCCGCCGCGTGCTGATCGTCAACGCGCTGGTGAGCGCGGCCTTTCTGGGCAGCTACGGGGCCTTCACGGCGTCGACGCCGTGGTGGCTGATGTTCGCGCTGCTGCTCGGCGGCGGTTTCTTCCGGTCGCTGCAGTTCACCAGCATCAATGCCATCGCCTACGCGGACATCGAGCAGGCCGCGATGAGCCGGGCCACGAGCTTCGTGTCGGTGATGCAGCAATTGTCGCTGTCGACGGGCGTGGCGGCGGGGGCCGGGATCATCGAGGCGTCGAGGTTGCTGCACGGCGACCCGGCCTTGCGCACGCAGGATTTCGGCGCGGCTTTCTTCGCGGTCGCGGCCGTGTCGGCGGCCTCCGCGCTGGTTTTCGCGCGGCTGTCGCCCCGGGCGGCCGAAGCGCTGACGCGGCGCCAGGGCCCGGGAGCCGCCGGGGGCGTAGCCGCCGGGAGCGGCGTCACCGGAGGCGCCGCCGCTGCGGCCGCCGCTTCACCCGTGGCGCCGAGCCGCTAGGCCGGGCTACGTTTCATCGGAGCCGACGGTCTCTCCCGGCCGGGGCCCACCCCGGAATCCGGTCGCCAGCACGTAGAGTTCCGCCGAATCGGCGCGGCTCGCCTGCGGCTTGACGTGGCGTACGGTCGCGAAGTCGCGCTTGAGCTCGGCCAGCAGCACGCCCTCCGTACCGCCCTGGATGACTTTGGCGAGGAAGAAACCGCCGGGCGCCAGCACGCGCCGGGCGAAGTCGGCCGCGAGTTCAACGAGCGCCACGATCTTCAGATGGTCGGTCTTCTTGTGACCCACGGCGTTGGCGGCCATGTCGGACAGCACGGCGTCGGCAGGACCGCCCAGGGCGGCGACCAGGCGCGCGGGCGCGTCCTCGTCGAGGAAGTTCATCTGCGTGAACTCGACGCCGGCCACGGGCTCCATGGGCAGCAGGTCGATCGCCACCACGCGGCCCCTGGCGCCGTCCGCGCCCACCCGTTTGGCGGCCACCTGCGACCAGCCGCCGGGCGCGGCGCCCAGGTCCATCACGCGCTGGCCGGGCCGCAGCAGCCGGTACTTGTCGTCGATCTCGATCAGCTTGTAGGCCGCCCGCGAGCGGTAGCCGTCCCGCTTGGCCTGCGCCACGTAGGGATCGTTGAGCTGCCGCGACAGCCAGAGCGTCGACGACAGCGAGCGCTTGCGCGCCGTCTTCACCCGGGTCTTGAGCGAGCGCCCGCCTTCCCGGCCGCCCGGCGGTCCTCCCGCGCCACCGGTCGTCACGACGGCCGCTCGTCGCGGCACCAGACGCCGTCCGCGCGCATCATGGTGATGAGCAGGCCCTCCCGCAGACCGCGGTCCGCGATGCGGACGCGGTCGGACGGGAAGGCGCGCCGGATCGCCTCGAAGATCGCGCAGCCGGCCAGCACCAGGTCGGCCCGGTCGGGCCCGATGCAACCGTGCGCGGCGCGGTGCTCGAAACTCATCGCGCGCAGGCGCGCGATGGCGCAATCGACGTCCTCCTCCGACATCCACAGCCCGTCGATGCGGCGGCGGTCGTAGCGCGACAGGCCGAGGTGGACGCCCGCGAGCGTCGTGACCGTTCCGGACGTGCCCAGCAGGTGGAAGCGCCCGCAGCGGCGTTCGCCGCCCGTCCTGGCCGCGAACTCGGCCAGTTCGGCCGCGACGTGGACCACCATGGCCTCGAACACGGCATCGGTCACGACCCGCCCGCCGAAGGCTTCGGCCAGGGTCACCACACCGAGGCGCAGCGACGTCCAGGCGGACAGGCGACCGCTCGGCGGGGACGACGCGTCGCGCGGCCCTTCGCGGGCCAGCCACACCACCTCGGACGACCCGCCGCCGATGTCGAACAGCAGCACGCCCTCGGCCTCCTCGTCGGCCAGGGCCGCGCAGCCCGCCATCGCCAGACCGGCCTCGGTTTCGCGGTCCACGACCTCGAGCGCGAGCCCGGTCTCGGCCGCGACGCGCGCGATGAAGGCGGGACCGTTGCGGGCGGCGCGGCAGGCTTCGGTCGCGATCAGCCTCAGGCGGGTGGCGCTCCGCGCGTCGATCTTGGCCCGGCACACCGTAAGGGCCTCGATCGTGCGCTCGATCGCGGCGTCGCTCAGCGCCCCGGTGCGCGCGACGCCTTCGCCCAGCCGGACGATGCGGGAGAAGGAGTCGATCACGCGGAAGCTGTCCGAGGACGGGCGCGCGACGAGAAGGCGGCAGTTATTCGTCCCGAGGTCGAGCGCCGCGTAGACGCGTCCCGACGCGCCCGCGGTGCGGTCGGGCTCCGGCCTGTCCTCCCGGTCGTGGTCGTCGGTTACGATCACTGTGCGTCGGCGTCTTTCGTGGGCGGCTTCTTGGCCTCATCTACGTTGTTTTTTCGCCACAAGGCAACGCGTCAGGACCGCGGCCGGTCGGGTGCCGGCACGGCCCGAGCGGCGCGCTTCCGCTTGCGGATCACCGTGTTGAGTCCCTCGACCGCCGCCGAGAAGCCCATGGCGGCGTAAAGGTAGCCGCGCGGAATGTCGTATCCCGACCCCTCCGCGACCAGCGAGAAGCCGATCAGCACGAGGAAGCTGAGCGCCAGGACCTTGGCGGTCGGGTGGGCCTTGATGAAGCCCGCGACGGAGCCGGCCGCGAGATACATGGCGAGCAGCGACAGCACGATGGCGACCACCATGACGGGGAGGTCCTTGGCCATGCCGATGGCGGTCAGGATGCTGTCGATCGAGAAGATCAGGTCCATCACCGCGATGTTGACGATCACGATCCCGAACGCGCGGGGCGCGGACCGCACCTCGTCCTCGGGGTCCTCCTCCACCTCGCGGTGCAGTTCGATCGTGGCTTGCGCGATGAGGAACAGGCCCGCGGCGCCCAGGATGAGGTCGCGCCACGACACGCCGCGCCCCGCCAGGGTGACGACGGGCCGGGTCAGCGCGATCAGCCAGGTAAGGCCGGTCAGGCAGGTGACCCGGAACACGAAGGCGAGCAGCAGCCCGAGCAGCCGGGCCCAGCGGGCCTGCCGCTCCGGCAGCCGGGCGCTGATCAGCGACAGGAAGACGACGTTGTCGACCCCGAGCACGACTTCCATGGCGGTGAGGGTCAGGAGCGCGACCCAGCCCGCGGGCGTGAACGCCCAGTCGAAGAATGCGAGTGCCAAGCCGGATCGCCCGTGAAGGTCGCCCCCGAACGGCGCCTGCCCGCTTATCCATGATCCGATCCCCGCGCACCAGCCCCGCCGGGCCCCGCGACCTCGTCCACCCTCGCCGAGCCGGCCCGCGCGCCTATCTCCGACCTATGGAAAACAGGTCGAGCAATCCGGCCGAGAAGCGGGTCGATGTCGCGGTGGCGGGCGCGGGCGTGGTCGGTTTGGCCCTGGCCCTCGCGCTCGCGCGGGCCGGGCTCGGCGTGAGGCTGCTGGGTCCCCCGCCCACCGCGCGCAACGGGCGCACGGTGGCGCTGCTGGACGGCTCCGTCCGGATGCTGACCGCGCTGGGCGTCTGGGCGCGCCTGGCCGGCCGCACTGCGCCGCTCGCCACCATGCGGCTCGTGGACGACACGCCCTCGCTGTTCCGGCAGCCGCCGATCGATTTCCAGGCCCGCGAGATCGGGCTGCCCGCCTTCGGTCACAACGTCGAGAACGCCGACCTCGTGGCGGCGCTCGCGGCCGAGGCGGATCTGGTGCCGCACCTCACCCGCGGCGACGCGCTCCTCACGTCGTTCGCGGCGGGGCGGGACCATGTCCTCGTGCGAACCGTCGATGGGGGTTCCTTGGAGGCCAGCCTGCTGGTGGCGGCGGACGGGGCTCGCTCCACCGCGCGCGCCGCGGCCGGCATCGCGACGCGTGAGGACGACTACCCGCAGGTGGCCCTCACGGCCCTGCTTCACCACGAGGTGCCGCACGGTGACACCTCGACCGAGTTCCACACCCGCGAAGGCCCGTGTACGCTGGTGCCGCTTCCCGGAACTGATGCCGCCCCGAACCGGTCGAGCCTGGTCTGGGTCATGGCCCCCGCCGAGGCCGACCGCCGCCTCGCACTTGAACGCGAGATGCTCGACGCCGAGGTGGAGCGGCAGTCCCGGTCGCTGCTCGGACGCGTCCAGGTCGCGGGCACGGTGGGCCGGTTTCCCATCCGGCGCCTGGTCGCGACGCGTCTCACGGCGCCCCGCCTGGTGCTCGCGGGCGAGGCCGCCCACGCGCTGCCGCCCATCGGCGCGCAGGGCCTGAACCTCAGCCTGCGCGACGCGGCAGCCCTGGCGGACGTGATCGGCGACGCGCATCGGGCGGGTGTCGATGTCGGGTCACCCCGCGTCCTCGACCGTTACGCGCGCGCCAGGAGCGGCGACATCGCCCTGCGCGCCGCCGGGGTCGACGCCCTCAACCGGGCGCTGCTGTCGCCCGTCCTGCCGATCGACGCCCTGCGCGGGATCGGAATGGCGGCCCTGTCGCGGGTGCGGCCGATGCGGCGCGCCCTCATGCGGCAGGGCCTGATGCCGCGTCACGACGTCCCGAGCCTGATGCGGGACGCGGCGTCCTGAGCGTCCGCCCGGTCAGGGCTCGGTCGACGGGTCCGGATCGGTCGCGTCGCCGTCGGGCGCGGCTCCCGGCAGCGGCGTGCCGTTGACGGTCACGGGCTTGCCGGCTTCGGCATCCAGGGTCCAGCTGTAGAGCCCCGGGCCGGCGGCCTTGCCGACCTGCTTGGCGAGGGTCAGCACGGCCGCGACCTGGGCGGCGGTGGGATCATCCTGCGAACTGCCGTTCAGCTTGCTCAAGGCCTCGTCGAGCCCCGAGGCCGTGACGGTCGCCCGGCCGATCGGCTGGTTGCCCGGGCCCATGCGCAAGGACGCCTGCGCCCGCACGGTCATCATCGCGCTGGTGATGGTCGTCGGCGCGAGCGTCACCGTCAGGGCGCCGGGGCCCCCCATGGCAAGCATCACGTCGGCGGCCTGCGCGTCGGGGAGCGGCTTGTCGGCCGAAAGGTCGAGGTCGGTCACCGCCTTGCTGAGCCCGTCGTTGACGTGGAACGGCCCGACCGCGAGGTCGAGGTCGAGGGCGGTGGGCACCAGCCCCACGGCCCAGGGGGGAAGCTGGTCGGCCGGAACCCGGAGCCCCGCGTAGTGCAGCCCGAAACTGGCCCTGCCGCTCGCCTTATCGCCGAATTCGAAGCGCTCGTTGATGTGGTCGACCGCGACCGGCCCGACCGGCGTGGTCACGGCGAGTTGCTGCACCTCGGCCGCCGAGGACCCGTGCGGATCAGCCTTCAACGTCGCCAGGAGCAGGGCCTTCAGGCCGGCCTGGTCGGCGATCAGGGCCGGCTTGGACGGATGCGCGACCAGGAAGGCCCAAAGGTCCATCAGCGAGGTCATGGAGATGTGCGACAGGGCCGTGTCGGTGCTGGCGCTGGCCGCCTTGGCGTTGAGAAGGAAGGTGACGGTCCCGTTGGCGTCCTTGGCCGAACCGGCCTGCGTCGACATCGCGTAGGTGAGGTCGGCGGCGGTCTGGTGCATCTCGGTATCGACGCTGCCGTCGCCCGCATCGTGACCGGTCTGCCGGCTGGTGACCTGGGCGGTGTAGTGCTGCTGGCTGGACGCCTGGGGCGCGACCGATCCAGCCGTGAGGCCGCTCAGCGTGCTGGTCGCGCTGCGCACGGCTTCCAGCTTGGGATCGAAGACGCCGTCGACCTTGTAGCCCTCGTATTTCAGCGTGGTGGTCTGGTCGTCCTTGGTGAAGGCCAGGGCCGGGAATCCGTCGGCCTGCACGCGCCAGGCTCCGTCCGCCTGCGGCGTCAGGGTCGCGGCGAGCGTCGTGGTGGCCGCGATGTTGAACCCGAACGTGCGGAGCGGGGCCGCGAGCCGGGTCAGGTCGAGGTCCGCGCGGTAGGACTCGCCGGCGGGCGTCACGGTGACGGCGCTCGGCTGCCCGGCCGCGGGCTTGCCGACGTAGCGCTGGAACAGGTCGGTGAGGCGTTGCGCCTCCTCCGGCGTCGCCGGTGCCGCCGCCGCCGGACAGCCAAGCGCGAGGGACAGCACGGCCCAGCCGCACAGGGATCGAACCGTCATCGTTGCTCCTTACGCCTTCCGGTCAATGGTCATCCGGGCATCGCGCCTTGTAGCCGATCCGATCGCCCCGTGGCGAGGCGGATCGGCTCAGCCTTCCGCCTCGATCGCGGCCAGCGCGGCTGCCTGATGCTCGGTCGTCAGCGCGTCGATCACCTCGTCGAGCGCCTCGCCCGCCATCACCTTGTCGAGCTTGTAGAGCGTCAGGCTGATGCGGTGGTCCGTCAGCCTCCCCTGCGGGAAGTTGTAGGTCCTGATCCGCTCCGAGCGGTCGCCCGAGCCGACCTGCGCCTTGCGGTCGGCGGCCCGCTCGCCGTCGAGCTTCTGGCGCCGCTGGTCGAAGATGCGTGCCTTCAGCACCGCCATGGCCTTCTGCCGGTTGCGGTGCTGCGAGCGTTCCTCCTGCATGAACACCACCGTGCCGGTCGGCAGGTGGGTGAGGCGGATCGCCGATTCGGTCTTGTTGACGTGCTGCCCGCCCGCCCCCTGCGCCCGCATGGTATCGATCTTGAGGTCGCTCTCGTTGATGTCGACGTCCACGTCGGTGGCCTCGGGCAGCACCGCCACGGTGGCGGCCGAGGTGTGGATGCGCCCCTGCGTTTCCGTGTCGGGCACCCGCTGCACGCGGTGCACGCCGCTCTCGAACTTCAGCTTGGCGAAGACGCCCCGGCCCGCGACCTCGGCCACGATCTCCTTGTAGCCGCCCGCCGTTCCCTCGCTGACCGACAGCACGTCGAGCTTCCAGCGGTGCAGCTCGGCGTAGCGGCCGTACATGCGGAACAGGTCGCCCGCGAACAGCGCCGCCTCGTCGCCGCCCGTCCCGGCACGGATCTCGAGGATTGCGCCACCCTCGTCGGCGGCATCCTTCGGCAGCAGGGCGAGCCGGATGGCCCGCTCCAGCTCGGCCAGGCGCTCGGCAGCCTCCCCCCGCTCCCCGGTCGCGAGCTCCCGCATCTCGGCGTCCAGCGCGGGCTCGGCCAGCATGGCGTCGAGGCCGTCGAGCTCGGCCCGCTGGGCGCGGTGGGCGCGGATCTCGCTGACGAGGTCGTCCGTGTCGGCAAGTTCCCGCGACAGGGCCACGAAGGTGGCCGCGTCGGCCCCCTCGGCCAGGCGCGCCGACACCTCCTCGTGGCGGCGCAGGACGAGATCGAGTTTGGCGTGGGGAAGCATCGGGCCTTGGAACGGGTTGCGACGGCGGTCAGAGGGGAATGGCGTGGCGCGCCGCGAAGTCTTCCAGCGGCCCGCGCAGGCTCGTGCGCCCGTCGGTCGCCGCGAGCAGGTCGGCCAGGAAGCGGGTCAGCGCGCCGCAGTCGAGCGCCAGCAGCATGGCCTTGACGGGACCGATGGAGGACGGCGCCATCGACAGGCCGCGGTAGCCCAGTCCGATCAGCGCCATGGCGCTGATGGGCTGCCCCGCCATCTCGCCGCAGAGCGTCACGGGCTTGCCGCGCGCGGCGCCCACCGCCGCGATGGAGCGCAGGGCGCGCAGCATGGGTGGCGACAGGGTATCGAAGCGGCCCGACACGCGCTTGTTGTCGCGGTCCGCCGCGAACAGGTACTGCATGAGGTCGTTGGACCCCACCGACAGGAAGTCGACGCGCTCCGTGATCTCGTCGAGCTGCCAGAGCAGCGCGGGGACCTCGACCATGGCCCCGAGCTTGATGTCGGTCGGCAGGGGATGGTCGTGGCGGGTCAGGTGCTCGACCTCGCGCATCACCAGCGCCTTGGCCTCATCGAACTCGGCCGCCTGCGCCACCATGGGAAACATGATCCGCACCTCGCGGCCCGCCCCCGCCCGGAGCATGGCGCGGAGCTGGGACCGCAGCAGCGCCGGACGGTCCAGCCCGATGCGCAGCGCCCGCCAGCCGAGCGCCGGGTTCTGCTCCTCAAGCCGCTCCATGTAGGGCAGCACCTTGTCGCCGCCGATGTCGAGCGTGCGGAAGGTCACCGGCCGGTCGCGCACGCTGTCCATCACGCCTTTGTAGAGAGCGTATTGCTGGGCGGGCCGCGGGAACTTGGGCGCCACCATGAACAGGAGCTCGGTGCGGAACAGGCCGATGGAGGCCGCGCCCGTTTCCACCACGTGCGGCAGGTCGAGCAGCAGCCCGGCATTCATGTGCAGGCCGACCGCGACGCCGTCGGCCGACACCGCGGGGTCGTCGCGGTGGCTGCGGTACTGCTCCTGGCGGCGCGCGCGCAGGCGGGCCTTCTCGGCGTAGGCGGCCTCGACGTCGGGCGCGGGCCGCACCTCCACCTGGCCCGTGCCGCCGTCCACGATGATGGCGTCGCCAGGCTCGACGAGGCTCGTCACGTTGGGCACGTCGCCCACCGCCGGGATGCCGAGCGCGCGGGCCACGATGGCGACGTGGCTCGTGGTTCCGCCGTCCTCCAGCACGAGGCCGCGCAGCTTCGCGCGGTCGTAGTCGAGCAAGGCCGCGGGCCCCATGGCGCGCGCGACCAGCACCGCGTTCTCGGTCATCAGCTCGTTGGACATCACCAGGCTCTGGCCGGTGAGCTGGTGCAGCAGGCGGTTGGCGAGTTCGTCGAGGTCGTGCAACCGGCCGCGCAGGTAGGGGTCGGTCTGCCGCATGAGCTTGGCGCGGGTGTCGTTCTGCACCCGTTCCACCGCGGCCTCGGCGGTCAGCCCCGTGGCGACCGCCTCGCGCAGGCGCCGCAGCCAGCCCCGGTCGTGCGCGATCATGCGGAAGGTCTGCAGCACCTCGCGGTGTTCGCCCGGTCCCGCCTCCTCGCCGCGGTCGACCAGCCGGTCGATCGATTCGCGCAGGGCCGCGATCGCCCCCTCGATGCGGTCCATCTCGCCGTCGATGTTCTCGGCGACGATCTTGTCGACCACGACGCGGGGCTCATGCAGCACCACGTGGCCGAGGCCGACGCCGTCGGCCAGCACCGACCCGCGCAAGGTCAGCGACTGCCGCAGCACCTCCGAGCCCGCCGGCGACAGCGACACGAGCTCGCCGCCCGCGATCATCTCGGCCAGCAGCATGGCGGTGGTCTGCAGGACCTCGATCTCCTCCTCGGAATAGAGGCGGCGCGCCCGGTTCTGCACGACGAGCACGCCCAGCGTGTTGCCGCCCCGCAGCACCGGCACGCCGAGGAAGGACTGGTAGATCTCCTCGCCCGTTTCGGGCTTGTAGGAGAAGGCCGGGTGGGCCTGCGCGTCGGGGAGGGCCAGGGGTTCGGCCTTGGCGGCGATCGTGCCGACCAGCCCCTCGCCCATCCGCATGGTGGTGAGGTGGACGGCTTCGCGCTTCAGGCCCTCGGTGGCGTAGAGTTCGAGCCGCCGGTCGGCGTGCAGCACGTAGACCGAGCAGACCTCCGCCACCATATTGAAGGCGATCTGCACCACGATCTTGTCGAGGCGCGCCTGTGCGCCGATCGGCTCCGCCATCACCTCGCGAAGCCGGCGCAGCAGCAAACGCGGTCCGCCGTGTGAGCCACGCATCGAGCTCGATCCCATGAGGCCCCGCACGCCCGCCGAGCGGTTGAGCGGCCCACAACCCTACCCATCGGGTATAGCGAAAGCGCGACAGTCGCCGCAAGTGAGCGGTGCGCGCAACCCCCTCGGTCGAGGGCCGCCCGTCAGGCGCCGTCGAGGCCGTAGAGCGTGTGCAGGGTGCGCACCGCGAGTTCCGTGTAGGCCGCGTCGATGAGCACGGAGATCTTGATCTCCGACGTCGTGATGGCGCGGATGTTGATCCCCTTGTCGGCGAGCGCCCGGAAGGCGCGGGCCGCGACGCCCGCGTGGCTGCGCATGCCGATGCCGATGGCCGACACCTTCACCACGTCGGTGGCCCCCTGCAGGGTGCCGAAGCCGACCGCGGACCGGGCGCCGCCCAGGATCGCCTTGGCACGCTCGAACTCGCTCGTGGGCACCGTGAAGGTCATGTCGGTCGTCGTCGTGTCGTCGGACACCACCTGGATGATCATGTCCACGTTGATGCCCGCGTCGGCCAGGGGACCGAAGATCGCGGCCGCGACGCCCGGCTTGTCGGCCACGCCGCGCAGCGTGATCTGCGCCTCGTCGCGGGAGAACGCGATACCGGTGACGACCTGTTGCTCCATGATGTCCTCCTCGTCGCAGATCAGCGTGCCGCCCCCGGCCGTGGCGGGGTCGTCGAAGGACGACCGCACGAGGACCTTGACCTTGTGCACCATCGCGGCCTCGACGGAGCGGACCTGCAGCACCTTGGCGCCGAGGGAGGCCATCTCCAGCATCTCCTCGAACGCCACCCGGTCCATGCGCCGGGCCTTGGAGACGATGCGGGGGTCGGTGGTGTAGACGCCGTCCACGTCCGTGTAGATGTCGCAGCGGTCCGCGCCCACGGCGGCCGCGATCACCACGGCGCTGGTGTCCGAGCCGCCGCGGCCCAGCGTGGTGATGCGGCCGGTCTCCTTGTGGAGGCCTTGGAAGCCGGCGATCACCGCCACCTCGCCACCGTCCTTCATGCGGCGGACGAGGTCCGCGCCGTCGAGGTCGGCCACGCGGGCCGACCCGTGCTGGTCGGAGGTGAGGAGCGGGACCTGCCAGCCCTGCCAGGAGCGCGCCGGAATGCCCAGACCCTGCAGCACGATGGCCATCAGCCCGGCCGTGACCTGCTCGCCCGAGGCCACGACGGCGTCGTACTCGCGCGCGTCGTGCAGGGGGGACGCGTCGCGGCACCAGGCCACGAGCTCATTGGTCCTGCCCGCCATGGCGGACACCACGACCGTCACCTCGTGCCCGGCATCGACCTCCCGCTTGACGTGGAGCGCGGAGGCGCGGATGCGGTCGAGGGTGGCGACCGACGTGCCGCCGAACTTGAGAACGAGACGAGCCATTGTCGTGGTGGGTGATGGCGTCGGGCCGACCGGGTCCGCGCCGCTGCCGCGGGGCGCGTAGAGATGACGGCGGCCCCCGCGGCTGTCAACGGAGGGGTGCCGATGGGTGCGACCGAAAGCCTGGCCGGCGTCGATGCGGCGGACCTCGCGCGCTACGAGCGGCTGGGCGACGAGTGGTGGGACCCGCGCGGCCCCATGGGCAAGCTGCACGAGATCAACCCGGTGCGCCTGCGCTACCTGCGCGACCAGGTCGAGGAACACCGCGGCGAGGCGGCGCGCGAGGGCGGTTCCTTCGCGGGCCTGCGCGTGCTCGACATCGGCTGCGGGGGCGGCCTCCTGTGCGAGCCGCTGGCGCGGCTCGGCGCGCGGGTCACGGGGGTGGACCCGGGCGCCAACAACATCGCGGCGGCCCGCCTGCACGCGAGCCGGGCGGAGCTGTCGATCGACTACCGCGCCACCACGGCCGAGACGGTCGCGGCCGCGGGCGAGCACTTCGATCTCGTGCTCGCCATGGAGGTGATCGAGCACGTCACCGACCGTGACGCCTTCGTGGGGACGGTCGCCTCGCTCGTCGCGCCGGGCGGCCTGCTCGTGGCCTCCACGCTGAACCGCACCGCGAAAAGCTACCTGCTCGCCATCGTGGGTGCCGAATACGTGCTGCGGTGGCTTCCCCGCGGCACCCACAGCTGGACGCAGTTCGTGACGCCCGAGGAATTTGCCGACCTGATCCGGCGCGCGGGGCTAAAGGTGACGGACACGCGCGGGATGGTCTTCGATCCCCTGCGCGGACCCTGGCGACTCAGCCGCGACACCGACGTGAACTACTTCGTGGTCGCGCGCAAACCCGGCCCTCCCGAGGCGAAGTCCTGACCGAAGCCGGTCCGCGATCCCTGGTGGACGGAGGTTCTCGCCGTCAGGGCTTCTCGGAACCGAGGTGCCAGCGCCGGATCTCGTTGCGGCTCAGGATGTGGATCTGCTCGGGGGCGATCTGTTCGGCATAGGCGATCACCACCGGGCTCACACCCATGGTCTTGGTGTAGTCGGCCAGCGCGGACACGAAGGCCGGCGAACCGTAGACGCGCTCCCCCTCCTCGTTGCCGAAGAAATCGGTGGAGCGCGTGTCCACCACCATGCGGTGGATGCCCAGTCGGCTGACGGGCGGGATCAGGCGGCGCTTGCCGCCCATGAAGGCGTAAACGCAGGCCGACAGGCAGTCGGCCGGGACGAGGTGGAGCGCCCGCGACGATTCGGTTCCCCGGGCACCCGCGACCATCACGGCCGCGCCGAGCTTGCGGAACACCGCGCCGAGCTTCATCGCGCCGAGCACCGTGCCGCCGGGCGACTCGATCAGCACCAGCGGCCGCAGGTCCTGGTCGTGGACGTTGTCGGCCAGGAAGGTCACGAATTGGGCGGCGGTGTCGTTGTTGATCTCCCCGTCGGCCGTGATGACGTCGACGCAATTGCTGCGGCAGGCGGCATCCGTGCCGACCCGCGCGATGGCGAAGTTCATCGGGTCGGCCCAGGCGACCGACCCGCCGAGGCCGAGCACCATCAGGAGCGGCACCGCGATCGTCCGGCACACCCGCGCGCGGCTGCCCCCTGCCTGATCCCTGTTCATGACGCGTCCAACCCACCCGTTCCGCATGACCTTCGATCCTGCCCCGCTTCAGGTTTCCCGCCCCAAGCGACCTTTTTCAAGACGGCAGCTCCGCGCGGGCCCCGTCGGGCGCGCTCGGAACGGTAGCCGCGTTTTCCGCGCGGCGGCAAATCCGCTCGGCGATCAGGGACAGACGCCGCGCGGGATCGCGAAACCACGGACATTCCCGGCAGCTTACCCGAGCCGCAAGGGCCTTGCATCACGGCAGATCAGCCGCAATGGTGCGTCCCGCACTGCAACAGGGGCGGATCTGGCATGGTCAAGGCTGTCATCGGCATCATCGGGGGGTCGGGCGTCTACGACCTGCCGGGGCTCGAGGACCTGCGGGAAGAGCGGATCGACACGCCCTGGGGCACGCCGTCCGACTCGCTCCGCCGCGGGCGCCTGGCGGGCCGCGACGTCGTTTTCCTGCCCCGTCACGGCCGCGGGCACCGCCTGTCGCCCTCCACGA
The DNA here is from genome assembly GCA_964243405.1 of uncultured Lichenihabitans sp. GTDB lineage: Bacteria > Pseudomonadota > Alphaproteobacteria > Rhizobiales > Beijerinckiaceae > Lichenihabitans. The sequence goes on along the minus strand of CAXTFJ010000031.1, from coordinate 3,757 downwards.
TCAACTACCGCGCCAACATCGACGCCCTGAAACGCGCGGGCGTGACGGACCTCGTGTCCGTGTCGGCCTGCGGCTCCTATCGCGCCGAGCTCTACCCCGGCCTGTTCGTCCTGGTGGACCAGTTCGTCGACCGCACGCACGGGCGTGACAGCTCCTTCTTCGGCGACGGATGCGTGGTGCACGTCTCGTTGGCGCACCCGATCGCGCCGCTGCTCCAGGCCCGCCTGGCCGACGCCGCCACGGCGGAGGGCATCGCGTTCAAGAAGGGCGGCACCTACCTCTGCATGGAGGGTCCGCAATTCTCCTCGCTGGCCGAATCGCTGACCTACAAGGGCCTCGGCTACGACGTGGTGGGCATGACCGCCATGCCCGAGGCGAAGCTCGCCCGGGAGGCCGAGCTCTCCTACGCCACGGTTGCCATGGTGACGGATTTCGACTGCTGGCATCCGGAACACGGCGCGGTGGACGTCGCGGCCGTCATCAGGGTGGTGCGCGAGAACGCGGCCGCCGCCGCGGTGCTGGTGTCGCGCTTCATCCGCGACTTCCCCGAAACGCACGAGGATTGCCCGGTGGGCAGCGACCGCGCGCTCGACAACGCCTTCATCACGGCTCCCGAGGCCCGCGACCCGGCGCTGCTCAAGAAGCTGGACGCCGTGGCGGCCCGCGTCCTCACCGCCTAGGCTGGCTCGCCAGAGCCCGCCTGGGCCCGACATCCCGCCATCTCACGACCGGACCCCGCATGACCGTCGACGCCATCAAGGCCGCCATCCGCACCATTCCCGACTATCCCAAGCCGGGCATTCTGTTCCGCGACATCACCACGCTGCTGGGCGACGCGACCGCGTTCCGCGACACGATCGACCGGCTTGTCGAACCCTGGAAGGGCGCCGGTATCGACAAGGTGGCGGGCATGGAGGCGCGCGGCTTCATTCTCGGTGGCGCCGTGGCGCACCAGCTCGGGGCGGGCTTCGTCCCCATCCGCAAGAAGGGCAAGCTGCCCCACACCGTCGTCAGCATCGCCTATTCGCTCGAATACGGCCTGGACGAGATGGAGGTGCACGAGGATGCCGTGCGCCCCGGCGAGCGGGTGCTGCTCGTGGACGACCTGATCGCGACGGGCGGCACGGCCGAGGGAGCCGTCAAGCTGCTCAAGCGGATCGGCGCGGACGTCGCGGCGGCCTGCTTCGTGATCGACCTCCCGAACCTGGGCGGCGCCAAGAGGATCGAGGACCTGGGCGTGCCGGTACGCTCGCTGGTGGCCTTCGAGGGACATTGACGGGAAGACTTCCGGTATTAGGTAGCAAGCTCACCTAGAAGGTTATACCCCAACGCAAAGCGTTGGTCTAGGTTAGTTGGCAGATGCTACTCCGCCTCTCCTTTTTCTCGCCTTTCGATGTGGGCCATCACCGATCCACAGAGTTCCCGCATCTCATATTCGGTCAGCTTGTAAGGCGCCTTCAGGCCTTTGGATGCCAGCTCCTTGATCTTCGTTCCTGTGTGGATCGGCGCGTGGACGGGCGGATCGGGAAGGACGCCCATATCTTCATTGACCATGTCTTGGAGCCGTTCCGAGCTCGTACGCTCGTCGTTGTCTGGCGGTTTAGGCATAACTTCCTCCTGGCAATTCATGTCTGAGCCTCAAATCGTCAACACCCTCCGCACGGAGCGCGATCAGATTGAGAGTGTCATCCTCGGCTATGAGAAGGCCCTGGAGCAAGCCCGGCTCGACCTAGCCCACGTCAACGCCACGCTGGCGATCTTCGAGCCCACGGCCGATCCCAGCGGCGTGAAGGCCTACATGGACACGTCGCGCCTGTTCCCGCGTGGGGAGATTGTGAAGCTGTGCCGGACCGCACTGGAGGCTGAGGGGCCGCTGGACACGCGGCAGCTCGCGTTGCGGGTGGCGGCTGCTACCGGGCTGGACGGATCGGACCCGATGATCCGCAAGGCGCTGGCCTACCGGATCGTGCAAGCCATGACGCTGGCGTGAAAACGGGGAAAGATCGGAAGTGAGGGAAAGGTTGGCAGGTTGAGGGTGTGGCTGTCAGTCTACGAGACCGCCACATGATCCTACTATGCCCTTAGCGGCCTAAACGCTTCTGCGACGACGTTATAGCTTCGATGGCTGCAGTTGCGACTGGAGCTTCCAGACCTCCGTGTTTGACTTTGGTTTTCAGATACTTTGGAAAACCAGTTTCAATGTAGATTTCTCGTAGCCAACGTTTAAAATAAGCGAGCGCGGCATCTGGGTAGCAGCAGACACCTTGAGGGTTAGATTTTGACTGAGGATATAGCTTAGGAAAATAGTGATCGCACTCTATACGCTCACCGAACTTATTGCCAAGCCGCTCTTCGCGCCAATGCCTACCCCACAGATTTCCAACGCTACTGTCAGGTATAAACTTGTGATCGATAACAACACCTTCACGTATCAAAGCAAGCTGTATGCTAGCTGTTTCTTTGAATATACTAAAGTAGCCGTCCGGGACATTATCATAATTAAGATCAATTCGGTCGTGGAATTGCTGCCAGACAAGCTCTATCGGAGTTTTTAGGTAGCCAACTCGTGTGTAAATGAAGTCGCGTAGTGTCTTCTTCGCCAGCAATCGGTAATTATCTGCTGCTTGTTTAGAGGGCGGCTTTGCATCGAAGGCGTAATATTCGAGGAAAGCCATGCAAACAGTGTCAGGACAAGCGTAGTGTGTTGATCCATCTTTCACGATTGCCACGTAGGGCAGTTTCCATGTAAAGTTCTGCGCACCGGGGGCAAACTGCGTCGCCATTGGTGGCCGTCCAGCGGATCATTCGGAAGGTGTCGAAGGCTTCCTCGTCCGACAGCCGCGCAACCCGAGCAAGGCTCAGGCTCCTTGCGGCTTTGGAGAGGAGGAAGTGTTGCAACAACTGAGTACCAACGTTTTTCGTTGACGTCAGTGATAAGCGTGGATCGCGTTGGCGTCAATAGAAATCGTTGACGACCACGAAAAGAACCCTTATTTCGGGCACATGTTACCAGAGCAGTCGAGGGCCGCGCGGGGGTGGCTGGATTGGGGGCAACAAGAGCTTGCCACCGCGGCCGGCGTGAGCCTGTCGACGGTACGTGACTTCGAGAAAGGAAGGCGGGCTCCAATACCGGCCACTCTAGCGGCAATGAGAGCTGCGCTAGAAACGAAAGGGATCGGGTTCGTTGACGACGGTGGCGAGACATTGGGGCTAACCGGGCCGAAACCATGATGGCCTAGTCCACTGGACAAGGCAGAAGGTTAATCACATATTGAGTGTGGCCACGGCCCGACTCGAACGGGCACCTGAGGGGTACGAATCCGCACGCTCTATCCAGTTGAGCTACGTGGCCGTAAAGGTGGAGACAACGGGAGTTGCACCCGTAGAGCATGGCTTGGATGGTCCCGCTCTGCGCTTGCTGTCCCCAAATTAGAACGGTTCAGGGGCTTACGCCTCTGAGCCGTTTTCTTTTGTAACAAGGAACCACTTTCCCTGTTCAAGCCGAATTTTACCCTCATTCTTAAGCCGAGAAAGTTGAGGGCTGAGACTAGTTCGTTCGTAGTTCAAACTGAACTCGATTCGAAGTCTGACTAGTATCTCAAGCGCGCTTAACCCTTTTTCAGGATAGCGGCTTAAAACCTTCAGCACGCCTTGTTTTATAGTTGGTAAGTGAAGAGGCTTCTCAGTAACGGTTTAACTTTTATCGTTGGCTAGTAGGTCTGCTTTTAGAAGGTTTATTGGCTCTTGTTTTGTACTT
>CAXTFJ010000030.1:0-37500 GCA_964243405.1 uncultured Lichenihabitans sp. | reverse complement strand
CCCCGAGCCCGGGCCCCTGCGTTGCTTCGGCTCACGCTCGCAAGGGCGGCGTCTGCAAACAGGGTCTGCTCAGGGCAATTCGGTGTGAGGTAGCGTCTATGGGATCAGGGCCGCGCCACCGGGCGGCCGGATTCCCGCACGATCTTGAACTGACCGTCCTCGCGCGACAGCAGCAGGGCCACGCGCGTGAGGCCGCTCGCGGTCGCGCCGCGGCTGTCGTCCCGGGCGCGGTAGGCCAGCGTCACGCTCACCTCGCAGCGCGCCATCGCCCCGTCGCAGCTCTTGGCGACCGTCCCGGGCACCACGGTGTAGCGGCGGGTGGGCCAGCGGCGGGTGAAGGCGAGCTTGTTGGCGTAGACCTGGCCGTTGGTGAGTGCCTGCCCGTAGTAGAGCACGCGATGGGCGTAGAGGGTCTCGACCGCCCGCGGCGTCACGGTGGCGTCCTGGTCCCAGGTGGCGAAGAACTGTTCCATGACCGCGTTGGGATCGTCCGCGTGCGCCGCGGACCCCACCGAGACCGCGGCCAGGACCGCCGCCAACACCGCCGTTCCGATCCGAACCATCCGCTCCTCCCGGGACAACCCGAGCCTACAAGTCCCGAGAACGACCTTCGGACCAGCCCGCCGCCTCAGAACTTGAAGCTCGCGCCCGGCACCAGGCCGTTGTGGATGACGGGACGGGTGTCGGCATCGCTGTCGGGCGTGTCTTTCGGGGGGTCCAGGTCGGCGCCCCTGCGGGCCATGCCCGAGAAGTCCATGGGGATGGTGGTGGACGCGCCGGCCTTGGGCGCGGGTTGCGCGACGCGACCCCCGGTGCGGGGAGCGACTTTCTTCTTCGCGGGATGTTCGCTGGGTGGGGTGGCCAGTTGGAACGTCGGGGACTGAAGCTCCTGGGCGAGGGCCGGCGCGCCGGCCGCGAGCACCGCGGCCGCGAGCAGGGTGGAAAGCCCGAGCGCGGCGGGGCGTCGCATCGTCGAGGATCGCATGGTGATGACCTTTCCCCAGGGGCGCGCCGGCTGGAGGCGGCCCGCGCTTTTCTCTGGTAGATGCGACGCGGAGCCCGTCGCGCGCAACCCCCGCGCGCGACCGCATGGGGAGCGGCCGCGTGACACCCGAGGGCGAGGAGCCGACAGCCTGGACGGCCGCCGCCCGCGCGCTTTAGTCGCGGATCGAGGCGCATGACTTCGAGCCGTTGAACTGGACGGCGGGTCCGTTCCTGACGCTCTACGCGACCCTGGCGGTCGCGGCCCTGGCCGGGACGTGGTTCGTGCGGACCTACGTGCGCTTCGGTCCCCGTGCCAGGACGGGTGGCGGCCTGGACGTGATCCGCCTCGCCTACCTCGCGGGCGGCCCCGTGCGGGCCGCGGATGCCGTGGTGGTGGGTTTCCTCCACGCCGGAGCGGCCTCCCTGTCCGAGGACGGCCGCATCGCGGTCCGCACCGCCTGGGCGGACCTGCCCGACCACCTGGAAGGCTTCCGCGGCTGCGGCTCGGGCCTGGAAGCGCGCAAGGACCTGCTCAAGCACGTCACGGCCCGGCTGGCGCCGTTGCAGGACGACCTCGCGGCACGCGGGCTGGTGCTGGGGCCGCGGGCGGCGAACGTCGTGCGGACGACGGCCCTGATGCTGTTCGGGCCGGTGGTCGTCCTGGGCGGCCTGAAGATCGCGGTCGGGCTGTCGCGCGACAAGCCCGTCGGCTTCCTGCTCGTCCTGACGGTCGTGACCGCGCTCCTCACGCTGTCGGCGGTTCGCCGGACCTTCGTGCGGACCGGCGCGGGCGACCGTGTCCTGGCCGAGCACCTGGCGCGGCACGCCCGGGCCGCGCGGGCGCCCACGGCCGCCGAGGTGGTGCTGGCCTTCGCGCTCGCGGGCGAGGCCGCGCTGGCGGGAACGGCGCTCGCGGGCTACGGGCCGGCGGGCACGGACGCGGGCGGCGGAGGGTCGGACGGCGGCGACTGATCCCGTTCCCGCGAGGGCTCCCTTTCCACTGCTCCGACCTATAAACCTCCGGCAGGCCGGACCGGCCTGTCGCGCCACACCTGCCCGGAGCGGCCCCATGCCCCCCAAGCCATCGCACGACCTCGACAAACCCGCGATCGCCAAGAGCTTCGCGGACGCCGTCAACATGACCCCCGCGGCGCTGGACCGCTGGCTCGAAACCGAAGACAGCAAGGCGGTCGGCTGGCATCACGAGGGCGACGCGGAGGCGGTGGGCCACCACGAGGGCCACCGCATCGTTGCGATCAAGCGCAAGGCGAAGGCCGACCTGACCGACGACGACTACGTCCACATGCGCAAGGTCGTGGGCTACGTCCACCGCCACCTGGCCCAGAGCGGCCCGGCCGAGAACAAGCACGACTCGCGCTGGCGCCACTCGCTGATGAACTGGGGCCACGACCCCGAGAAGGACGGCTGAAACCGGGGCACCGGGCGGCGTGGACCTCGTCCTCACGGCTGTGGCACCCGTCTTCGCGCTGATCCTGTGCGGCTACCTGTGCGGCCGGACCGGCATCCTGGGGCCGGCCGCGACCGAAAGCCTCAACCTCTTCGTGGTCTGGCTGGCCCTGCCCGCGCTGCTGCTCCCCATCGTGGCGCGGGCGCGCGGGTTCGGCGACGCGGGCTTCGCGCTGGCCTTCGGAAGCGCCACGGCGCTCACCTTCGCGCTGTCCTTCGCGCTCGACCGCAGGCCGGGGCATCGGCTCGCCGACCGCAGCATCGAGGGGCTCGACGCGGCCTACGGCAACACCGGGTTTCTGGGCATCCCGCTGGGCCTCGCCCTGTTCGGGCCGGCCGGGCTGCCGGCCGTGATCGTGGCAAGCCTCATCACGGTGTGCGCCCTGTTCGGGGTGGCGGTCGCGCTGATCGAAGTCGACCTGGGCGGCGGCACCGACTGGCGGCGGGTGGGCACCCGCCTCGCCCGGTCGCTCGGGCGCAACCCGATCATCGTGTCGCCCGTGCTAGGCGCCGCCTACGCGCTGACGGGCCTGCCGCTTCCCGAACCGGTCACGCGCTTCACGGACCTGCTCGGCGCCGCCGCGAGCCCCTGCGCACTGGTGACGGTGGGGCTGTTCCTGGCCCAGCGGCACGAACCCACCGACCTCGCCACCGTGGCGCGCCTGGTGGGGCTCAAGCTGGTGATCCATCCCGCGCTGACCGCGCTCCTCGCCTTCAAGCTGTTCGCGATGCCGGTGCTGTGGTCGCACGCGGCGCTGCTGCTGAGCGCGCTCCCCACCGGCACGGGCCCCTTTATGCTCGCCAAGCTCTACGACCGGCGGGCGGCCGACACGTCGGGCGCCATCCTGGTCTCGACCGTGCTGTCGCTGCTGTCCGTGTCGCTGATCGTGGCCTGGTTCGGTCGGGTGTGAGGCGGGCCACCTTGTTTCACCGGGGCGAAGCCGCTAACCGGCACGGCATGGCGCAACGTCCCTCCCCTTCCCCGGACCTTTTGGCGTGACGGCCGCCCGGGTCCTCGTCACCGGAGCCTCGGGCTTCGTGGGTTCGGCGGTGGCCCGCGCGCTCCTCGCGGCGGGGCACGAAGTGCGTGCGCTGGTGCGCCCCACGAGCCCGCGGGGCAATTTGGACGGCCTACCCCTGGACGTGGTGGAGGGCGACATGCGCGACCCCGCCTCCGTGCGTGCCGCGCTCGACGGCGTGGGCCACCTGTTCCACGTCGCGGCCGACTACCGGCTGTGGGCGCCCGACGCGAACGAGATCGTGCGCGCCAACCTGGAAGGCACCCGCACCGTCATGGAAGCCGCGCTGGCCGTGGGCGTCGAGCGGGTCGTCTACACGAGCAGCGTGGCGACGCTCAAAGCGCGCCTCGACGGCACGGCCGTGGACGAGACCGCCCCGCAGAACCCGGAGCGCGCCATCGGCGCCTACAAGCGCTCGAAGACCCTGGCCGAACGGCTGGTCGAGCAGCTCGTGGCCGAGCGCGGCCTTCCCGCCGTGATCGTGCTGCCCTCCACACCGATCGGACCGCGCGACATCAAGCCGACGCCCACCGGACGCATCATCGTGGAAGCCGCGAACGGCCGCATGCCCGCCTACATCGACACGGGGCTGAACCTCGTCCACGTGGACGACGTGGCGGCCGGGCATCTCGCGGCGTGGACGCGGGGGGTGGCCGGTGATCGCTACATCCTGGGCGGACAGGACGTGGACCTGGGCACCATGCTGGCCGACATCGCGCGGCTCGTCGGGCGCAAGCCGCCCCGCGTGACGCTGCCCCGGCAGGCCATCTTTCCCATCGCCTACGCGGCGGAGGCCGTGGCGCGGGTGACCGGGCGCGAGCCCTTCGCCACCGTCGACGCGCTCAGGATGGCGAAGTACAAGATGTTCTTCTCCTCCGCCAAGGCCGAGGCCGCCCTGGGCTACCGGGCGCGGCCCTACAGCGAAGCCCTGGCGGATGCCGTAGCCTGGTTCCACGGTGCGGGATCGATCCGGTAGGCACGCGGGACGTCAGCTTCGGGCGTCGCCTTACCCCGTTTCGGGTTGGTGGCCCAGGTGCGGCGCGTCGCACCGGGGGTGTCGCCGGGCTTTGCGGTCCGCAGGCGGTCGTCGAATGATAGCCGATCGTCAAGGCACGGCGTCTGCCCGCGACGGCAGCCGTGGCGTCTCCATCGTCGTGCCGAAGGTGGGACGGTCAGCCGGGGCGGCCATCGCTGAATACGCCGCAAGGGCCAAAGCCATCGGTATGATTTCGACGCTTGATTGAATATGAAGTTGACCGCAACTTTTGCGCGTAGCATTCTTCACTCGGTCGGCTTCGCGAGGGTCCAGCTCGTCATGTCCGGCGGGGTTCCGCCATCCGCACGCCCGTTTCCGACACCCATCCTTTCGAAACCGATGCGCGCTCGATCACGCGGACGGCGCTGGACGACGCCAAGCTTTTGAGCGGTCCCTACTGGAACGAGCTTCGGACCTTCCTGGCCATCGCCAAGGCAGGCTCCCTGACGCGGGCGGCCGAGAACCTGGGAGTGAGCCACACGACTGTCGGCCGTGACATCCGGCGCCTTCAGGACGTGCTGGGCTCGCAGCTCGCCGTGGTGCGCCGGTCGGGCGTGACGCTGACGCCGCGGGGCACGGTGCTGGCGCAGGAGTTGGTGCGCTTCGACCACGGTCTGCACGTGATCACCCGTGACCTCAATGCCGAGGCGCGGCGCGCGGAAGGCACAGTGCGCGTGAGCGTCACCGACGGGCTCGGGGTCGTCTTCCTCGCCCCCGCGCTCCGGCAACTGTCGCGCGATTACCCCAACATCCAGGTCCACGTGAAAACGCCGGTGAACTTCCGCAACTTCGCCGAGAACCAGACGGATTGCATGCTCGGCTTCAGCGCCGACGAGGCGCCCGACGTCACGGCGCGCAAGCGGGGCTGGCTGCATTTCCTGCCGATGTGCAGCCGCTCCTACCTCGACAGGCACGGCCTGCCATCGCGGGACAACCTGCAGGTGCACGAGTTCGTGGATAGCGAGCAATATTCGGCGCAGGGCGGCGCGTGGCGGTCCTGGCAGGAGGTGGTGGCGCGGGGGCGCGTCAGCTATCTCAGCGACGCGTCGATCACCTACGCGATGCTGGTGAAGGCGGGCCTCGGCATCGGCCTGCTGGGCAATTACAACGTCCTGGAGCCGGCCGCCGTCCCGCTCGACCTCGGCGTCCGCATCTCCCTGCCGCTCTACGCCATTGCGCTCACCGAGCGGCTGCAGTCGAAGCCGGTGCGGATCGTGTTCGATGTCCTGTGCGAGCTGTTCAGCCCCAAGAACCATTGGTTCTCGCACGACATGCGCCTCGACGTTCCCGACACCGCGCAGACGGAAGGCTATTCGATGTTGTTCAATCTCTGATCCCGGGCGCCCCGCCGCCGCAGAATCTCCTCGGACAGGTCGAGGTAGCGGTTGGCGACATCCTCCAGGAACTCGGCCACGAAGGTGGCCGTCTCGGCGTCGTGGGTCACGAGTTTCTGGAGCATGGCGCGGTGCAGGTCGAAGAGTTCGGTCAGCACCTGCCCGATCGGCCCCTCGTCGAGGCGGTCGGCGTCGCTCGCCACGAAATCCAGCATCGGCCTATCTCCCGGCGTCTTCCAGCGGCGACGGCGTCCCCCACGCCCCCTCGATCCGCGTGAGGATGCGCGGGTCGGTCTGAGAGGTGATGGCGTCGGCGGGGGGATCGAGGTGCTTGACCAGCTCGACGTGCGGATCGAGCGGGCCGGCCGCGATGCGCGGGCGGTTCGGGACGGGCTCGAACCCCAGCACCCTTTCCCAGACCCGCGCGTAGTGGGGCGGCGCATGGGTGATGAGCCGCGTGTAGCCCTTCTGGGCCACGTGGGCGAAGATGAAATCGGAGCACAGCTTCAGGATCCGAGCGCTGCGGTAATCCTTGCGGAAGGCGGTGCGCTCGATCTTCGCGAAGCCGCTGAACCAGCGGACGCGGGTCGCGCCGATCGGCTCTTCGGCCGCGTAGGCCAGGATATGGGTGGCCTGGAAATCGTTGCCGTCGAACGTCTGGCCGGCGGTCAGGCCGGTATCTTCCATGAAGCAGATCGCCCGCACCGCGAGCGCGTGCATCATCTGCTCCGACGTGGTGACGATTTTCATGTGCACGCTGTTGTGCATACGATCGCTGGGTGACTTTGCCATCGCGCCGCCTCAAGTTTCATCTTGGTTAATAAGGGCTGAGGGCGGCTGGGATGGGAACCCATCAACTCGCTCGGGCGTCGTGCAAAATCGTTCAACAGGCGGGGGCGATGAAACCGGACAATGCCGCCCTTTCGGCGCTCGCGAGCTTCTGCGACGAGGCGGCCCGCCTCCACGGGGACGACTGGACCAAGGTGTGCGCCCATGTCCGCGCGCAGGTGCGGGCCTTGCCGTCGGCCGCGCGGGAGGACCTCGAGGCCGCGATGGAGCGGCTGCTGGGATACGAGCCGCCGCCACCCGACACGCCGCAGGTGCATTGACCCGGTTCCGCGCGGACGGAAGAGTCCCGCTTCGGCGGCTCCCGGCGCCCATCCGCTGTGTCGCGACGGCAACGGGCGCGAAAGTCTGACGCACCGGCGCGGAAAACCCTTGTCGAACCGGTCGGATCGGCGTATCTCGTCTTTGCCCAATTTCGCACGTGCCTGTGGTCGTGTGTCGGTTGGCGGGGTCCGGACAAGAGGCCGGTAAACCGTCAAATACAACCGGCAGCCGGAGGCGAACCGGCGAACCCCGCCAAACGGGGGACGCGACTTGAAGCAACGACGGACCGGGCTTTTTCGTCTCTGCCGACCCTCCAAAGGTCGTCTACGAAGAGGCTTGTCTTTCTTGCCGGGTGTGCGGACGGGGGCTTCCCTTTCCAATCGATGGCTATCCGAACCGTTCGGGGCGTGAGCCTCGCGCGGCGCGTTTAGCCAACGGCGCAGCATCTGATCGGTCGCGTGCGGTCGCGCGGGCTCGTCGCCCGTTCGTCCGCATACCGCCCGGTCGCGGTTGGCATCGCCATGTCTTGACGGTCGCGTCTCCATCGCGCGCCGCAGGGCGGAGCTTCGCCGCCGATCCCCTCTCCTCGCAACGCCGGCCGCGGGAAACCGCGCCAGATGGGATTGCCGCCATGACCGACCGTATCCACTCCTTCCTGCGCCACCGCCGCGAAGACGGCCCGTGCCTCGTGGTCGACCTCGACGTCGTGCGCGACAATTACGCGGGCTTCGCGCGCGCTCTCCCCGACACGCGCGTGTTCTACGCCGTGAAGGCAAATCCCGCGCCCGAGATCCTCGACCTGCTGACCCGCCTGGGCTCCTGCTTCGACACGGCCTCCGTCGTCGAGATCGAGCAGGTGCTGGCGACCGGCGCCACGCCCGACCGCATCTCCTTCGGCAACACGATCAAGAAGGAGCGCGACGTGGCGCGCGCCTACGAGCTCGGCATCCGCCTGTTCGCGGTGGACTGCGAGGCCGAGGTCGAGAAGGTGGCGCGCGCGGCGCCCGGCTCGAAAGTGTTCTGCCGCATCCTGTGCGACGGCGCCGGCGCCGAATGGCCGCTGTCGCGCAAGTTCGGCTGCGTGCCCGCCATGGCGGTGCGCGTGCTGGAGCGCGCCCACGCGCTCGGGCTCACGGCCTACGGCCTGTCGTTCCACGTTGGGTCGCAGCAGCGCAACCCGGCCATGTGGGACGCGGCGCTGGCCTCCGCGGCCGCGGTCTTCCGCGAGTTGGCCGAGCGCGGCATCGCGCTCACCATGGTGAACCTCGGCGGCGGCTTTCCGACCAGGTACCTGAAGGACGTGCCGGCCGTGCGGGCCTACGGGCAGGCGATCTTCCGCTCGCTCAGCCGGCACTTCGGCAACCGCATCCCGGAAACCATCATCGAGCCGGGCCGCGGCATGGTGGGCAATGCCGGGATCATCGAGGCCGAGGTGGTGCTGATCTCGAGGAAGTCCGAGGACGACGCGATGCGCTGGGTCTACCTGGACATCGGCAAGTTCAACGGGCTGGCCGAGACCATGGACGAGATGATCCGCTACCCGATCCGCACGGCGTTCGACGGCGACGCGGCCGAGCCCTGCGTGCTGGCCGGTCCCTCCTGCGACAGCGTGGACGTGCTCTACGAGAAGGAGCCCTACGCGCTGCCCGTCAGCCTGGAGATCGGCTCCAAAGTGCTGATCGAGGGTACGGGCGCCTACACCACCACCTATTCGGCGGTGGGGTTCAACGGCTTCCCGCCGCTCAAGTCCTACGTGATCTGAAGCGGCGGCGGCGCGGACGAGGTCCGCGCCGTTCCTCCTGACCCCGCGTGGCGGCCGACCTGCCGGTCCCCGCGCGCCGACCACCCGTCCCTGCCCGCGACGCAGTCCTGCGCTCGCGCCCGCGTTGATCTTCCCTGAGGACAGGGTCCATGGCCGACCTCGTTTTTCCGCCCGCTCCCAAGCCGGTCTCCGCGTGGCGCTCGGGCCTGCGCCTGATCCAGTCCCCGTTCCGCCTGCGCGACGAGCGGCGCGGCGATGCCGCCGCGCGCGAGCGCCTGCTCGACGCGAGCTTCGGCGCGGGCCGCTTCGCCAAGACCTGCGAGCGGCTGCGCGAAGGACGCCTGCCCGCCGAGGGCCTGAGCTTCGCGGCCGTGCGCGGCGGCGCGCTGGTGGGCACGCTGCGCTTCTGGCACGTGGAAGCGGGCGACCGCGCGGTTCTGATGCTCGGGCCGCTCGCGGTCGACCCGTCCCAGCGCTCGGCGGGCCTCGGCCGCGCCCTGATCGAGCACGGGCTGCGGCGCGCCAAGCGCCTCGGGCATGGCGCCGTGATCCTGGTGGGGGACGCGCCCTACTACGAGCGGTTCGGCTTCACGCGCGACCCCGTGCTCGACCTGACGCTGCCCGGCTGGGTGGACGAGAACCGGTTTCTCGGTCTCGAGCTCGTGCCCGGCGCGCTGAAGGGCGCCCGCGGCCGGATGGTCGCCACGGGGCTGCTGGTGGGTGAGCGCGGGCGCGACGGCTCGCGCCTGGCGGCGTGACCTGCGCCTTGACCCTTCACTGAGAAGCTCCAGCTTACGGCTGGGGTGGCGGGAACCATCCGGTCCGGCGGCACCCGGGAGTTTGCACGTCGATGCGCCGAGCCTTCGCCGCCGCCTTTGTCCTGATCACCGCGTCAGCCGCCGCCCCGGCCCGCGCCGACGACGCGAGCCGTCTGCAGGCGGCGCGCACCATCGTCGAGGTCACCCACGCGGCGGATAATCTCCGGCGGTTCCTGCCGACGTTCTCGCAGCAGATGCGCCCCCTGCTGCTGCAGTCGGGCGCCGACGCGAAGGAGGTCGACACGTTCATGACCGAGATCGGCAAGCGCTTCGCGGCGCAGACCGACAGCTTCGTGGATCTGGCCGCGCAGGTCTACGCGCGCGAGTTCTCGCAGGACGACCTCGACGCGCTGCTCGCCTTCTACCGGATGCCCGCGGGCCAGCACCTGCTCGACAAGCAGGTCGTGATCACCCAGGGCATGGTCGCCGTGGGCCAGCAGTGGGGCCAGGCGGTCGCCAGGCAGGTGCTCGACGACTTCGCCAAGCGCAAGGCGCAGGACCCCAAGCTCTAGGCCGCACTCCGCGGCTTGACCCTGGCGCGGCCCTTCGCTCTAACCCTGCCGCCCCGAGCCTTCCGGAGACCCCAATGCCCGAGTGGACCCACCTCGCCCGTTTCGACGGGCCCATCGTCATGCTCGGCTTCGGCTCGATCGGCCGGGGCACCCTGCCGCTAATCGAGCGGCACATCGCCCACGACCCCGCGTCCTTCACCGTCATCGCGCCCGACGACGCCGACCGGGCGCTGCTGGACGAGCGGAACCTGCGCTTCCTCCACATGGCGATCACGGCGGAGAACTACGTCGACACGCTGAAGCCCCTGCTGACCGCGGGCGGCAAACAGGGTTTCCTGGTCAACGTGTCGGTGGAAACATCCTCCGTCGACCTCGTGCGGCTCTGCAAGGAGATCGGCGCGCTCTACGTCGACACGGTGGTCGAGCCGTGGCCGGGCTTCTACACCGACGCGCGCCTGTCGGTGTCCGAGCGCTCCAACTACGCGCTGCGCGAAACCATGATGGACCTGCGCCGCGCCCACCCGGGCGGCCCAGCGGCGGTGACGACCTGCGGCGCCAACCCCGGCATGGTGTCGTGGTTCGTCAAGCAGGCGCTCCTGGACATCGCGCGCGACACGGGGCTGGGCGGGGCCGAGCCCGCCACGCGCGAGGACTGGGGCCAACTCGCCCAAAGACTCGGGGTCAAGGGCATTCACATCGCCGAGCGGGACACGCAGCGCGCCAAGGCGCCCAAGCCGCGCGGCACCTTCGTGAACACCTGGTCGGTGGAGGGCTTCGTGTCGGAAGGGCTGCAGCCCGCCGAACTCGGCTGGGGCACGCACGAGAAGGCGCTGCCGCCCGAGGGCCGCCGCCACGAGTTCGGCCCCGACTGCGCCATCTACCTGATGCGGCCCGGCGCGGGCACGCGCGTGCGTTCCTGGACGCCGACCGCCAAGGCGCAGCACGGCTTCCTGGTGACGCACAACGAGTCGATCTCCATCGCCGACTATCTCACGGTGCGGGAGGACGGCCGCGCCGTTTACCGACCCACCTGCCACTACGCCTACCACCCGGCCGACGACGCCGTGCTGTCGCTGCACGAGATGGCGGGCCAGGCCTGGGAGCGGCAGCCCGCCTTCCACATCCTGACCGAAACCGAGATCGTCGACGGCATCGACGAACTGGGCGTGCTGGTCTACGGCCACGCCAAGGGCGCCTACTGGTTCGGGTCGCAGCTCTCGATCGAGGAAACGCGGCGGCTGGCGCCCTACCAGAACGCCACCGGTCTCCAGGTGACGTCCGCGGTGCTGGCCGGCATGGTCTGGGCGATCGAGAACCCTGAAGTCGGCATCGTGGAAGCTGACGAGATGGATTTCCGGCGCTGCCTGGAGATCCAGAGACCCTATCTCGGGCCGGTGATCGGCGCCTACACGGACTGGACGCCGCTCGAAGGCCGCGACGGCAGCCTGTTTCCCGAGGACCTCGACCGCGACGACCCGTGGCAGTTCTCCAACGTCCTGGTGCGCTGAACCCAGCGGTTCCGCCCTTCTCCCGCGAGGCGGGAGAAGGGAGTTCGGTTCGGAGGATCGATGCCAGCCACCACCCTCCTTCTCCTCGCGCTAGGCGGCGCGCTCGGAACGCTCGCCCGTTACGGCGTGGGCCTCTGGGCCGCGCCTTTCAGCACCGCGATGCCCTGGGGCACGGTCGGCATCAACGTCCTTGGCTCCTTCCTGATCGGCTTCTTCGGCACGCTGACGCTGGCGCACGGCCGCTATCCCGCGCCGGAACCGGTGCGCCTGTTCGTGATGGTGGGGTTCTGCGGGGGGTTCACGACCTTCTCGTCCTTCAGCCTGCAGACGCTCGACCTGCTGCGCGGCGGCGGCACGGTCCGGGCGCTGGTCAACGTGGGACTGTCGGTCGTGCTGTGCCTGGGCGCGGTGGCGCTCGGTCACGCGCTCGCGTCGCGGTTGAACGGGGGCGCCGTGGCGGTCGCGCAGGTGCGGGCGGAAGAGGAGGCCTGACCGTCATACCGCCGTGGTGGCGGGCACCCGCCGCGGGACGCGGCGGCGGATCGGCCAGGCCAGCGCGTGGGTGAGCATCCAGCCCAGCACGAGGCCCACGGCGCCGGCCGCGAAGCCTGCGAGCGTGACGGGCACGGCGGGCTGGAAGTCGGCCAAGGCACGGCGCGCCACCCCCGGGTCGACGTCCTCGGCCAGCACGGCATATTGCGAGAAGGGCCCCGCGGCCACGAAGGCGTCCTTCTGTAGCTGTAGCCGGTCGCGTCGCGTCACCGTGTCGGCCATGTCGAGGCCGCGACCCTGCACCAGCGGGTCGGGGCTCGCCCGAAGATGCGCGATGGCCTGCTCGCGGTTGACGGACTGCGCCGCGGCCTCGCCGTCGAACGTGGCGATCAGCCCGCTCAACTCGTCGATGGCGCCGCCGATGCGCTGTCGGTACTGCTGCGTATATTCCGGCAGCTGCGAGGCCAGGGCCGCCGCGAGCAGCCCGATTGCGAACGCGAACCTGCGGAAGATCATGCGGTCCCCTTCCCCGTCCAGCCCCGCGCCTCAGCCCGTCGGCGCGTCCCGGTCCAGCAACGCCCGATCCTTGAGATCGGCCCAGAGCGCGGAGGGAATTTCCGCCGCGGCATCGGCCGCGTTGGCCGCGACCTCGGCGGGCGCGACGCCCCCGAGCACCAGGCTCACGACCGCCGGATGGTGCAGCGCGAAGCCCAGGGCCGCCTGCCGCAGCGTCACGCCGTGGGCCGCGCACGCGGCCTCCAGGCGCGACACCCTTTCGCGCACGTCGGGCGGGGCGTCGACGTAATTGTAGGTCGCGCCCGCCACCGCGCCGGTCGCCAGGATGCCGGAGTTGAAGACGCCCGCCAGCAGGACGCCGATGCCTTTCTCGACCGCAAGGGGAAGAAAGTCGTGCAACGCGGGCTGTTCGAGCAGCGAATAGCGCCCGGCCAGCATCATGACGTCGAAGTCGCCCGCCCGCGCGAAGCGGGCGCACATGCCGCCCTCGTTCACGCCGACCCCGATGGCCCGCACGGTGCCCTCCGCCCGCAGCCGGTCCAGCGCCCGGTAGGCGCCGTCCATGGCCTCCGCGAAGCGCGCTTCGAGCGCGTCGCGGCCGTGGGTCCACACGTCGCAATCGTGGATCAGCAGGACGTCGAAGCGCGACAGGCCCGTGCGCAGCAGCGACTGTTCCACGGAGCGCATCGCGCCGTCGTGGGAATAGTCGAAGCGGGCCCGGTGCGGGAGGCCGCCCGCGAAGCCAGGCGACACCACGTCGGCGCGGGGCGGCTCGGGGGCGGTGAACGGGTCCATGACGCGACCCACCTTGGTGGAGATCACGAAGCTGTTGCGCGGCAGGTCGCGCAGCACGCCGCCGAGCCGCGCCTCGGCAAGGCCGTTGCCGTAGTGGGGCGCGGTGTCGAACACGCGCACGCCGGCCTCGTAGGCGGCCGCGACGGTCAGGAAGCTGCGCGCGTCGCCGAGCTTGGCGAAGAGGTCGCCCAGGGGGGCGGTGCCGAAGCCCACGCGGGTGAAGGGGATCGCGGTCCCCCGGGGAGTGGTGAAAATGCGGGTCTGCCGCGGGTCGCTCATGGATCGGATCCTCCCGTCGCCGGCCCAGCGGCGTGCTCCCGCGCGAAAACGCTTGAGCTTGGCTGTATTTTCCGGCGCACCATGGTAGCGCGTAAACCAAGCTGAACAATATGAACGGCCTCGCGTTGACGCCGCGACCGTGGTTCGGCAAACGGGCGGACGGGAGGACGTGCCTCCCCAGCGTCCGGTCGGAAGACAGGCGGCGCCGTCCGGCGCCAACCGCCAGGAACGAAGCGCATCATGGACGACATCGACCTCCTCAGCATCAACACCATCCGCACGCTCTCGATCGATGCCGTCCAGAAGGCGAATTCGGGACACCCGGGCGCCCCCATGGGCATGGCGCCGGTGGCCTACACGCTGTGGCAGGACTACCTGCGCTACGACCCGAGCCATCCGCACTGGCCCAACCGCGACCGCTTCATCCTGTCGGCCGGCCACGCTTCCATGCTGCTCTATTCCATGCTGCACCTCACCAAGGTGCAGGCCGCCGACAAGGACGGCAAGCCGCTCAACCGCCCGGCGGTGAGCATGGACGACGTCAAGAGTTTTCGCCAAGCCGGTAGCGTCACGCCCGGCCATCCCGAATACGGGCATACGACCGGCGTCGAGGCCACCACGGGGCCGCTCGGCCAGGGCGTGTCGATGAGCGTCGGCATGGCGATCGCCGAGAAGTGGTTGGCCACCCGCTACAACCAGCCCGGCCACACGATCATCGACTACAACATCTACGCGATGTGCAGCGACGGCGAGATGATGGAGGGCGTGGCGAGCGAGGCGGCCTCGCTCGCCGGACACTTGAAGCTCGACAACCTGTGCTGGCTCTACGACGCCAACAACGTGACGTTGGACGGCCCGGCCTCCTGGACATTTAGCGAGAACGTCGCGACCCGGTTCCTGGCTTACGGCTGGAACGTCGTCCACGTGCAGGACGGCAACAACGTTTCGGCCATCAAGGCGGCGCTCGAAGCCTTCCTGCTGGAACGCTCGCGCCCGACGATGATCGTCGTCGATACCCACATCGGCTACGGCTCGCCCAACAAGCAGGACTCCAACAAGTCGCACGGCGAGCCGCTGGGCGCCGAGGAGGTCAAGCTCACCAAGCGGAACTACGGCTGGCCCGAGGACGCGCAGTTCCTGGTGCCGGACGGCGTGTACGAGAACTTCGAGAACCACGTCGGCAAGCGCGGCTCGACGCTGCGAGCCAAGTGGGAGGAGATGTTTTCGGCCTATAAGTCGGCCCAGCCCGACCTGGGCGCGCAGTTCGAGGCGATGGACCATCGGATCACGCCCGCCGAGGCCGCCAAGGCGATCCCCGAGTTCCCCGCCGACGCCAAGGGCGTTGCCTCGCGCGACTCGTCCGGCAAGGTCGAGAACGCGGTGGCGCCCCACTATCCCTGGCTGCTGGGCGGCTCGGCCGACCTCGACGGGTCGACCAAGACCCGGCAGGTGTTTGAGGGCTCGACCGCCTTCACGGAAACCAACCGCATCGGCCGCAACCTGCATTTCGGGGTGCGCGAGCACGCGATGGGGGCCATCGCCAACGGCATGGCCCTGTCCAAGATCAGGCCCTACGCCTCGACCTTCCTGATCTTCTCGGACTACCTGCGGCCCACCCTGCGACTGTCGGCGCTGATGGAGCTGCCGACCATCTGGATTTTCACGCACGACTCGATCAGCGTGGGCGAGGACGGGCCGACCCACCAGCCGGTCGAGCAGATCGCGAGCCTGCGGGCCATCCCGGGGTTAAACACGTTCCGGCCGGGCGATGCCAACGAGGTCGGGGAAGCGTGGCGCGTGATCCTGGACCTCAAGAACGAGCCGTCCTGCCTCGTGCTCAGCCGCCAGCCCCTCCCCACGATCGACCGGCAGAAATTCGCGTCGGCCGCCGGAACCGCCAAGGGCGCCTACGTGCTGGCCGACCCCGCCGATGGGGTGAAGCCGGAGGTCATCCTGATCGGCACGGGCAGCGAGCTCGGGCTGGTGGTGGAAGCCTACGAGACGCTCGCCAAGGAGGGCGTGCCGGCGCGCGTGGTGTCCATGCCGTCCTGGAACCTGTTCGAAAAGCAGGACCAGGCCTACCAGGACGAGGTGTTCCCGGCCGAGATCTCCGCCCGCGTCGCCGTCGAGCAGGGCGTCGTCATGGGGTGGGACCGCTACGTCGGCCGCCTCGGCGCCATCGTGGGTATGCACAGCTTCGGAGCCTCCGCGCCCATGAAGGCGCTGGCGACCAAGTTCGGCTTCACGCCCGACAAGATCGTCGAGCTCGCCAAGCAGCAGATTGCCAATCACCAGCATCCGAAGGCGATCAAGGACGCGGCCGAGTAGGCTCGGAATAGGTCTCGACGGCGCGGGACCGAGTTTCACTGCGCCGTTAATCGCAAAGACTAGACCGGCGGTGTCCGATCCATTCGGTCCGCCATCCCGCGCAGCACAATTTTCCTCCCAAGAGGGATTTCGCTCATGAACCCGCTCAAGGCGCTCGAAGGCTGCGGCCAATCCCCCTGGCTCGACGACCTCCACCGCGACCTTGTCCGCAAGGGCGAACTCGAACGGCTGATCCGTGAGGATGGGCTGAAGGGCCTCACCTCCAACCCCTCCATCTTCGAGAAGGGGATCGGTGAAACCGACGAGTACAAGGATAAGCTCGAGGAGCTGCTGGGCGAGGGCAAGCTCGACGACATGCGCGTCTACGAGTCGCTCGCCGCCGAGGACATCCAGGGCGCCACGGACCTGTTCCGCCCGGTCTACGAGGCGAGCGGCCGCAACGACGGGTTCGTGAGCCTGGAAGTGTCGCCCACCCTCGCCAGCAAGACCGCCGAGACGGCGGCGGACGCCGAGCGTTTGTGGACGATGATCGGTCGCGAGAACCTGATGGTGAAGATCCCCGGCACGAAGGCCGGCATCCCCGCCATCCGCAAAACGATCGCGGCGGGCATCAACGTGAACGTCACGCTGCTGTTCTCCATCGACGAATATGCGGCCGTCGTGGACGCCTACATGTCCGGGCTCGAGGATCTGGTGAAGACGGGCCGCGACCCGTCGCGCATCGCCTCGGTGGCGAGCTTCTTCCTCAGCCGGATCGACACGGCTGTCGAGAAGAAGCTCGAAGGCAAGCCCGACGCCGACAAGGCGCTCGTTGCCCAGGTAACCGACAAGGTCGCGATCGCCTGCGCCAAGCTCGCCTATGCGAAATACGAAGAGCTCTACGCCTCACCCCGCTGGAAGGCGCTCGCCGCCAAAGGCGCGAAGCCGCAGCGCCTGCTCTGGGCCTCGACCGGCACCAAGAAGAAGAGCCTGCCGCCCACCTACTACGTGGACGCGCTGGTCGGTGCTGACACGGTCAACACCATGCCGCCCGCGACCCTGAAAGCCTTCCGCGAGCAGGGCAAGGCCAGCAAGGACGCCATCAAGGCGGACCTGGACGGCGCGCGCGCCACGCTGGACGCCCTGAACAAGCTCGGCCTCTCGCTCGACGGCATCACCGACGAGCTGGTCGAGGACGGGGTCAAGAAGTTCGTCGAGGCCTTCGACAAGCTGCTGGGCGGGGTCGCCAAGCGGCGGCGCGAACTCGCCCCGCACCGCGACCAGAGCGAGCCTTCGCTTAAGGCAAAGACGGCGGTCGCCTGATCTTCCACGGGATCGGCGAACACGGAATCGGGAGACACGCGCCATGCAGTTGGGAATGATCGGGCTCGGCCGGATGGGCGGCAACATCGTGCGGCGCCTGGAGCGTCACGGGCACACCTGCGTGGTCTACGACCGCAGCAAGGACGCCACCAAGGCCCTCGCCGACGAGGGTGCCACCGCGGCCGAGTCGGTGAAGGACCTCGTGTCCAAGCTGACCGACAGCCGCAAGATCGTCTGGATCATGCTGCCCGCCGGCAAGATCACGGAAGATACGGTCGAGATGCTCTCGGGCCTGCTCGGCCACGGCGACATCATGATTGACGGCGGCAACTCGATGTACAAGGACGACATCCGCCGCGGTGAGACGCTCAAGCCCAAGGGCATCGACTACGTGGACGTCGGCACCTCGGGGGGCGTGTGGGGCCTGGAGCGCGGCTACTGCATGATGATCGGCGGCACCAAGGACGCCGTCGACTACCTCGACCCGATCTTCAAGGTGCTGGCGCCCGGCCGGGGCGACGTGGGCCGTACGCCGGGCCGCGACAAGCTGCCCGACAACCGCGCCGAGGAAGGCTACATCCACGCTGGGCCGACCGGCGCGGGCCATTTCGTCAAGATGGTCCACAACGGCATCGAGTACGGCATGATGCAGGCCTACGCCGAAGGCTTCGACATCCTGAAGGCCAAGAATTCCGAAGCCCTGAAGGAGGACCAGCGGTTCGACCTCAACCTGACCGACATCGCCGAAGTTTGGCGGCGCGGCTCGGTGGTCAGCTCCTGGCTGCTCGACCTCACCGCCCAGGCGCTGGCGGGCAGCCCCGACCTCGCGCATTTCTCGGGCCACGTGTCGGACTCGGGCGAAGGCCGCTGGACGGTCGATGCGGCCGTGGAGGAAGGCGTCCCCGCCACCGTGCTGGCGTCCGCGCTGTTCACGCGCTTCCGCTCGCAGCAGGACCATACCTTCGGCGAGAAGATCCTGTCCGCCATGCGGTTCGGCTTCGGCGGCCACGTCGAGACCGGAACGCCTTCGCCCGACGCCGTGAAATCGAAGTAGCTCCCGATGAGCGTGACCCCGGACGCACCCCCCGCCGCCGCCGTGCCAGCCCTGGCGCCGAAGCCGGGCCCCTGCACGATCGTGATCTTCGGCGCGAACGGCGACTTGACCAAGCGTCTCGTCACCCCCGCGCTCTACAACCTCGCGCTGACGGGCCTGCTGCCCGACAATTTCGCGATCCTCGGGGTCGACCGGGGCGGCACGGATGCCGCGGGCTGGCAGGGCAAGCTGACAGAGGCCATGCAGAGCTTCGTGGGTGGCACGGGCGAGTTCGACCCCGCCAGCATCGACGCCAAGGCGTGGGGCTGGCTCAGCGAGCGCATGCACTACCTCGTGGGCGACTTCGGCGAGGACGCCACCTTCGAAAAGCTGCGCGACACGCTCAAGGAGATCGACGAGAAGCACGGCACGGGCGGCAGCGTCATCTTCTACCTAGCCGTGCCCGACCGCTTCTTCGGCACGGTGGTGGACGGCTTGGGGAAGGCCAAGCTGACCGAGTGCGAGGACGGGGAGGACAAGCCCTACCGCCGCGTGGTGATCGAGAAGCCGTTCGGTCACGACCTCGACTCGGCCCGCGCCCTCAACGCGCAGATCCTGCAGAGCCTGCGCGAGAACCAAATCTACCGCATCGACCATTTCCTCGGGAAGGAGACCGTGCAGAACATCATGGCGTTCCGCTTCGCCAACGGCATCTTCGAGCCGATGTGGAACCGCGACCACATCGATCACGTGCAGATCACGGTGGCCGAAACGGTGGGCGTGGAAGGGCGCGGCTCCTTCTACGAGGCCACGGGCGCGCTGCGCGACATGGTGCCCAACCACGTCTTCCAGCTCGTCACCATGACCGCCATGGAGCCGCCGACCTCGTTCGCGGCCGACGCGATCCGCTCCAAGAAGGTGGACGTCTTCGCCTCCACCAAATCGGTCCTGCCCGAGAACGCGGTGCGCGGCCAGTACGACGCGGGCACCGTGCTCGGCAAGGCGGTGCGCGCCTACCGCACCGAGCCCAACGTCGACGCCAATTCCAACGTCGAAACCTACGTGGCCCTGAAGCTCGCGATCGACAACTGGCGCTGGGCCGGGGTGCCGTTCTACATCCGCACCGGCAAGTACATGACGCAGCGAAACACCGAGATCGCGATCCGCTTCAAGTCCGCGCCGACCATGATGTTCGAGAACGAGGACGGCGCCAACCCGCACGCCAACTGGCTGGTGATCCAGATCCAGCCCAACGAGGGCATCTCGATGCAGTTCGAGGTGAAGACGCCCGGCCCAAAAGTGTCGCTGAAGTCGGTGAAGAGCAGCTTCAGCTATTCCGACTGGTTCCCGGCCCAGCAGAACGTCGGCTACGAGACGCTGCTCTACGACGTGATGATCGGCGACCAGACGCTGTTCCAGCGCGCCGACCAGGTCGAGGAGGGCTGGCGCATCGTCCAGCCCGCGCTCGACGCCTGGGCCAAGGTGAAGCAGGACGACCTCCCCAACTACATCGCGGGCACCGCCGGTCCGGCCGCGGCCGACGCGATGCTCGCCAAGGACGGGGGCCGGAGCTGGCGGCCGGTGCCGCTCGACGCCGGACCCAAGAAGCTGAAGCCGGGGTCGCCGCAGTGACGGAGGCGCGCCGGCCGCCCAAGCCTATCGCGCTGGTGGTGTCGGACATCGACGGCACGCTGGTGAACCGGGCCAAGGTGCTGACGCCGCGGGTCCGCGCCGCGCTCGACGCCCTGAAGACGCGCGGGATCGGCTTCTCGGTCGCGAGCGCGCGGCCTCCCGCGGGCCTGCGCAAGATCGTCGAACAGCTCGGGCTGGAAAACCCGGTGGGCGCCGTCAACGGCGGCGCCATCATCCGCCCGGACCTGACGATCCTGAGCGAGAAGCTCGTGCCGGTCGACGCGGTCCGCCTGACGGTGGACATCCTCCGACGCGAGAGCATCGACCCCTGGCTGTTCACGGACGACAAATGGTACCTGCGCGATCCGAACGGCGCGCACGTGGACCACGAGGCCAAGACGATCGGCCTCGAACCGATCGTGGTGAAGGAGTTCGACGAAGCGATGCTGGGCCGCACGCTCAAGCTGGTGGGCGCCAGCCACGACCACCCGAAGCTCGCCGAGGTCGAGGACATCCTGCAGGCGGAGCTCGGCGGCCGGGCCTCCGCGACGCGCTCGCAGAGCTACTACCTCGACATCACCAACGCCTCGGCCAACAAGGGCGAGGCGGTGCGCGGCATCGCCGAGGCGATGGGCGTGCCGCTCGACCGGGTACTCACCATCGGCGACGGCGACAACGACACGCCCATGTTCGACGTGGGCGGGTTCAGTGTCGCGATGGGCAACGCCAACGAGGCCGTGCGCGCGCTCGCGGCCGCGGTGACGGACAGCTGCGAGGCGGACGGCTTCGCGCTGGCGATCGAGCGCTACGTGCTCGACGCGCAACCCAGCCTGGAAGGCGCACGGTGATGGCCGACGACAAGGGCCCGAAGGGCAAGATCTCCATCCTGCTGGCGGACGTCGACGGCACGCTGGTGACCGAGCAGAAGGTCTTGACCGAGCGGACCGTCAAAGCCGTCCGCGCCCTGAAGGACAAGGGGATCCGGTTCGCGATCACCAGCGGCCGCCCGCCCAAGGGCATGGCGATGCTGATCGAGCCGCTCGCCCTCGATACGCCCGTGGCGGGCTTCAACGGCGGGGTTCTGGTCAACCCCGACATGAGCGTCATCGAGGCCAAGACACTGCCGCCCGACGTCGCCCGGCAGACGATCAAGCTCATCCTCGACCACGGCCTCGACGCGTGGCTCTACACGGGCGAGGACTGGTTCATCCACAAGAAGGACGCGCCCCACGTGTCGCGCGAAACCTGGACCGTGAAGTTCGAGGCCAAGGTCGTCGAAACCTTCGCGGACGCGGACCTGGACAAGGCCGTCAAGATCGTGGGCGTCAGCGACGACCTGGACGCGGTCGCCAAGGCCGAGAAGGACGCGCAGAGCCAGTTCGGCACCCACGTTTCGGCCGCCCGCTCGCAGCCCTACTACCTCGACGTCACCCACCCCGACGCCAACAAGGGCGGTGTGGTGGCGACGCTCTCGAAGCGGCTCGGCATCCCGCCAGAGGAGTTCGCCACCATCGGCGACCAGCCCAACGACGAAGCCATGTTCCGGAAGGGCGGTTTCAGCATCGCGATGGGCAATTCGAGCGACGCCGTGAAAGGCAACGCGAGCGCCACGACGGACGGCTACAACGACGAGGGCTTCGCCAAGGCGGTGGAGCGCTTCCTGCTGGGCGGAACCGCGGCGTGAACGACCTGCTGGTCGCGCCCTCGATCCTGTCGGCCGACTTCGGCCGGCTGGCCGAGGAGGTCCGCGCGGTGGACGCGGGCGGGGCGGACTGGATCCACGTCGACGTGATGGACGGGCGGTTCGTGCCCAACATCACGCTCGGGCCCGTGGTGGTGGAGGCCGTGCGTCGCGCCACCGCCAAGCCGCTCAACGTCCACCTGATGATCGTCGAGCCCGAACGCATGCTCGATGATTTCGTCCGGGCGGGCGCCGACCACGTCATCGTGCAGGCGGAGCCCTCCTCCACCATCCACCTGCACCGGCTGCTCGGCCGCATCCGCGATGGCGGCAAGAAGGCGGGCGTGGCGCTGAACCCCGCGACGCCGCCGAGCGCGATCGACTACGTGCTCCACCTCTGCGACGTCGTGCTGGTGATGACCGTCAATCCCGGGTTCGGCGGCCAGGCCTTCCTGCCCGAAATGCTTCCCAAGGTGCGCGCCATCCGCGCCATGGCCTCCGAGCGGGGTTTGAACCCGCACATCGAGATGGATGGCGGCATCGGCGTGGGGACGATCCGCGCGGCGCGGGACGCGGGAGCCGACGTCATGGTGGCGGGCTCGGCCGTGTTCGGCGCCCGCGACTACGGGGACGCCATCGCGCGCCTGCGCGAGGCGGCCGGAGACGGGAGCGAGGGGCGCAATGGTTGACGCGAGTCTCACCTCGGCCCGTTTGACCACCTATCCCAGCGCCGAGGTGCTGGCCGACGAGGTGGCGGCCTGGCTGTTCCGCCTGGCGAGGGAGGCGGGCGATCGGTTCAGCCTGTGCCTGTCGGGCGGCTCCACGCCCAAGACGCTCTACCAGCGGATGGCGCGCCCTCCCTTCGCGGCGGACTTCCCCTGGGCCAAGACGCACATCTTCTTCGGCGACGAGCGGTTCGTCCCCGCGGGCGACAAGGACAACAACTTCACCATGGCGTCAGACGCCCTGCTGTCGCACGTGCCCATCCCGAAGGACAACGTCCACCGCCTCGTGACCGAGGTGGACAGTGCGGACCAGGCGGCCGATGCCTACGAGGCCGATCTCAAGCGCTACTATGGCGCGGCCGACCTCGATCCCGCCCGCCCGCTGTTCGACGTCAACCTGCTGGGCCTCGGCCCCGACGGTCACACGGCCTCGCTGATCCCCGGACAGCCGGTGCTGGAGGAGCGCGGACGGTGGGTGGCCGCCGTATCGCAGGGTCGGCCGGAGGTGCGGCTCACCCTCACCTACCCGCCGCTGGAAAGCAGCCGCCACGTGGCGTTCCTGGTCACGGGCGAAGGCAAGCGGGCCATGCTGGCACACGTCCGCGCCGGCGGGGACGACGTGCCGGCCGGACGCCTCAGCACGACGGGCGAGGTGCACATCTTCGCCGACCGGGCCGCGACCGGCACGTGACAGGTCGCCCGGCGTTCCGCTGAGGAACGAGCCGGGACTGCACGGGTGGCAGAGCGGACCGAGGTGTCGGAGGATCGACCTGATGGCGACGGCGGACGGGGGCGGCGCCTCCATGGTGGGCAAGACGGTCGTGGTCACGGGCGGCACCTCGGGCCTTGGCGCCGTCGCGGCGGAGGTGCTGGCCGGGCGCGGCGCCCGCATCGTGCTGATCGCGCGCGACAGGGCGCGGGCCGACCGGACCCTCGCGCGGCTGCGCGGGAAGAACCCGTCCGCGGACCACGCGGTGCACCTGGCCGACCTGTCGCGCGTGGCGGAGATGAAGCGGGTCGCGGCCGAGATCGCGGCGCAGGAACCCAAGGTCCACGTGCTCGCCAACAACGCGGGCGCGATCTACGGGCAGCGCGAACTCACCGCCGACGGGCTGGAGCGGACGTTCGCCACCAACCACCTCGCCTACCTCGTCGTGACCCTCGGCCTCAAGGACGCGCTCGCGGCGGCGGGCGGCGGGCGCGTGGTGTCCACCTCCTCGGCGGCCCACCGCGGGATGCGCTACGACGCAGCCGACCTCCAAACGGAACGGGGCTACAGCGCGTTCAAGGCCTACGGCCGGTCGAAGCTCGACAACATCCTGTTCACCCGCGAGCTGGCGCGGCGCTGGGCGGGGCTCGGGATCACGGCCAACTGCTTCCACCCCGGCTTCGTGGCGACCCGTTTCGGGGACAGTGCCGGCGGGTGGATGGCGGGGGCCATCGGTGCCCTGAAACTGTTCGCCATCACGCCCGAGAAGGGCGCCCGCACGCTGGTCTATCTCGCGTCCGCGCCCGAAGTCGCGGGCACGACGGGGGAGTATTTCCACAACTGCGCGGTGGCGGCGCCGCAACGGGCCGCGCGCGACGACGCAGCGGCCGCATCCCTGTGGGCGGCAAGCCTGGCGCTGGCCGGCCTGAGCGATCCGGCGTAGCACGGGGGGCGCCCCGTCGCAAAAATGGCGCGTTTCCGAGCCAGGGCGAAGCTGTTCCGAACCGTGTGCGGCGGTTCCCTTTCCGGAGCCTCCATGCGCCTCATCCTCGCCGCCCTCGCCCTGCTGCTCGCCTCGCCGGCGGCCCGGGCGGAAGGGCCCGCGCCGTTCGGCGCCGCGCCCTATTTCGACAGCAGGACGGTGGACCTGACGCTGATCCTGCCGCCCCCGCCCGTGGCCGACTCGGTCGAGACCAGGACGGAGCTGGGCGAGCTCCTGATGATCCAGGTGACCCGCACGCCCGACATGGTGTCGCGCGCCCAGGCCGACGCGGTCGAGGAGGTTTGGCGCTTCGCCGACGTGATGGGCCCAAAATTCACGCCCAACGCCCTGCCCAAGACCACGGCCCTGTTCGAGCGGCTGGTCGCGACCGACACGGCCGTGGTGGACCCGGCCAAGACGAGCTTCAACCGGACCCGGCCGCACCTCGTGAGCGACCTGATCAAGCCGGTGGTGCGCCTGTCCAGTTCCGGCTCCTGGCCGTCGTCCCACGCCTCGCTCGGCACGCTGATGGGCATCGTGCTGGGCGACATGGTGCCCGAGAAGCGCTCGGCCATCATGGAACGCGCGCGGGCCTACGCGGACAACCGGCTGGTCGCGGGCATGCACTTCCCCTCGGACGTGGAGATGGGCCGCATCGCGGGCTCGGCCATCGCCGCCGTCGCGATGCACCAGCCGCAATTCCTGGCCGATTACGCGGACGCCAAGGCGGAACTGCGCGCGGCCCTGGGCCTGTAGCCAGCTTCCGCTCGGCCTGGGGCCCGGCGGCATGATCCTCACGGGTTGCGTGGAGCGGGGTCGCCCGTCAGGCCACCGAAGCCGCCATCAGGCCCGGAGGATCGGGAGGCGAGACGCAGACGCGGTTTCTCCCGTTCCGCTTGGCCCGGTAGAGGGCTTCGTCTGCAGCCCGGATGACCTCGTCGGGCTTCAGGACGTCGCCCGCCGCCACCGTTATCATCCCGAGGCTGACGGTCACGTCCGTCGCGCGGCGATGACCGTCGGCCTGGAACGTCATGCGCTCGACGCCGGTCCGCAACCGTTCGGCCCGGTCGCGCGCCTCGTAAGGCGGCAGGCTCGGCAGGATCACGGCGAACTCCTCGCCGCCGTATCGGAATACCTGGCCGCCGTAGCGCGAGGAGGTGCCGCACAGGGTCGTGGCGACCTGGCGCAGGCACTGGTCGCCGACGAGATGGCCGAGACGGTCGTTCAGCGCCTTGAAATGGTCGATGTCGATCAGGAGCAGGGCGAAGTCGCCGCTGCGCGCCGCGGCGCGCCGACAGTTCTCGGTTAACGCGACGTCGAAGCTGCGCCGGTTCGGGATTCCCGTGAGGCCGTCCTGCTCCGAGAGGCGGCGGAGCGCCACGTTGGCGGTGCGAAGGTCGCCCGCGAACCGGGCGTACTGCTCGATGGCCCGCGTGATCATGTCGAGTTCGAAGAAGCGCGTGCGGGGCAGTTCGACCGCGGCGTCATCGGCCTCGCTGATGGCGCGCAGGCCCCGCACCGCCATCGCGATCGGGCTGAGCACGTGGCGGTGGCCGATCCAGAAGAGGATCAGGCCGAAGCCGACGAACAGGCCCAGCGCCGCGAACCAGCCCCGCTCGACGCCCCAGACGTTGCGCTGGATGCGGTTGGCCATACCGTCGGCCCGCAGGGCCGCGTCGTTGGTGACGTAGTCGGTGAGGGCGTCGAGCGCCTGCAGGGCCTCGTCGCCCGCCTGCTGCGCCTGCCGCTCGACGTCCTGCGCCTGGGCCGCCCCGTCCTGCCCGAGCCGGCGCAGCGTCCCGTGCAGCCCGACGATCCGGCGCGCGCTGGCGATGGCCCGCCGCGAGCCTTCCACCAGCCGCGCGTCGTTGTCGATGTCGAAGCCCTGCGCGAGCGTCTGCAGCTGGAGCACGAAGCGCCGCTCGACCACCGCGTCGCGCGTCGCCACGATCGTGCGGAGAAAGGAGGCGAGGCGCTCGATCTTGATCGCGTCCCTGTTCCTGCTCAGCAGGTCGGGGATCTCGTGCTTGTAGGTCGCCTGGGCGTCGTCGGCGATCTGGTGGAGCAGGCCGATCGACACCATGGTGACGACGGCTGCGCACACCAGCCAGACCACGGCGGACGCGCGCGCCCATCGTCGCAGCGAGGGCCGGTAGGTGGCGAGGAACGTGCCGAACACCATGCGACGCGACCAAGTGCGGGAGGACCCGTGTCCTAGTAGATGCTGAAGGGGACGAAGCTCCGGTTGATGCGGTCGTAGGTCCCGTCCAGGCGGATGTGGTCGAACGCGTCCTGGAACTCGTGAGCCGCGGGCTCCATTCCTTTTCGCAGGGTGACGTAGGCGGCGCTCTCGACCGCGTCGTCCTTGATCGGGTCACCCACGAAGCCGAAATCGGCGCCAGCTTTGGATTGGAGGAAGTCCATCAACACCACGGCATCGCCCAGCACCAGGTCGACGCTGCCGTCGCCGAGCTTGGCGTAGGCTTCACTGAAGTCCTTGCCCTCAACGATCGTGCTCTGCTTGTAGTGGCTCGTCAGGAACTCCTGCTGCACGGTGCCTTGCGAGGAGGTCAGTCGCGCGCCCTTCAAGGCTTCCGGCGTCGTTGCGGTGAACTTCTCGGGCCGACCGATGAAGATCGAGTGCGAGCGGTAGTAGAGCGGGCCGTAGAGCATCTTGGCGGCACGTTCCTTGGTGTAGGCCATGCTTGCCACGGAGGCGTCGTACTTGCCGCTCGCCAGCCCGTCGATGATGACCTCCCAGTTGACCGGGATGATCTCGCACCCTTCCGGGATCTGCTTGCAGAGCGCCTTGGTGATCTCGATGTCGAAGCCGGTCAGGGTTTTGTTGGCGTCGAAGAAGCTGAACGGCGCGTAATCTCCGTCACCCTCGACGGCTACGCGCAGGGGGGTGGCCTGCGCCGCCGATCCGAGCAGGCCCATGCCTGCCACCGTCATCACGAAACGCTTGAAGGCCCGCATGGCGCCTGCTCCGTCGAGAACGTCTCCGGTCGCCCAGCCTAGCGCGGCACAGTTTAGCGTCCGGTTAAACGGCCGATGCGACGGCGTGGACCTGGTCCGCTCAGCGCGGCACCACCACCTTGACCTGCGCGGCCCAGTCCACGGCGGCGTCGAGCACGGGGTCGCCGAACTGACCGTAGAGGTGGAACAGCCCGCGCGAGCCCGGGCTGCGCACCAGGCGCTTGACCAGCACGCGGCCGTCCGCCAGCCCCACGACGCAGAGCTTGCCCACGATGTCGTCGGTGACGGGCCGGCGCACGTCGTCGTAGAACACCATCCAGCCGTCGAAGAAGGGCCCCAGGCTTCCGCCGCGGATTTCCACCGCGACGGTGCTGTCGGTGGCGCCGTCGGGCGCCAGGACCTCGTCGGCCGACCCCTGCCCCGCGGCGAAGAAGGTCGCCTCCGACGCCGCTCCCACGTAGCCCGACACGCGCACGAACCGGGGCGCGTCGCGCACCACGTCGCCCGCGTCGACGCCGTAGGCGGTCGCGGCGCGCTCGATCCACTTGTCGCTCAGCCGCCGCGTCCCCGCCTCGAGCTTGGCATACTGGTTGCGCGTGGTGCCCAGTGCCGCGGCGGCCTGCTCCTGCGACCACGCGCGCGCCGAGCGCAGCGCGCGCAGATTGTTGGCCATGACGTCGGGTTCCGAGCCTTCCCGCGAGACTGTGCGCACGACTTCGATCTCCCGGCAAACGCGAGCGACTCTCGCGGGGGTCGGCTCGGACCACCGCTGGTTGCGAACTAGAACATAAGCAGAACAAAAAATCTTGACGCAAGTGCCCATATCGGGCACAAACAGTCCCAGGCCTCCAGCGCCCGACCCTCAGCGGAACCCGATCATGTCCATCGTCGCACCAGCCAGCGCCTTCGCGGGCGCACGCCGCCTGTCGCCTTCGTGCTTGCCCGACGTGCTTCCCCCCGGTGCGCGGGCGATCCGCGACGCCGCGGTTGGCCGCTGCCGATGGCCGCTGGGTGAGGTCGCCGACCCGGCCTTCCATTTCTGCGACTGTCCCAGGGTGCGGGGAAGCTATTGCGACGCCCATGCCGCGCTGAGCCGCAAAGGCCGCGTCCGATGAGGACCGCGCACGCTCCGGGCGCCGCGCCCCGCCGCCGCCGGTTCGGGCTCGACACCGTGCTGCCGGCGGACCCTCTCGTCGTGGAGGCCCAGGTCCTGCGCATGCTGGCCGCCGCGGACCCGTCCCTGATCGTCGTGCGCCCGTCCGACCGGCCGGACCGCGTCCCGCCCGACGGCCACCGCCCGGTGCCGGGCCTGCCGCCGGGCGCGCCGGACCTCCTGCTGCTCGGGTCGCAGGGCCGCACCGCCTGCCTGAAGATCAAGACGCAGGCGGCGCGGCTGTCGCGCGACCAGGCCGCCTTCGCGGACCTGTGCCGGGCGCGGGACGTGCCTTTCGCGGTGGTGCGCAGCCCCGGCGAGGCGCGGGCCGCGCTGGTCCGCTTCGGCCTGCTCGCCGCGGAGCCCGAGGCGTGACGAAGCGGCGGAAAACCGTGAGCCTCGCGGGTGGAGCCGCGGACGCCACGCCCGAGCGGCTGGCCCGGGCGGACCGGAGCGGGGGCGCCACCGTCGAGGCGGGCGGGACGCGGCGGCTGGCCGACGCCTTCGACCTGCTGCGCGACCGTCACCTGCTGGACCGGGCGGACCCGGCCTGGAACGCCCTGCTGTGGGACGCGGGCGACCGCTACCGCCGCCACTGGCACGCTTCGCGCCTCGACGGCCTCAAGGCGTTCGATTTCACCCGCGAGGGCGTGGACGGCGGCCACGCGGCCGATGCCACATCTCCCACCGAAGCGGCGCTGCGCCACCGCGACGCGGTGCGCGGAGCGGTGGGAGCCGTGGGTCCCCGCCTGATGCCCTATCTCGACGGGATCGTGGTCGAGAGCCGCCCGGTCGCGATCCTGCGCGACCTCGTGGCCGACACCGGCCACGCCCGCACCGCCGAGGCGCTCGCGCTGGAACGGGTGCGCGAGGCCCTCCACCGGCTCTGCGCACACTGGCGCATGCGGCCCGCGGAGGCGACGCGGCGGATCGCGGCGTGGCGGGAGCCGGCGGGGCGGGGGTGATGGAAAATGTGGGTGCCTTGCTTGGACTCTGGCGGTGAAATGCTGGTGCTTTACCGAGTGCTGGGCCAGATCCAAGCATCAGAAGCGCTTTTTTCGCTACGGGGTCTTGCATATGCGCTCAAGCATATAAATAAGGGTGCATGGATGAGACCAAGCGCCCGAACCGACTTCGCGATCCGAGCAAGCTAGCCGAGCTTGTGGCCAACATAGCTAGCGGCAAGACCAGCGGTCAGCTCACGACAGAAGACGGCCGTGATCTTGCCGCTGTTCTGCTGGGACGACGTGGAGGGTTGAAAGGAGGAAAAGCAAGAGCTGCGACGTTGAGTCCAGAACGAAGAAAAGAGATTGCCATACGTGCTGCTCAAAAACGCTGGAAGAAGGCTGACGAGTGATGCCGAATTTAGATTCAGAAAAGTTTACTGAGGCCATCGATTTTATTACGACTCGGTACGACGCGGATGTTATAGTATATGTTGGATTTATGCTTGAACCCGACGACGAGCGTGTTCTACGCGCTTGTCGCAGAAGAAAGAATAAGCGGAAAAATGTCTTACTTATTTTGAGCACTCCTGGCGGTAGCGCGGACGCTGCCTATCGCATCGCTCGCTGCTTGCAGCGAGCGTATAATGTGAAATCCGAACATTTAGATGAACGCGGTGGTTTTTACATTTACGTTCATGACATTTGTAAAAGCGCTGGAACTCTACTCGCCCTAGGCGCGACAACGCTGATTATGTCTCAAGGATCTGAGCTCGGACCGATAGACGTTCAGCTATTGAACGAAGAAGAAGTTGGCGAGCGCCGTTCAGGCTTGGCGCCACGACAAGCTATGGAAACGCTGTCAACCGAGGCTGGCTAAACATTCATTCGAATGTTTCGGATGATGCGCACTGGTGGCCTCCAGCTCCCGACACGTTTAGCAGCCGAAACTGCTGCTTCCATGTCAGTTAGTATTATGGAACCGATCTATGCTCAATTGGATCCAATCCGAATGGGAGAAATCGAAAGATCGGTTAGCATTGCCCAAGAGTACGGAGAACGGCTTCGCACAAGTAATGTTAAGAAGGACACAATCGACCGCTTGCTGAGCCGTTACCCTTCGCATGAGTTTGTCATTGATCGTGATGAGGCGAGGGACCTTTTCGAGCGCATCGAGATCCCTCCCGATGAATTGGAATTCGTGGCCGACACATTCATTCGCCTAAATCACCCGACACCAGAAAGTATGGATGGCTTCATCCATTTTCTAAATGCGCCAAAAGAAGTTCCTACGGAGACAGACAATGATCAAGCGGAGGAGCCTGGAGTCGGCGAGAGTAGCGAGAACTCGCGCCCACCTCGCCGACAGAAGCGATCCTCTGCTGAAGGAGGTCAAGGAAACGATAGATCGGGAGCGCGGCCAAACGGCAGCGGAGACGTGGAACAAGACTCCCCCAATATCAAATGAGATGTTGAACGAAGTTAAACGTCACTTACGTCGACTTGGTGGCGATTGATCGCTCTCTTGCGCCATCTCAAGCGGTTGGAGAAAATCGTCCTCGGCGCGAGCTTTACCTACCTGATGCTCGCGAGTGGCGCTTCCGCGCAACAGCCGCCGCCGCGGGATAATGGGGCCGCCCCCGACCAGCAGCAAATCGCCGGCTCCGCCAAGTCGGTGCGCTTCCGGATCCGCGTCTGCTGCATCGCGCTCGGCCTCACCTGCCCGGACGACGAACCGCTTAAGACCTGCGCGGACTTCGCCATATAGCTCCTCGAAGGCCGAAGCCACAGATAAGTCGGATCACAACTGATTACTTCCCTCGCGTTGCATGCGATTGGACCTTAAGCGGGTCAATTTCGGAGCGCCGTGCGTGCTGGGATCACTGCTGGACCGCAAGCCGATCGGCGACGACGGGGACACGGGCCTGCGCCGGACGCTCGGTGCGGGCGACCTCGTGGCCCTGGGGATCGGCGAGATCATCGGCGCTGGCCTGTTCTCGCTGACAGGCATCGCGGCGGCCAACTACGCGGGCCCCGCCGTCGTGCTGAGCTTCGCGGTCGCGGCCTTCGGCTGCGCCTGCACGGGCCTCTGCTACAGCGAGCTCGCGAGCATGATCCCCTCCGCGGGCTCGGCCTACGCCTACGCCTATGCGGCGCTCGGGGAAGTTGTGGCGTGGATCATCGGTTGGGACCTGCTGCTCGAATATTCGGTGGGCGCCGGCACGGTGGCGGTGTCGTGGTCGAGCTACGTGCAATCCCTCCTGCACGGCTGGGGGGTGGAGGTGCCGCACTGGATGGCGGCTCCGCCCGCCTCGGGCGGTGTGGTCGACCTGCCGGCGGCGGCCATCGTGGTCGCCGTGACGCTGCTGCTCGTCGGCGGCATCAGCCAGTCCGCCAAGGTGAACGCCGTCATCGTCGCGATAAAGGTCGCGGTCGTGCTCACCGTCGTGGGCCTGGGCGCCTTCTACATCGATCCCGCCAACTATCACCCCTTCGTTCCGGCCAACACGGGGTCGTTCGGCGCCTTCGGCTGGTCGGGCGTGCTGCGCGGGGCGGGCGTCGTGTTCTTCGCCTACCTCGGGTTCGATGCGGTCAGCACCACGGCCGCGGAGGCCAAGGACCCGCAGCGCACCATGCCGCTGGGCATCCTCGGCTCGCTGGCGGTCTGCACGGTGCTCTACGCGGGCTTCGCGATCGTGCTGACCGGCATGGTGAACTACAAGGACATGGCGCACGATGCCGCCCCCGTCGCGACCGCGATCGGGCGGACGCCCTTCGCCTGGTTGCAGGTGACGGTCAAGCTGGGCGTGATCCTGGGCTTCACCTCCGTGCTGCTGGTGGGGCTGCTGGGGCAGAGCCGTGTCATGTTCGCGATGGCGCGCGACGGCATGATCCCGGCCGTGTTCAGCCGCGTCCACGCCACCCGGAAGACGCCGTGGGTGGCGCACGTGGTGATGATGGGGCTCACGGCCCTGCTCGCGGGCTTCGTGCCGGTCGAGGTCCTGAGCCGGATGACCTCGGTCGGCACGCTGCTGGCCTTCGCGATCGTGTGCGGCGGCGTGCTGGTGCTGCGGGTCCGCGAGCCGGAGCGTCCCCGCCCCTTCCGGGTGCCCGGCAGCCCCGTCGTGCCGCTGCTCGGCATCGGCACGTGCCTGGCGATGATGCTGTCGCTGCCCGGCGAGACCTGGGTGCGGCTCGGCGCGTGGTTCGCGCTGGGCGCCGTGATCTACGCCACCTACACCCATCGGCGCGCCAGCGCCGCGAGGGCGGCGGCCCGGGCGGCGTGAGCCGTTCAGCCCGCTTCGGCGAGCGCGAGTTCCTCGGGCAGCACGACGGCCGCGTCCTGGCGCGCGATCAGCGCCCCTAGGCCAACGGGGCGGTAGTTCCAGGCGTCGACGCCCACGTCGCAGGAGCGGCGGGTGTCGGCGAGCGAGGCGTGCGTATGCCCGTAAAGGTGGCGCGTGCCGCGCCACAGGCCCGGCCAGGCCCTGTGCGCGTAATGGGCGAGGAAGAGCCGCCACTCGACGCCCGCCTCATCGAGAACCGACACGCGCGCGCTGTCCTGCGGCGGCTCGGCCCACGGCAGCGTCAGCACGCGGTCGGTGTCGTGGTTGCCGCGGATCAGGCGCTTGACGCCGTTCAGCCGCTCGAACACCTCGCCGCAGTGCGTGCGGCTGGCGTGGGCCGCGAAGTCGCCCAGGTGCCACACCTCGTCGTCGGGCGCGACGGCCTCGTTCCAGCGGGCGACCAGCGCCTCGTCGTGGGCCTCGATGGTCGCGAAGGTGCTCCCGCGCCCGCGCAGGATGTGCGTGTCGCCGAAATGGGTGTCGGCCGTGAAGTAGGTGAGCATCGATCCTCAACATAGGCGGCGGGCCCGGCCGGCACAGCGGCGCGGGGCGGGCGCACGGGCGGCAGATTGCCCCGGCAGGTTCGGAGGGGTAGCGGCAGGAACACGGGTGGGTTCCGTTCGTTCAAGGGACGCGTGGTCGCTCCCGGCCGCCGTTCGCCACGACGAGGCCGCCATGACCGACCCGCAGACCGCCTTCGCCAAGCCGGCCCAACCGGCCCAGCCCGACGCGAGCCGCATCCCCAATGCGCCCTACCACCCGGTGCTCACCGGCCAGCCCGCGCTCGTGACCGGCGCCAATTCCGGCATCGGCAAGGCCGTGGCGCTCGGGCTCGCCCGTGCCGGCGCCGACGTGGTGGTGAACTACGTTACCCAGCCCGAGACCGCCGACGAGGTCGTCCGCGAGATCGAGGGGATGGGACGCAAGGCGGTCGCGATCAAGGCCGACGTGAGCCGCGAGGACGAGGTCGAGGCCATGTTCGCCCAGGCCATCGCGCACTTCGGCACGCTCCACATCGTGGTCAGCAACGCGGGCCTGCAGCGCGACGCGGCCTTCGACCAGATGACGCTGGAGCAGTGGAACACGGTGATCGGCATCAACCTCACGGGGCAGTTCCTGTGCAACCGGGCCGCCACCCGCGAATTCAAGCGGCGCGGCGTGGTGCCCAGTGTGTCGAAGGCCGCGGGCAAGATCATCTGCATGAGCTCGGTCCACCAGGTGATCCCCTGGGCCGGGCACGCCAATTACGCGGCCTCCAAGGGCGGCGTGTCGATGCTGATGCAGTCCATCGCCCAGGAGCTCGCGCCCCACTTCATCCGGGTCAACAGCATCGGGCCGGGCGCCATCCGCACGCCGATCAACACGAGCGCGTGGAGCACGCCGCAGGCCTACGCCGACCTGATGACGCTGGTGCCCTACAAGCGCATCGGCGAGCCGGACGACATCGCGCAGGCGGCTGTTTGGCTCGCCTCCGACGCCGCCGACTACGTCACGGGCGCGACCCTGTTCGTGGACGGCGGCATGACGCTCTACCCGGGGTTCGCGACGGGCGGCTGAGGCGGGAGCAAGCGCGCTACTTGAACCGCCCCGGCTGTCCCACGGTCGGGGCGACGTCGAGCCCGGTCACGATCATGGTGCAGGGCTCGTGGCCCACGGTTCCCGACCGGTGGCCCCGGCCGCCCGCCGTGTTCTGGTCCTCGCCCATCATCAGTTCGCCCGGCCCCATCTCGACGCGAGTGCCGTCCATGGTTTCCACGAACCAGCGCCCCGACAGGATGGCGATCCACTGCGGCTTGGGGTTCTCGTGCCACTCGCCGATCCAGCCGACCGGCAGGACCGTGAAGGTGACGCCCGCCTCGGCGGGCTCCATCCTGTCGTTCCACTGCGGCGCGATCCCGGGTCCGATGCCCTTGAGCTCGAAGGCGGACAGG
Source organism: uncultured Lichenihabitans sp. (assembly GCA_964243405.1). GTDB lineage: Bacteria > Pseudomonadota > Alphaproteobacteria > Rhizobiales > Beijerinckiaceae > Lichenihabitans. Next base: position 3,122 of record CAXTFJ010000030.1, on the reverse strand, counting down.
TCGAAGCGCTCCTGGCGGCTGATGCCTTGCGCGTCCACGTAGACGTGCAAGTAGGGCATGGTCGGTTTTGGATCGTGGTTCGTCATGGGGCGCTCCCATTCGTAAGGTTTGGCTCGGGTCAGCCGCGACACGGCGTCGGGCTGTTCGAGGCCGAAAGTGCTCAGCGGCGCCTCGGGTTCCTTGCGCGGGAAAGTCGAAGTTTGAACCGCCTGGAGATTGGAAATGAGCTGGCCGGACTGGGCCAGTGCCGTAACCCCGCGGCCCGAAAGTCCTGGGTCGCATCACCAATGATTAGGACACGCCATGCCATCCATCGCCGAACGCCGCGCCGCCTTTCGCGCCCTGCACGCGACAGGCTGCTTCGTCCTTCCCAACCCGTGGGACGGCGGAACGGCCGTCCGCCTGGCCGAGCTGGGCTTCAAGGCGCTCGCGTCCACCAGCGCCGGGGCCGCCTGGGCGCTCGGCAAGGGGGACGGTGCGATGGGCGTGGACGAGGTGCTGGCGCACCTGCGCTTCCTGGTCGGCGTCACCGACCTGCCCGTCAACGCCGACTTCGAGGCCGGCTTCGCCGACACGGCGTCGGGTGTGGCGGACAATGTCGCACGCTGCGTCGACACCGGCGTCGCGGGCCTGTCGATCGAGGACCGGGACGGCGACCAGCTCTATTCCGTGCAAGCGGCCGTCGAGCGGATGCGCGCGGCGCGGGACGCCATCGACCGTTCGGGCGAGGACGTCGTGCTGGTCGGCCGGTGCGAGGCCTACCTGATGGCGCCCCTGGACCTCGACGCGGTGGTGGCGCGGCTCAACGCCTACGGGGACGCGGGTGCGGACTGCCTTTATGCGCCGGGGCTCAAGGCCCTGGACGACATCGCCACCGTGGTCCGGGACGTGCGGAAGCCGGTGAACGCCAACCTGACGGCGACGGGGCTCTCGGTGGACGACATGGCGCGCGTCGGCGTGCGCCGGGTCAGCGTCGGCGCGGCGCTGGCATAGGCGACCTGCGCGGCGTTCGACGGCTTCGCGGAGCGCCTGACGCGCGAGGGCAGGCTCCCGTGAGGGTTCAGCCGGTCGTGCCGCCCCGGCGGCCCGGCCTCGCCGCGACGACGGCGCCGCCCACGATCAGCGCGCAGGCGACCCCCAGCGCCGCGGTCGGCGCCGCGGTGCCCGTCGCCACCAGCAGCAGGGTGGACAGGACGGGGGCCGCGTAGGAGGCCACGCCGAGCGCGCGGATGTCGCCGTGCTTGACGCCCACGTCCCAGGCGTAGAACGCGAGCCCCACCGGCCCGAGCCCGAGCGCCGCGACGGCCGCGGCCTGCCCGAGGGTGGCGGGCCAGACCGTGGCCTCGGTCAGCGCGTGACAGGCGAGGCCCAGCAGCGCGGTGGCGACGCAGAAGCCCGCGACCGCCTCGCTCGGCACGTCCCGGAAGCGGCGGGACAGCACCGAATAGCCCGACCAGGTGACCGCGCAGGCCAGTGCCAGCCCGTAGCCCAAGGCGAAGCGCGGCTCCGGCATCCCGCCTCGGCCGATCATGAGCGCCGCCACGCCGCAGAAGCCGAGGGCCGCGCCGACGAGGTGCCGGGGCGCCAGGCGCTCGCCCGGCAGCAGGGCGGACAGGAGCACGATCAGCAGCGGCCACAGGTAGGCGAGCAGCCCGGCCTGGGCGGGCGGCGCGAGGCGCAGCGCCGAGAAGTAGAGCGCGTGGTAGCCGAACAGCCCGCCCACCCCCAAGAGCCACACGGGCCAGGGCTGCCGCAGGGCTCTGAGGCGGCCACGGGCGGCCGTGACCGCGAGCCCCAGCGCACCGCCGACCGCGAAGGTCAGCGCCGCCAGTTCGAACGGCGGGACGGTCCCCGACGCGGCCGTGAGCAGCGCGAGGCTGGACCACAGCAGGATCGCGACGGCCCCGACGGCGGTCGCGCGGGCGGACGCGGGTGTCGGGCGGGGCCGGGCTTCGCTCAGGCGTTGCCCTCGACGAGCGCCTGCCCGACGTAGCGCTCGTCGCTTTCCGCGCCCGGCAGGACGAAGAAATATCCGCCGCCGACCGGCTTGACGTATTCCTCCAGGGGCTCGCCGTTGAGCCGGGCCTGCACGGCCGCGAAGCCTTGCGCCAAATTCGCCTGGAAGCAGATGAACAGCAGCCCCATGTCGAGTTGGCCCGCGTCCGTGAGGCCGCGCGAATAGTTGAAGGGGCGCCGCAGGATGAGGCTCGACGCCGTCTCGGGCGTGCGCGGGTTGGCGAGCCGGATGTGCGCGTCGAGCGGGACGCGCTTGTCCTCGGGGTCTGAGGCGTAGTCGGGCAGGTCGTGCTCGTTGGCCAGTCCGAGCGGTGCGCCGCTGGCCTTCTCGCGGCCGATGATGGTCTGCTGCTCGTGCAGCGGCGTGCGGTCCCACCGCTCGACCAGCGTGCGGACGACGCGGACCACCTGGTAGGTGCCGTTACGCGTCCAGGCGGGCTCGTCGGCCTCGCGCCCGAGCCAGACATGGCTGTCCATCAGCGCGCCGTCGCGGGCGTCGAGGTTGGCGGTACCGTCCTTGAAGCCCAGCAGGTTGCGCACGGTGTCGCGCCCCAGCGACTTGATCGTGTGCGGCGGCAGGAAGCCGTCCATCTTCCAGCGGATGGCGAGCAGGTCGGGGAAGTGCTTGAGCACGTCCCGCAGCGCGTGGATGTTGGTTTCGGCCGTGTTGGAGCAGACCTGCAGCAGCAGGTCGCCGTGGCACTGGCCGGGAACCGTCTCGTCGTTGGGGAAGTGCGGCATGGCGACGAGGTGCTTGGGCTTGTCGCCCGCGAGCCCGTAGCGGTCGTCGAACAGCGAAGCGCCGACCGCCACCGTCACCGTGAGGTTGTCGGGAATGACCTTGGGGCCGAGCAGGCCGGAGTCGGGCGGCGGCAGGAGTTCGTCCGCGACCGCCGCGACACCACCCCGCATCAGGAAGGCGATGCGCTTCGACAGGCCGCGGAACAGGCGCTGCAGCTCGGTCCGGTCGGTCGCGAGCACGTCGAAGGCCACCACGAGGGCCGCGGCGGGCTCGGGCGTGACGACGCCGGACTGGTGGGGTCCGTGGAAGGGCTGGACGTCCCCCGTGCCGTCGTCGCCCGGCGGGAGGACCCCGGCTTCGGCGG
>CAXTFJ010000029.1:4232-38255 GCA_964243405.1 uncultured Lichenihabitans sp. | reverse complement strand
CGGCCGTGCGCAGCATGATCTCCGCGCCCTTGTAGGCGCATTCGCGCGCCATCTCGGGGAACATGCCGTCGTGGCAGATGATGAGCGCGAGCTTGGCGCCTTTCGGCCCTTCGATCACAGGGATGCCGAGGTTTCCCGGCTCCCAGGGCTCGACCGGCACCCAGGGGTGCATCTTGCGGTAGTAGAGCTTAACCTCGCCCGCGTCGTCGACGATGATCCCCGAATTGTAGGGGTTGCCGCCCGGGTTCAGCTCCATGATCGAGAAGCAGCCCCAGATGCGGTTGTCGACGCAGGCCTGTTTCAAGGCCGCCACCTCCGGGCCGTCCATCGTGCACAGGATGTCGGGGTTGGTGTCCATCGACAGGCCGTGCAGGCTGTATTCGGGGAACACCACGAGGTCCATGGTGCCGAGGTTGCCCCGCGCCTTGGCGACGGTCCGGACGATGCGGGCGGTCTGCGCGGTGAGGTCCGCCTTGGTCTTCACCACCGGCAATTGCGCCTGCACGAGGCCGATCACCACGCCGTTGGGGGATTTGTTGAGGCCGCCCAGTCCGTTCATCGCCTGGATCCGCTACTTGGTGAGGGAAAGCTCGCCCGGCGCGGCGCGCAGGGCCTCGGTCGAATTCGAGGTGCCGATCATGATCAGCAGGGTCAGCACGTAGGGCGCCGCGTTGAACAGGTAGTAGCCCTGGGTGATACCTACCGACTGCAGCGAGGGCCCGAGCGCGCCGGCCGCGCCGAACAGCAGCGCCGCGCCCACGCAGCGCAGCGGGCTCCAGCGCGCGAAGATGACGAGCGCCACCGCCATCAGCCCCTGGCCGGACGACAGGCCCTCGTTCCACGAGCCGGGATAGGAGAGCGACAGGAACGAGCCGCCCACCCCCGCCAGGAAGCCGCCGGCCGCGGTCGCCAGGAACCGTACCCACCCCACCGACACTCCCATGGCGCGGGCCGCCGCGGCGCTGTCGCCCGTGGTGCGGACGATGAGGCCCCAGCGCGTGTTCCTGAACCCCCAGGCCATGGCGACCGCGGCCGCGAGCCCTACGAAGAACAGCGGGTTGACGCGCAGCGCCTCGGCGAGCTGCGGCACGCCCGTCCAGTCGCCGAGCGGGATCGTGGGCAGGTGGGCGGCCTGCGGCTGGATGAAGGGCTTGCCGAAGAAGAACGCGAGCCCGATGCCGAAGATCATCATCGCGATGCCGACCGCGACGTCGTTGACCTTGGGCAGGCGGCAGAGCGCGCCGTGCATGGCGCCGAGCCCCACGCCCGCGACCCCGCCCGCCAGCACGCCCAGCCAGGGCGAGCCGGTCTCGTAGTCGGTGCCGTAGGCCAGCATCGCGCCCAGCACCAGCGTGCCCTCGAGCCCCAGGTTGATGCGGCCCGACTTCTCGGTCAGCGTTTCTCCCAGCGCCACGAACATGAAGGGCGTCGAGACCCGGATGGCGCCGCCCAGCATGGCGATGAGGACGGTGAGGATCGGCCCGCTCACGTCCGGTCCCTCGTGCCCGGCGGCTTGAACAGCGCGAAGCGGCCGTACAGCGTTTCGGAGGCCAGCAGGACCACGAAGATGAAGCCCTGCAGCACGTGGACGGTGGCGTCCGGCAGGCCCATCCGCCGCTGGATCAGCCCGCCCGCGGCCGCGAGGCTGCCGAACAGCACCGCCACGGGGGGGATGGCGAGCGGGTTGTGGCGGGCCAGGAAGGACACGAGGATGCCGGTGAAGCCGTAGCCCACCGCCAGCGAGCCGTTGGCGCGGCCCTGGATGGCCGCCACCTCGTAATAGCCCGCGAGCCCCGCGCAGGCGCCCGCCAGCACGCTGCAGACGACGATCAGCCGGCCGACCGGCAGCCCCTGCGCCTGCGCGGCCCGGTAATTGCCGCCCGTGACGCGCGCCGCGAAGCCGAACACGGTGCGTTCCATCAGGATGTAGAGCGCGACGGCCGCCACGAGGCCGGCCGCGAGGTTCCAGTGCACGCCGGTGCCCGGCATCTTGCCCACCGCGTAGGCGGCGCCGATGGGCAGCGTCGAGGCTTTTACGGGCTGGGCCGGGTCGCGCAGCGGCCCTTCCACGAAGAACAGGGTCAGCGCGATGCCGATGTAGGACAAGAGCAGCGACGAGATGGTCTCGTTGACGCCGCGCGCGTAGCGCAGCCAGCCCGCGAGCCCGATCCAGGCGCCGCTGACCGCCATGGCGGCCAGCGCCATCAGCGGTCCGACGACGAGGAAGGGGACGTCGCTGCCCACGAAGGGGATCGCGACCGCGGCGGCCGCGAAGCCGCCCAGCACCAGCGCGCCCTCGCCGCCGATGATCACGAGCCCGATGCGGGCGGGGATCGCCACCGTGAGCGCGGTGAGGATGAGGGGCGCGGCCCGCTCCAGCGTGTTGGTCCAGGAGAAGGCGGTGCCGAAGCCGCCGCGCCACAGCAGGTTGAGGAAGGTGCCGGGATCCTTGCCGACCCCCAGCAGGAACACGGAGAACAGCGCGAAGGCCGCCGCCACCGCGGCCGCCGGGATCGCCAGATGCTCGGCGGCCCGGCGCGCGAAGGGGCCGAAGGGTGAGCGACGCCCGGCCAGGCCCGAGGCCTGGCTCGCGACCGGAACGGACGGGTCGGCGACGTCGCTCATCCGCGTTGCCCTCAGGTGGTGGAGCCCATCACGCCTTCGACCAGGTAGGTCATGTTGTTCAGGGGCTCGGCGTAGTTGTCGTAGGGCGCGCTGGGCAGCACCACGTTGCCCTTGTTGTCCTTGACGGGCTTGGTCCAGATCGGCTTGCCGGCCTTCAGCCCCGCGATGGCGGCGTCGGCCACCTCGCGCGTCTTGCCGGTGGCGCCCGCCCCGTAGGGGGTGTTCTGCACCATGTCCTTGTCGTAGCCGCCGTAGGTGACGTTGGGCAGGGTCTCGCCCTTGGCGAGCATGCCCGCGAAGCCCTTGTAGATCGTGCCCCACTTGAGCTCGGCCCCGGTCACGAAGCCCTTGGGCGCGAGGCTCGCCTGCGAAGCGTTGTGGCCGCAGGTCTTCACGCCGCGGCCCTCGGCGGTCTGGATCACCACCTTGGGGCCGTCCACGTGGCAGGTGACGAGGTCGCAGCCCGCGTCCACCAGCGCGTTGGTGGCTTCCGCCTCGCGCACCGGCAGCGACCAGTCGCCGGTGAAGATCACCTGGACGGTGGCGTTCGGGTTGACGGTGCGGGCGCCGGTCAGGAACGAGTTGATGTTGCGCAGCACGATGCCGATGGGCTTGGCGGCCACGAAGCCGAGCTTGCCCTTGGCCGAGGCCGCGCCCGCCGCGACGCCGTCGATGTAGTGGGCCTGGTCGAGGAAGGCGAAGTAGGAGCCGGCGTTCTTGGGGTCGGTGGGCTTCCACAGCGGCGCGGGATGGCGGAACTGGACATCCGGATTGGCCTTGGCGGCGTCCACCATGAAGGGGCTGTAGTAGCCGAAGGAGGTGGGCAGGATCAGCTTGGCGCCGTCCAGGTTGATCATGGAGTCCATGGTCTTGGCGACCGCGTCCGTTTCGGGGACGTTCTCCTCCTCGACGACCTTGACGCCCGGCAGCTCCTTGAGCGCCTGCACGCCGACCGCGTGCGACTGGTTCCAGCCGAAATCGTCGCGCGCGCCGACGTAGATGACGCCGATCGTCAGCTCGTCGGCCGCGAAGGCCCGGCCGAACGGCAACACGCCCGCGGCGAGACCCGCGGTCGCGGCACCGGCCTGCAGGAAGTGGCGGCGGTTGAAGCCGTTGCTCTTCATCGTGTTTCCCCTTGGATCCTGGTGGGCCTCCCACGCGCGCACCGTGGAGGACGCAACCTCCATACCAATCGGCGCGCGGCGCCGCGCGCTCAAAATTCCCGCAAACCTGCATGTCCGGCAGGCATCGCGCGCGGGGCGGACGCGGTAGCTGCCATGGAATCAGGCAGTCATCGGATTTGAAGGCGGCGCGTAGGTGGCGTCGAGCCGCTGGCGGAGGTAGTCGGCGGCCGTGATGGGCGGGTAGCGCCCCGGCCCGTCCGCGCCCCCGCGCAGGGGCAGGTGGCCCACCACCGTATCCGGGTTGGGATCGAGGAAGAAGGCCACCGAGGTGCGCTCCCGCCCGGACGGGCTGACGACGCGGTGGGGCGTCGACACGTAGACGTCGTCGCTCCAGCGCATCAGCAGGTCGCCGATGTTGCACACGAAGGCGTCGGGCAGGGGCGGGGCGTCGATCCAGGCGCCGCCGCGGGTGCGGACCTGGAGGCCGCCGACCGCGTCGGTGGCGAGCAGGGTGAGGTTGCCGTAGTCGGTGTGGGTGCCCGCCCCCAGCGCGCCGTCCCGCACGGTCGCGGGGTAGTGGAGCAACCGCAGGATGGCGAGCGGGCGGTCGAGGTGGGGCTCGAAGAAGTCCGGATGGAGCCCGAGATCGAGCGCCACCGCGCGGTGCAGGGCGCGGCCGAGCGCCCAGAAGGCGTCGTAGGTGGCGAGGCAGGTGTCGCGGAAGCCGGGCAGCGCGGGCCAGAGATTGACGCCGCGGAAGGGTTTTTCGGCCAGGACCTCCGGGTCGTCGGGCTCCAACTCGAGCCCGACGTTGAAGGCCTCCTTGCGGTCGGGCGCGGTTTTGGGGTCGAGCGCCTCCACCCCGAGCCCCACGTAGCCGCGGTTGTGCGGCGAGTGGCGGATCGACACCGCCTCCTTGACGGCCGGATCGGCCGCGAAGAAGGTTTTCGCCGCCGCGAACAGGCGGGGCCGCAGGTCGGCCGCGATGGGCGCGTTGACGACGTAGAAGAACCCGACGGTGCGGCAGGCCTGCCCGACCGCGGACGCGACGGCGCGCAAGCCGGCCTCGCCGCCGTCGAACACGGGCGCGACGTCGACGATGGGAAGGGTTTGGGGCATGGGGCGGCTCCGCTCCGGACGGGAGCAGCCTGCCTCGGGCCGGCCCGCCGATCAACCGGCGAGGGCGGCGGCTCGTGTCGCGGTGCGACGTTCGCCGGGCGGCAAGGGCCGCCTCCGACCCGACCTCCCATTTCCCAACGTCCGCTCACTGGCGCCGCGATTTTGAGGACAGCCCCGGTCCAAGACCTACCTTTCCGGGGTGGCGAGCAGTGTTCCGAGAACCACGCGCCTGAAGCGCTCGATCGGCGCGGGGCTGCGGTCAACCTTCATGCGCAGCATGGCGCCGTGCCAAGCAGCGAGCAGGACGTCGGCCAACTCGGTCGCCTCCACGTCGTCCCGCACCGTTCCGTCACGTTGCGCCGAACGGATCACCTCGGCGAAGGGCGAGGTCAGCGAGCGAAACACCTCGACGAGGCGCTCGCGAAGGACTTCGCTGTGCTCCGCCGTTTCCAAGCTCAAAGTGCTGATCAGGCAGCCCTGCCGCCAACCGACACCCGCCAGGAAGTCGGTGATCGTGTCGAAATAGGCTCGCAGCCGCTCGACGGGCGGCCTCTTCGCGTCGCGCAGGGTCGCGTCGAAGATGGCTTCCGTCCGTTCGTAGTAGCGATCGAGGACCGCGACCCCGAAGGCTTCCTTCGACCCGAAATGGCTGATGAACGAGCCCTGCGGTACGCCGGCCGCCCGGGTGATCTCGCGGACGCCGGAGGCCGCGAAGCCGCGCTGGTGGAGGGTCGTCACGCCCGACTCGATAAACGTTTCGCGGAGAGATCGTCGGCCCATGGACATTTTATACGCACGACTGTATGAAACTTCAATGGATCGAAGAGGCTCGGTGGCCGGGTTTGGGGCGCGCGCTCCCGCCCCCCGGGTTCGCGGGCCGATTCCGGATCCACCGAGGAGCAGGACATGACGATGATCAAGGTCACGCCGCAGGCGCTCGACGACGCCACTCGCGCGCTGGAGGGCAAAGGCCCGGTCCTCATGGTCAACCTCGTCCGCTATCGCGCGCAGGCGGACTACGACGAGGGCGAAGCGGCTGCGCCGTGCTCGGGCCGGGATGCCTACCTCCAGCGCTACGCCGCGGCCTTCAATGCAGTGGCGGCACGCGTCGCACCGGGTGAGCCCGTCTCGGTTTTCCTGCTCGGCGCCGTGCACGCCACGCTTGTGGCGCCACACGGGGAAGCCTGGGACGACATCGCCATCGTCCAGTACCCGCGTTTCGAGGTTCTGCGGCGCATTCTCGCCAGCCCGGACTATGAAAGGGACGCGGCTCCCCACCAACGCGCCGCTTTGGCGGACTGGTGCTTCTTCGCGACGACGAAGATCGACCTGGCGGCGTGATCGTCCGGCGTCGTGGGACGCGCGCAATCGAAGGGAGAGATCCGTGGCTGAGGGCATCGTCGCACGACGCGTGATGGAAACGGCGCGCCACCGCACCGCATGGATCGAGGCGGGCCCGGCGAATGGGCCGCTGATGATCTTTCTGCATGGCTGGCCGGAACTCGGATTGGTGTGGCGCGCGCAGCTGAATCACTTCGCGGCTCGGGGCTGGCGCTGCGTGGCGCCCGACATGCGCGGTTACGGCGGTTCTTCGGTTCCGGATTCGACCGCGGCCTATGCCATCCGCGAGATGGTCACCGACATGGTCGAGTTGCACGAAACATTGGGCGGCAAACCAGCGGTCTGGGTCGGGCACGACTGGGGCAGTGCCGTCGCTTGGGCGATGGCCGCGCACCACGCCGAGCGGTGCCGAGGCGTTGTCAACCTGTGCGTGCCCTATGTCGCGCGCGCGTTCGCGCTGCCAAACCTGATACCCCTGGTCGATCGCGCGCTGTACCCGGCTGACCGGTACCCGGCCGGCCAGTGGGACTACTGGCTGTTCTACCGCGAGCACTTCAAGCGGGCTTCACGCGAGTTCGAGGCCGACGTCGAGGCGACGCTGGCGCTGCTTTACCGGACCTCGTCCGGGGAGGACGTCGGCAGACCCGCCTTCACGGCCTCGATCCGCGCTCAGGATGGCTGGTTCGGGTCGTCGCGTCGCGCACCGAGCCTGCCTCGCGACGAGGCTCTCCTGAGCCGGACCGACTTCGACACCCTCGTTGCCGCATTCCGCACGACCGGCTTCGACGGCCCGGACGCCTGGTACATGAACGACGCCGCAAACCTCGCCTACGCGACCGAGGCGCCGAACTTCGGCCGGCTCACCCAGCCGGTGTTATTCCTGCATGCCGCACGCGATGCGGTCTGCGACACGGTGCACAGCCGACTCGCCGAACCGATGCGCGAGGATTGCACCGATCTGACCGAAGTCACCCTCGACGGTGGTCAAAGTCTCACGCTGGAGAAGCCGGGCGAGGTGAACGAGGCGATCGCGGCTTGGATGTCCACCAAATGCCTGAACTGATCGCGGCGCACAGCCGACGATCCAGGATCTTCAGTGCGCCCCCATCCCCGCCTCGTCGACGATCCCGAGCCCCTCCTGCCCCAACCGCCGGACCAGCCGGGAGCAGGCCGCGTCCTCGTCGTCGTCGACGGCGTGCTGAAACGTCTGGACCGTCGCCCTCACGGCTCCGGCGTACCGGCCCGTCAGGTCCCCCTCGCCGATGCGCGCGCGCGCCATGAAGACCGTCACGGCCCTGGCATCGGTGACGACATCGTCGCAGACGGTCGGGGCCAGCCGGGCCAGGGCGACGTCCTGGGCCGCCCTGGAGGGATCGCGGCCCGGCGCGGCGGGAGCCGGGCCCGACAAGATTAGAAGCAGGACCACGGCCGGCGCCAAGCGCCTCGGCGCGCCACCCGTTCGGGCCCGCATCGCGCCGAGATCCAAGATCGCCACCCGCATCATCCGCCCCCGACTCACCCGCGGGACGCAGCATGGCGCAAGAGCGGCGGCGGAGCGAGAGGGACGCCACGTGCCGTCGAGGTCGGCGGGGATGAACGCGCGGGCGGGTGGATGTGGGCGGGAGCCAGGGCCACTGATCGATTGGGCTGCCGCAATGCCGGTCGGAACTTGCAGTCGGCTACCACCAGGGTCCTGATCCTTCACCCCGCCCGATCCGCCCAGGCGTGCCGGCATCGCCGGACGGCTCGCCCGACCGCGGGCCGCTCTCCGGACGGAGGGCCGCGAGGGTGACGTAGGTGCCGACCGCCGCGAAGACGATCAGGCCGCCGGAGGCCGTGCCGAGGGTCGGGGTTTCGGCGAAGGCGAGCCAGACCCAAAGGGGAGCAAGAGGCGCGTCGAGGGCCCCGATGAGGGCGGTCTCGACCGGCGGAAGCAGGCGGGCGCCCAGCGTGAAAAGCGCGAGGCCGGCCGCCGAGTTGACGACGCCGAACAGCAGCAGAAGGACCAGGTCTCCACCCGTCACGGCCGTCGGGTGGCCGAGCGGCCAGCAGGCCAGCCCGCTCAGCAGGGCCGAAAGACCGGCGGCCGTCATCGCCGGGATGGCCCGAAACCGCCGAACCATGACCATCAGCGCCGCCATGACCGCCGTCATGCCGAGTGCCAGGGCGTCTCCCAACAGGCCGCCATCGGTCCCGAAGCCGACCATAAGCGCGACGCCACCCATCGCGGTTCCACTGGCGATGAGGGCGGCGCGCGAGGGCGCCTCGCGCACGATCCACCATCCCAGCAGGGCCGCGAAAAACGGCACGGTCGCGTAGATCACGGCGACGTGGGCAACCGTGGTGAAGCGGAGCGCCGCGATGAACAGCACCATGCCGCCGGCCGAGAGGATCGCGTAAAGCCATCCCGGCCAGCCGAGGCGACGCAGGTCGGCCAAGGCGCCGCGGCCTTGCATCGCCACCGCGAGGGCCGCGATGCCGGCCGCGCCGAAGAGCCCGCGCCACGCCAGCATCGTCCAGACGTCGAGAGGGATGACGCGCGTGAAGAGCCCGGCCAGGCTCCAGGCGACCGCCGACCCCGTGACCAGGAGCAGGCCGAGCCGGTAGGTCGCGCCGCGGCGGAGCACCGGCCGCATGTGAACCGACGGGGTCTCGAAAGCGCTTGGCATCGACCCTCCCTTTGCTGATGCCAGCGTAGCCGAGCTATGCTGACAGCTGCTTGTCAGCAGTGTCGGGCAACCGCGAAGAAGCGTCATGAGCCGATCGAACCGGATGTTCGAAATCATCCAGCTCCTGCGGCGGTCCCGTGCGCCGATGACGGCGCAGACCCTCGCGACGGCGCTGGAGGTCGACAAGCGGACGGTCTACCGCGACATCGCCGCGCTGCTCGCCATGCGCGTGCCGATCCAGGGTGAGGCGGGCGTGGGCTACGTCATGCGGGGCGGCTTCGATCTGCCGCCGCTGATGTTCACGGCTGAAGAAGCGGAGGCCATCGCGGTGGGCCTCGCCCTTCTCGGCCGCACGCGAGATGGGGGTTTGCAGAAGGCGGCCGCGCGGGTCCGCCGGAAGATGACGGACGTCCTGCCGGAGCACATCGGCCCCATCGACGATATCCCGCTGCGCGCCTCGCAATGGAGCGACGTACCCCCGGCCATCGTGGATTGCGGACCGATCCGCGAGGCCATCCGGCAGGAGCGGAAGCTGCGCCTCGCCTACCGGGATGCGGACACCCACGTCACGACCCGAACCGTTCGACCCTTGATGCTGACCTACTGGGTGGACGGCATCGTCCTGGGCGCCTGGTGCGAACTGCGCGACGATTATCGTCACTTCAGGGTCGACCGGATGACGGATTGCACGCCGCTCGATCAGGTTTTCGCCGGCGAAGGCCGTCGCCTCCGCGAGGCCTTGGTTCAGACCGGGGCCGCGACGACGTCCAGCTTCGGAGCGCGACCACGTCTGCCGTGATGCGGCCGTCGACACAGTAGTTGCGCGACGAGGTCTAGTCCATGTCGCGGATGCCGGAGGCTTGGTCGGCGGCGGACCGCACGGACGCGACGGGCGCCCGCCCGTTCTGCCGCGTTCCCTTCCCGGCCGGCGCTCCCTATAGTGCCGTCCGGGCTGGCGAAGACTGAAACCCGGAGACCCCCGTTGCCGGAGCACACACCCGCGACCCCGAGCCGGCTCGACCGCCTCGTCCGCCGCGCGCAATGGGTCCTGGCCGTCGAGGGCCTGTGGCCGCCCGTCGTGCTGGCCGCGGGGCTGCTCGCGGGTTTTACGGCGCTGTCATGGTTCGGGCTGTGGGCCGCGGTGCCGCGCCCCGTCCGGATTTTTGGGGTCGCCTGCACGATCTTCGGCCTCGCGGCGGCGGCGCTCGCGGCGTGGCGCGGCGCGCGGCCCAGCCGGGCCCGGGCGCTCGAGCGGCTCGACCGCGACGCCGGCGCCCCGCACCGTCCCGTTTCGGCCTCGGAGGACGCGCTCGCCAACGCGGGCACCGACCCCGTCACCCGTGCGCTCTGGGAGCTGCACCGGCGACGGCTCGAAGCCGTGCTGGCCCGCGTCACCCTGGCCCGCCCCGCCCCGGACCTCGCCCGGCACGACCCCTACGCGCTCCGCCTTCTCGCCCTGCTGCTGCTGGTCGCGGCCGGCTTCGTGGCGGGCGCCGACAAGGGCGCGCTGTTCGCCGCGGCCTTCGATTGGCACGGCGGCGCGGTGGGGCCGGCGAGCGCGGGCTACCGCGTCGACGCCTGGGCGGACCCACCCGCCTACACGGGCAAGCCGCCGGTGGTGCTGTTCGCACCCGACCAGGCCGGGCAGCCCGACCGGGCCGTGACCGTGCCGGCCGGGTCCACGATCGTGGTCCGCGCGGCGGGCGCGGGCACGCTCGACCTCCAGGCCGAGGGCGGCCTGAAACCGGTCGAGCGCCCCGCGGCGCAGGCGGATGCCAAAACGCCCCGCTCCCCGGACGAGCGGGCCGCGCCGCCCGCCGCTGCCCCCGACCCGGGCGAGCGCTTCACCCTGACCGGCCGGGCGCGGCTCACGGTCGGGCATGACGGGTCGCACCTCGCCACCGTGCAGTTCACGGCCGTGCCGGACATGGCCCCCACCATCGCGCTGCAGGGTCCGCTGAAGCCCGCCGCGCGGGGCGGCTTCGCGCTCGACTACAGGATCGACGACGATTACGGCGTGGTGGGCGCCGAGGCCGCCTTCAGCGACCCGGCCCTCGACGGCGCCCCCGTCAAGGGGCGGGTGCTGGTGGCGCCGCCGAAACTCGCCCTGGCGCTCGCCCCCGGGCCGGGGGGCCTGGGCGTCGGCCACACGGCGGCCGACCTGTCCGACAGCCCGTGGGCGGGGACGGAGGTGACGCTCACGCTGAGCGCGCGGGACGAGGGCGGCAATCTGGGGCTCAGCGCGCCCGTGCGCGTCATCCTCCCCGCGCGGCCCTTCACCCAGCCGCTCGCCCGCGCCCTTGTGGAGCAGCGCCGCAACCTCGTGCTCGACCCCGACCATCGGGAGCGGGTCGAAACCGCGCTCGACGCCCTGATGATCGCGCCCGACCGGTTCGGCACCAGCGACGCGGTCTACCTGGGCCTCAGTTCCGCGCGCGGGCGGCTCGGCCGCGCGCGCTCGGACGCCGACCTCACCGACGTCGCCGACCTCCTGTGGCAGATGGCGCTGCGCATCGAGGACGGCGACCTGAGCCAGAGCCAGCGCGACGTGCGCGCCGCCGAGCAGGCCCTGCGCGACGCCCTCGCGCGCGGCGCCCCGCCCGAAGAGGTCAAGCGCCTGACGGACGAGCTTCGCCAGGCGATGGACAAGATGCTGGCCGAGATGATGCGGCAGAACGCCGAGCGCGGACAGCAGGGGGCCAAGCTCGACTCGAACGCCAGGCGCGTCACCCCGCAGGACCTCCAGCGCATGGTGCAGCAGATGGAGGACGCGGCGCGCGCGGGCGACACCGAAACCGCCCAGCGCATGCTCGACCAGCTCCAGAACCTGCTCGACAATTTGAAGACCGCCAAGGGCGGCTCCGACGACGCGAGCCGCGAGATGAACCGGCAGATGGGCGAGCTGGACCGCATGACCCGCGACCAGGGGGAGCTGCGGAACAAGACGTTCAAGCGCGGCAAGGACGCGCGCCGCTCCCAGGAGGGCGCGCAGAACCCCGGCGCCGAGCAGCCGGGGCAGGGTGACGACGCCGACGAGGACGCGGACTCCGCCGACGACGGCAACCAGCAGGGTGCCGGCCAGCACCCCGACGAGCAGAGCCGCGAACTCGGCCGCCAGCAGCAGGCGCTGCGCGAGCGGCTCCAGCAGCTCGAGAAGAGCCTGCGCGGCCTCGGCATGAAGGGCGAGCAGGGCCTGGACGACGCCGAACAGGCCATGAAGGACGCCGAAGGCGCGCTGGGGCAGGGGCTGAGCGGCAACCGCCGCGCCGTGGACGCGCAGGGCCGCGCCCTTCAGGGCCTGCAGCAGGGCGCCAACGGGCTCACTCAGCAGATGGCCCAGGGCCAGGAGGACGGGTCCGGCGAGGGCCAGGGGGCGGGACGCGAAGGCCAGGGCTCGGCGTCGGGCAGCGACACCGACCCGCTCGGGCGTCGCCGCGACGCGCGCGGCAGCGTGGAAACGCGCGGCAACGAGATCGGCCAGAGCGTCGCCGAACGCGCCCAGCGCGTGCTGGAGGAGCTGCGCCGCAGGCTCGGCGACCCGACCCGCCCGCAGGAGGAGCAGGACTACCTGCAGCGGCTGCTGCGGCACTACTGAGGCCTTCTCCCGTGAACGGGAGAAGGGCAGACCTCCTGTCCGGCGCGTCCCTATAACACGGTTGCACGCCCGTCCGGGGCGGTCCACAACGCCGGGTCTTCGCCGGGGGTCCAATGTCTCACACCACGGGAAACGTCGCGGTCGCGATCGCGCTCGGGCTTGTGGTCCTCGTGCTGTTCGCGGGCCTGGTCAACATGATGCGGGGCGGCGGCACCAACGTGTCGCAGCAGCTCATGCGGCTGCGCGTGCTGCTGCAGTTCGGCGCCATCGTGGTCATCATGGCGGTGCTCTACTTCCGGGGTCAGTGACGCGCATGGTCGTGCTCAACCGCATCTATACCCGCACGGGCGACGACGGCTCCACCGCGCTCGGCAACGGTGAGCGGCGCTCGAAGTCGGACCTGCGGGTCGCGTCCTACGGCACGGTGGACGAGACCAACGCGACGCTCGGGCTGGCGCGGCTGTCGACGGGTGGCACCCCCGAGCTCGACGCCATGCTGGCGCGCATCCAGAACGACCTGTTCGACCTCGGCGCCGACCTCGCCACCCCGCCCACGGCGGGCGAGCCGGACGGCAAGGCGCTCCGCATCGTCCAGGCCCAGGTCGACCGGCTGGAAGGCGAGATCGACCGGTGCAACGAACGCCTGTCCCCCCTGCGCTCCTTCGTGCTGCCGGGCGGCTCGCCCGCTGCCGCCGCGCTGCACCTGGCCCGCACGACCTGCCGCCGGGCCGAGCGCCTGCTCGTCGACCTCGCGGCGGCCGAGCCCGTCGGCGCACCCGCGTTGCGCTACGTGAACCGGCTGTCCGACTTCCTGTTCGTGGCCGCGCGGGTTGCCAACGGGGACGGCGCGGCCGATGTGCTCTGGGTGCCGGGGCAGAACCGCTGAGCCGGGACCGGAGGACGGCATGAGCGAACTTCCCTACCGCACCGCGCTGATCGTGGGGGCGGGGCCCGGCATCAGCGCTTCGACGGCGCGCCTCTTCGCGAAAGCGGGGCTCAAGGTGGGGCTCGCGGCGCGCGACGCCGGCAAGCTCGGGGACCTCGCGGGGCAGATCGGCGGCGCCGCGTTCGCGGTCGACGCGTCCGACCCCGCCGCCGTCGAAACCCTGTTCGCGCAGGTCGAGGCGAAGCTGGGGACGCCGGACGTCGTGGTCTACAACGCCAGCGGGCGGGTGCGCGGACCGCTGGCCGACCTCGACCCCGCGGCGGTGCGCGACGCGCTCGCGGTGTCGGCCTTCGGCGGCTTCCTGGTGGTCCAGCAGGCCGCGCGGCGCATGCTGCCGCAGGGCCGGGGCGCGATCCTGCTCACGGGCGCGTCCGCCAGCGTCAAGGGCTATGCCCAGTCGGCCGCCTTCGCGATGGGCAAGTTCGCGCTGCGCGGCCTGGCCCAGAGTGCCGCCCGCGAGCTCGGCCCCAAGGGCATCCACGTGGCCCACATCGTCATCGACGGCGGGGTGCGCAGCGCCACCCGGCCCGACGCGAACGACGCCACCCTCGACCCCGACGCGATCGCCCAAACCTACCTCGACCTGCTGCGCCAGCCGCGCAGCGCCTGGTCGCTGGAGGTCGAGCTGCGGCCCTGGTCCGAGACTTTCTGACCTCAGCGCGGCGGGTCGGCGTCCAGCTCGCGGCTCCGGCTGCCCAGGGCCGCGAGCGCGGCGGCCACCACTAGCAGGACCAGGGCACCGCGCAGGCCCACCGCGGTCGCGGCCGCGCCGATCAGCGGCGGGCCGCCGATGAAGATCGCGCGTAGCCCACCGTCGCCCAAGGGACGGTCAGAACCCCGCCGGGCCGCCGTCGGAGCGCGGGTCGTGGGTGGCCTCGACCCGCCCGTTCGGGTGGCGGAGGAGGGCGCCCGCGTGGCCGAGCGCGTCGGAATAGGCCGGGCCGAGCGTGACCTCGTGGCCCGCCTGCTCCAGATCCCTCACGAGGTCCGGGTCGAAGCGGCTCTCGAGGTGGAGGCTCTGCTTCGCGTCGCCCCAGGTGCGGCCGTAGATGAAGCGGGGGGCGTCGACCGCCTCGGCGAGCCCCATGCCGAAGCCCACCCGCGTGAACACCTGCGCCTGGAACTGCGGCTGGCCGTCGCCGCCCATGCAGCCGTAGCTCATCACCCTGCCGTCGTCGAACAGCGCCAGCGGCGGGTTCAGCGTGTGGAAGGGCCGCCGACCCGGTGCCAGCGCGTTCAGCGCCGCGGGATCGAGCGAGAAGGACAGGCCGCGGTTCTGCATCAGCACGCCCGTGCGCGGCAGCACGCAGCCCGAGCCGTATTCCCAGTAGACGGACTGGATGAAGGACACCGCGAGGCCGGTGTCGTCGATGGCGCCCATCCAGATCGTGCCGCCGTCGCCGGGTTTCAGGCTGGGCGCGGTGGCGCGCCGCCGGTCGATCGTGGCCGCGAGACCGCCGAGGGCATCGGTCGCGAGATAGCGCGCGGGGTCCTCGCGCAGCCGGTCGAAATCGGTGCACACGCGGTCGCGGATCGCCAGGGCCTTCTTGGACGCCTCGATCAGCCCGTGGATGTGGTCGAACCCCTCGCCCCGCTCCACGCCGAGCCGGGCGAACAGACCGAGGATGACGAGCGACGCCAACCCCTGCGTGGGCGGGGGCGCGTTGAACAAAGTGCAGCCGGGCAGGCGCAGGCTCAGCGGCTGGCGCCAGCGGGCCTCGTAGCGGGCGAGGTCGTCGCGGTGCACGGGGGCGCCGATCCGTTCGAGGTCGGCGGCGAGCTCGCGGGCCACGTCGCCGCGGTAGAAGTCGCGCAGGCCCGCGTGGGCGAGCTGCTCCAGGGTGGCGGCGAGCGCGGGGACGCGGCGCAGCTCGCCCTGGGCCGGAACTTTGCCGTCGACCGTGAAAGTGTCGAGGAAGCCCGGCGCCGCGCGCAGGTCGGGCAGTTCGGCGGGCTCGTACAGGGCTTCCGAACGCGACACGGGATAGCCGTCGCGCGCCATGCGGATCGCGGGCTCCAGCCGGCGCGACACGGGCAGCTTGCCGCCGCGCGACGCGGCATAGTCCAGCGCGATCCGCCAGCCGTCCACGGTGCCGGGCACGGTGAGGGCCGCGTCGGGCCCGCGCGGGGGAATGCGGTCGTAGCCCTTGGCGCGGTAGCCCTCGAGCGAGGCGCCGCTCCCCGCGGGGCCGCAGGCCTCGACGTAGCGCACGGTGACGCCGGCGGTGGCGCGCGACGGCTCGCCGATCAGCCAGAAGGCATCGCCCCCGATGCCGTTCATGTGCGGGTAGACCACCGCGATCGCGGCCGCCATGGCGACGGTGGCCTCCACGGCGTTGCCGCCTTCGAGCAGCACGTCGCGGCCCGCGTCGGCCGCGAGCTGGTGGGGCGCCGCGACGGCGGCGCGGGAGAAGCTGGGGGTGTCGGTCACGGCGAATCCAGGTGCGGGAGTTCGCTGCATCTTACAGGGTCGGCGCCGCCGCGCATCCCGTTGGATGAGCAAGGCAGCCGACGAGGGAGCCCGTCACCCCGGGGCATCACCTGCGCCACCGCAGGGCCGATTTCAGGACTTCCGAAGGGAGGCACTCATCCGCGGAGGCAAAGTACAAACGTCAGTGCAGCGCGATCCCGGAGAGTCCGGTCGGGAGCGAACCACGCTTGTCTGTTTTCGAAAGAAGCTCGTCGCGGGAAACCGTAAGTAGGGCCTCGGTAAGCGCGCCGAACCGAACTGTCAGGCCCACTCGACGACAAGACGAAGGCTGGCCTTCAGAACTTGATAGCCGTCCTCGTCCCGCACGCAAACCGAAACGGTACAGGGCTCAATCCACGGAAGGGCGCTGCGGGCGAGGTCGGGTAGGGTGTTGACTGCCACCCTGTAAGCCTTTTCTTCGTCGGCC
Organism: uncultured Lichenihabitans sp.; assembly: GCA_964243405.1. Classification (GTDB taxonomy): domain Bacteria; phylum Pseudomonadota; class Alphaproteobacteria; order Rhizobiales; family Beijerinckiaceae; genus Lichenihabitans. The sequence goes on along the minus strand of CAXTFJ010000029.1, from coordinate 21,939 downwards.
AACTCGATTCCGTAGAAGTCTTGCATCGCCGTTTGGCTGTCGTCTGTATCAAAATAGAACACTGGCATACCCAACCCTGTCGAACACCGTGATTGAGAGAAAGCCAAGTCGCATTACTGTCACGTGGCCCGTTTGGATGCGCGGTTTGCAAGGATTGGTTGTCGTCTGCACTAGGTTATCAGAGCATTGACCCGTTTGCGGCGGACCGCTATCCCTACACATGAAGGGGTGCAGCGTTCTGAGTCGTGCAATCCGTCATCGACGTGCCGTCGACAACCTGCGTGCAAGTCTTGCGGACCCTACCACTCAGAATCGCGGAAGGTAGGTCATGATTGACAATCGTGACACTGAGCAGTTTCGAGCCGATGCCTGTCGATTGATCGACGCGTCGCTGACGATTGAGCTGGCAATCGAGTCATTAAGAGACTTCCTGGCAGTTGATCATGTCATTTATCACTCCTCTAAACTCGGAACCAACCCTGCTGTCGAGCCCTACGTCCGGCTAACTTACACTGGATCGTGGATAAAGCGTTACGTTCAAATGGACTATTTGAACGTCGATCCGGTCTTGCAGGAGGGATTTAGCCGGATCCTGCCGTTCGATTGGAGCGATCTGTCGTTTGACGAGAAGGCCCGCGAGATGCTGATGGACGCCCTCGCGCACGGCATCGGGCCGCACGGCTTCTCCGTCCCGGTCCGGAGCGCGTACGGTCACCGCGGCTTGTTCTCGATCACCTTCTCCGGCTCGGTCGAGGACTGGCACGGGTTCCTCGGTGCGCGCATGCGCGACCTCGTCGAGATCGCCCATCACATCCATAAGCGTGCCATCGGCGAGGAGTTCGGCACCCCCGAGCTGCGCCTGACGGCACGGGAACTCGACTGCCTGTTCTGGACCGGCGAGGGCAAGGAAGCCTCGGACATCGCCTCGATCCTGGAGATCTCACGCTTCACCGTGCGGGATTATCTGAAGTCCGCCCGGTATAAGCTGGATTGCGTCACGTCGACGCAAGCTGTCAGCAAGGCTGTGAAGCTCGGCCTCCTGTCGCTGCGCTAGTTCCAGACAATTTTATCTGCTCGATCAACATTGCATTATCTTTCTTCCCCTGTCCGGGGTTGGCGAAGAAGACTCACATCACGACACTAAGAGTCTCACGTCAGTAAAGAGTGCGTAATGATTACGATCATCGAGCAGAGCAATGCGCGGATCCATGCCGATCTGCTTCGCGACATGTTTCGATTGCGGGCGAAGATCTTTCGAGACCGCCTCAGCTGGGACGTCTGCGTCCGGGACGGCCTCGAGAAGGATGAGTTCGACGACCAGGATCCGCTCTACCTGATCCACAGCACCGACGGCGCGGTGACCGCGTGCTGCCGCCTGCTGCCCACAACGGGCCCGACCCTGATCTCGAAATTCTTCTCCGACACGCTGCCGGACGCGGCGTCCCTGAGCGCGCCTTCCATCTGGGAATGCACGCGCTTCTGCGTCGACTACAAAGCCCTGGGCCGGGAAGGTGCACAGACTGCGGCCACGGTGTGCGGGACGCTGCTGACCCAGATCGGCGTCCTCGCCCTGAAGTCCGGCATCGAAACGGTGCTGGGCAATTTCGACGAGCTGATCTTGCGCCTTTACCGCAAGATCGGGTGCGAGGTGGAGATCCTCGGGTGCACCCGCCGGTACGGTCGGCCCGTCTATCTCGGCTCCTTTCCGATCTCGCAGGAGATCGTGAACGTCGGCCTGGAGCGCTTCCCCAGTTCGCCGGAGTCCGTCGTTCGATGAGCTCTTGCGGAGGTCGACGACGGTTGACAGCCCGCGTCAAGGGTGGCGCCTCCACAATCGACCGACGCGCATCCGTCATGCTGCTGGACCGGTGGTAACCGGCGTGTCCTCTCCTGCGCCAACCGGGGGACCGGTCGGAGGCCGCCCCAGCGAACGCCGGAACGCGCGGGGGCTCGTGCCGAAACGGGCCTTGAAGGCGTCGTAGAAGCGCGACAGCGACCCGAACCCGCACGCGAAGGCCACGCAGGCCACGTCGTCGTCCGAGCAGGCGAGCAGCATCTGCGCGGCGTCCAGGCGGTTGCGGGTGAGGTAGTCGGTGATCGTCAGGCCGACCGCGCCGCGAAACAGCGTCATGGCGTAGTTGGGATGCAGGCCCGCGGCCCGCGCCACGTCGGTCACCCGCACGCGCTCGGCCGAGCGGTCGGCGATGAAGCGCGTCATGACGTCCACCTTGTCCGAGCGCGGCGTCCCCCGGACGATGGTCGGGCCGTGCGCGGTGGGCGCATCGCGGCAGTCGACCCAGCCGTCGTGTTCGAGCCGCCGCAGACGCGCGCCGAGCTCGTCGCGCACGATGGCCATCAGGGCGGGGTCGCCGCACCGCAGGTCCGCGCGCCAGCGCCGAAAACTCGCCGCATCGGTTTCCAGGGGGCTGCCGCCCCGCACGAAGCTGCCGCCGAACAGGGCGCGGCGCAGGTCCTCGCCCGTCCGCAAGCCCATCAGCAGGGCCACGGGGAGGTACAGGCAGACGAAGCGCGTGCCAGGCTCGCAGGCCGTGACCTGGTGCGGCACCATGCCGAAGAAGATCGCCGTCGCGCCCGCCTCCACCGCGATGCGGTGCCCGTCGAACGCGTAGGTCATCGCGCCCTGCAGGACGTGGTTGACCTCGAACTGCGTGTGCCGGTGGGGGCTCGGCATGACGCCCACCTCCAGCGCGCGCCCGGCCGAGAAGGCGTGGTCGTAGAACACCACCGTGGAGTCGAGCGGAACGGACTCGTCGTGGCCGTAGGGGTCGGGGTCCACTCGTGTCGGCACGGGGCTCCACCTTAGGATCCGGGAAAGGAAACAGTGAAAGCCGGTTGAATGCAATCCCGGGCGGTTTCATGGTCATGGCCATCGAAGGTCCGCCCGCCGCAGTGGAGCAGGAGCCTCGAGCATCGGCGGGGCTCAACCCGCCGTCAGGGAGGGTCGAATGCGCGCCACCACCAGATGGGCCGGACGGGTCCTCGCGGCCACCCTCGCGCTGGGCACCGGCGCGGCCTCGGCAAGCGACCTCGTGATCAACGCCGACACGTCCGATCCCGTCCCGCGCAAGGCGTGGGAGGACGTGATCGCGGGCTTCAAGAAGGACAACCCGTCGGTCGACGTAAAATTCAACGTCTACGACCACGAGAGCTACAAGAAGTCGATCCGCAACTGGCTGACCTCCGCGTCCCCGGACGTCGTGTTCTGGTATTCGGGCAACCGCATGCGCCAGTTCGTCAAGCCCAGCCTGCTGGCCGACGTGTCCCCGCTCTTCACCGACAAGGTCAAGGCGGCGCTGGGCCCCACCGTCACCGACCTCGCGACCGACGACGGCAAGCAGTACGTCGCGCCCTACACCTACTACCAGTGGGGGCTCTACTACCGCCGCGACCTGTTCGCCAAGGCCGGCATCGCGGAGGCGCCCAAGACCTGGGACGCGCTGCTCGACGATTGCGACAAGCTCAACGCCTCGGGCGTGGCGCCGGTCGCGATCGGCTCCAAGGACCTGTGGCCCACCGCGGGCTGGTTCGACTACATCGACCTGCGCCTGAACGGCTACGACTTCCACATGCAGCTGATGAGCGGCAAGGTCCCCTATACCGACCCGCGGGTCAGGGACGTGTTCGCGCACTGGGGCCAACTGCTCGACCACAAGTGCTTCGTGAAGAACCACGCCTCCTCCTCGTGGCAGGAAAGTCAGGGCCTGCTCTACCAGGGCCAGGCCGCCTCCATGCTGATCGGCAACTTCATCACCGGCAGCTTCCCCGCCGACATCGCCAAGGACATGGCCTTCGCGCAGTTCCCCACCATCAAGGAGGGGGTCGGCGACGGCGAGGACGCGCCCATCGACACGGTCGCCATCCCCGCCAAGGCCAAGAACAAGGCGGACGCCATGGCGTTCCTGGCCTACGTGCTGCGCGCCGACGTGCAGCAGGCCGTCAACATGACCATGCTGCAGATCCCGGTGAACCAGGACGCCAAGGTGGCCGACGACCGCTTCATCGTGCAGGGCAAGGACATGCTGTCCCACACCACGCACCTGGCGCAGTTCTTCGATCGCGACACGTCCGAGGACCTCGCCACCACCGGCATGAAGGGGTTCCAGGAGTTCATGATCAACCCGTCCCGCGAGGACAAAGTGCTGGACGACCTGGAGCGCGCCCGCAAGCGCATCTACGGCGCGATCAACTGAGGCGGCGGACCCGGTGGCCGTCCCTGCCGCCGGACCGCCCGTCCCCGCCAGGAGGAGGAGCCCTTGAGCGTCGCCGTCAGCGATCCCGCTCCCCTCGCCACGGCCGGCCCGCTCCGCGTGCCGGACACGTGGTGGCGGCGCAACCAGGCGGCGCTCACCCCCGCGATCCTGCTCGCGCCGGCGGTCGTGCTGTTCTCCATCTTCGTGCTGTGGCCCGTGGTCTCCTCCATGTGGCTGTCGCTGCACGACTGGGACGGGGTGAACCAGCCCAAGTTCATCGGGCTCGACAACTACCGCGAGCTGTTCACCGACGACGTGTTCTGGACCGCGGCGGTCAACAACGTGTGGTGGCTGGTGCTCTACATGCTGGCCCCGGTGATCGGGCTCGCGGTGGCGCTGTTCCTGAACCAGAACGTGCTGGGCATCCGGCTCTACAAGTCGCTGTTCTTCTTCCCCTTCGTGATCAGCCAGGTGGTGGTGGGCCTGGTGTTCTCCTGGTTCCTCAACCCGCATTTCGGGCTGCTGAACCAGATCCTGGGAAGCCTCGGCCTGCCCGGCGTGGCGCCGCTCGAGGACGAGCACTGGGCCACCTTCGCGGTGATCGCCGCGGGGCTCTGGCCGCAGTCGGCCTACTGCATGATCCTCTACCTGACGGGGCTGACGGGCATGAACCCGGAGGTGATCGAGGCGGCCCGCATGGACGGCGTGGGCGGCCGCAAGCTCCTGTGGAACATCATCCTGCCGCAGCTCCGGCCCGCCACCTTCATCGCGATCGTGGTGTCGGTGGTGGGCGCCCTGCGCTCCTTCGACCTCGTGGCGATCATGACGCTGGGCGGCCCCTACAACTCGTCCACCGTGCTGGCCTACTTCATGTACGAGCAGACCTTCCTGTCGTTCCGCTACGGCTACGGGGCCGCGATCGCGACCGTGCTGTTCTTCGTCATGGACGTCTACATCGCCTTCTTCCTGTGGCGCATGCTGCGGCGGGAGGCCTGATGTTCCCGACCCCCATCCAGAAGGCCTCGCCCATGGCGGGCGCGCTCTACCGCCTGTCGCTGCCCGTCGCGCTCATCTTCTGGCTGCTGCCCGTCTTCGCGGTGGCGCTCACTTCCATCCGCACCATCGAGGACCTGAACCGCGGCGACTTTTGGGGCTGGCCCAGCCAGACCCACCTCATCGGCAATTACACGGAGGTGTTCACGCGCTCGCCGATGGCGCAGTTCCTCCTGAATTCCGTGCTCATCACCCTGCCCGCGGTGGCCGCGACCCTGGCGCTCTCCTCCATGGCGGGCTACGCGCTCGCCAAATACAGCTTCCGCGGCAATCTGGTGCTGTTCGCGATCTTCATCGCGGGCAATTTCGTGCCCTTCCAGATCCTGATGATCCCCGTCCGGTCGCTGATGATCGACGTGTTCCCGCTCTACGACACGCGCTGGGCGCTGATCGTCTTCCACACGGCCTTCCAGCTCGGCTTCTGCACGCTGTTCATGCGCAACTTCATCCGGCAGCTCCCCAACGCGCTGATCGAGAGCGCGCGGCTGGAGGGGCTCACCGAACTCAAGATCTTCCGCCACATCGCCCTGCCGCTGGTGCGCCCGGCGCTGGCCGCGCTGGCGGTGCTCGAGTTCACCTTCATCTGGAACGACTATTTCTGGGCGCTGGTGCTCGTGCAGTCGGACGACGTGCGGCCCGTCACCGCCGGGCTGCAGTCGCTGCAGGGCATGTGGCTCGCCTCCTGGCAGCTCATCTCGGCGGGCTCCATCGTGGCGGCCGTGCCGCCCATCGCGATGTTCTTCCTCATGCAGCGCCATTTCATCGCCGGCCTGACGCTCGGGGCCACCAAGGAATGACGCGGCCAGGAACGGCCCGGACGGTCCACCTCCACGTCGGCCCGTGCTTCCTGCTGCTCGCCCTGCCCGACCTCGGCATGCCGCTCGTGCTCGGCTGGGGGCAGGCGCCCCTGGGCAGGCCGACGCAGGCCACGGGCGCGCTGGCCCTCACCTCGCTGCGCCGCAACGGCATGGACGACCCGGTGCCCGAGGCGGTGCTGCTGCCCACGGGCGCGCTCGGCCGCTTCGGCTGGCCCGCGCTGCAGGGCCATCGCGAAGGGCGCGACTGGACGCTGCAGTTCGGCGCCTGGCGCGCCGAGGAGGGGCCGGGCACGCTCCTGCTGCACGGGCGCGACGAGGTGGCCGGCCTCGCGCTGACGATCCGGCTCGGCCTGTCGGACGCGGGCGTGTGGACGATGGCGTCCGCGCTCACCAACCAGGGGGACGCGATCTTCGCGCTCGACCGCTGCATGGCCGGCACCGTGCTGGTCGACGCGGGCCTCGACCGCCTGGTCACCTACGAGGGCGGCTGGGGCCGCGAGTTCCACCTGGCGGAGCAAAGGCTCGGGACCGGCGTGTGGCTGCAGGAAAGCCGCCGCGGCCGCACCTCGCACGACCGCATGCCGACCTTGTTCCTGGCGGGAAACGCGGGGCCCTTCGGCGCGGCCCCGCCGTGCGTCGGCGCGCACCTCGGCTGGAGCGGCAACCACGCGGTCGCGGTCGACCCGCTGGAGGACGGGCGTCGCCTCCTCCACCTGGGCGAGCTGTTCGAGCCGGGCGAGATGCGGTTGGAGCCCGGTGACACCTACGAGAGCCCGACCATCTTCTTCACGGGCGGGCCGGACCTCGACGCGGTGGCGGCCCACTTCCGCACCCACCTGCGCCGCCACGTGCTGCGCTGGCCGGGCGGCGCCCCCACGCCGCGCCCCGTGACGCTGAACACGTGGGAAGGTAGCTATTTCGACCACGACCCCGAGAACCTGATGCGCCAGGCCAGCGCCGCGGCAGCGCTCGGGGTCGAGCGCTTCGTGCTGGACGACGGCTGGTTCGGCCACCGCGACGACGACGCCTCCTCGCTGGGCGACTGGGTGGTGGACGCCCGCAAATATCCCGACGGCCTGGGGCCGCTCGTGCGCCACGTGACCGGCCTGGGGATGCAGTTCGGCCTTTGGTTCGAGCCCGAGATGGTGAGCCCCGACAGCGACCTCTACCGCGCCCACCCGGACTGGGCGCTCCGGGTCGAGGGCCGGCCGCTGCTGCTGTCGCGCGACCAGGCCGTGCTCGACCTGAGCCGCGCCGAGGCCTTCGACCACGTGTTCGGGCAGATGCACGCGGTGCTCGCGGCCCACGCGGTCTCCTCCATCAAATGGGACATGAACCGCGACCTGGCCGGGGCGGGCGGCGCTGACGGGCGCGCCGCCACGGCCCGGCAGACGCGCGCCGTTTACGCCCTCATGGACCGCATCCGGGCCGCCCACCCGACCGTGGAGATCGAATCCTGCGCGTCGGGCGGCGGCCGCGTTGACTTCGGCGCCCTGGCCCGCACCCACCGCGTGTGGCTGTCGGACGGCACCGACGCGCTCGACCGCCTCGCCATCCAGGCCGGCGCCGCCCTGGTCCTGCCGCCCGAGATCGTGGGCTGCCACGTGTCCGCCAGCCCCAACCACGTGACCGGACGGCGGCACACGCTGGCGTTCCGCGCGATCGTCGCCATGGCGGGCCATTTCGGGGTGGAGCTGAACCCGCTGGCGCTCGCGCCCGCCGAGACGGACGAGCTCGAGGGCTGGATCACCCTGCACAAGCGGCTGCGGCCGCTGCTGCACGGGCCGGACAGCACGCTCTTCCGCCATCCCGTGCGGGACGGCCGCCACGTTTACGGGGCACTGGGCGCGGACCGCGCCGTGATCTTCGTAGCCCAGGCGGGGCACCCGCTGCGCTACCGGGCTGACGCGGTGCGCGTCGCGGGCGCCGACCCCGGGCGCCGCTGGCGCGTGGCGGCCGTCCACCCGAAGGCGCCGCCGTTCGCCCGGATCACGCCCGAGCAGGCGGCCGTGCTGGCGGGCGAGGTCGCGTTCGGCGCCTTCGATCTGGCCGCCGTCGGCCTGCCGGTCCCCGCCCTGCCTCCCGAATCCGCCCTGATCCTCGAACTCGAAGCGCTGGCGTCCCCCCATGGCTGAAGTGCAGTTGCGCGGCGTCGCCAAGAGTTTCGGGGACGTGTCGGTCATCAAGGGCGTGGACCTCGACGTCGCGGACGGCGAGTTCTGCGTGTTCGTGGGGCCGTCGGGCTGCGGCAAGTCCACCCTGCTGCGCCTCATCGCCGGCCTGGAGGAGATCTCGGCCGGGACGCTGGCGATCGGCGGCCGCCCCATGACCCGGGTGGCGCCCGCCAACCGCGGCGTCGCCATGGTGTTCCAGTCCTACGCACTCTATCCCCACATGACGGTGGCGGAAAACATCACCTTCGGGCTGCGCATGGCCAACGCCCCGAAGCCCGAGGTGGAGCGGCGCCTGAAGAAGGCCGCCGACATGCTCCAGCTCGGCCCCTACCTCGCGCGCAAGCCTTCGCAGCTCTCGGGCGGGCAGCGCCAGCGCGTCGCCATCGGCCGCGCCGTGGTGCGCGAGCCCGAGGTGTTCCTGTTCGACGAACCGCTCTCCAACCTCGACGCCGCGCTCCGGGTCGCGACCCGGATCGAGATCGGCAAGCTGCACGCCGAACTCGGCGCCACCATGATCTACGTCACCCACGACCAGGTCGAGGCGATGACCATGGCGGACAAGATCGTGGTGCTCAACGCCGGCCGCGTCGAGCAGGTGGGCTCGCCGCTGGAGCTCTACCATCGGCCGCAGAGCCGCTTCGTGGCGGGCTTCATCGGCTCCCCCACGATGAACTTCCTGCCCGTTCCGCTGCGCCCCGCCGACGGGGGCGCGGCCGCGACCCTGCCCGGCGGCCGCGACCTCGCGCTGCCCGGAGCGGGTTTCTCGGGGCAGGCGAGCGCGGTGCTGGGCGTCCGGCCCGAGCACCTGCGCGTGGGCGAGGAGGGCGACGCCGTGCTCGGCGCGACCGTCCGCCTCGCCGAGCACCTGGGCGCGGAAACCATGCTCTACGCCGACCTCGACGGGGCGGGCGAGATCGTGGTGCGCGCCGACGGGCTCACCCGCCTGAAGGCGGGCGACCGCGTGCCCGTCGCGGTTTCGGCCGCGAGCTGCCACCTGTTCGACGCGGGCGACGGACGGGTCCTGCGCAGCGGCTCCCTCCTTTGAGCCTCCCGCACGCCGGAAGCACCTCCCCAGCGATCGGACATCCCATGCTCGGCGTCTGCTACTACCCGGAACACTGGCCCGAGGCGTGCTGGGCGCGCGACGCGCGCCGCATGCGCGAGATGAACCTTACGCTCGTCCGCATCGGCGAGTTCGCCTGGAGCCGCATCGAGCCGGAGCCCGGCCGCATTGAGCTCGACTGGCTCCGCCGCGCGGTCGACGTCCTGCACGCGGCCGGCCTTCAGGTCATCCTCGGCACGCCCACCGCCACGCCGCCCAAATGGCTGATGGACCGCCACCCCGCCATCGCACCCGTCGACCGGCAGGGTCGCGTGCGGGGGTTCGGCTCGCGGCGGCACTACAGCTTCTCCTCGCCCGCCTACCGCGAGGAAAGCCGCCGCATCGTCGAGGTGCTGGCCCGCGCCTTCGGCACGCACGAGGGCGTCACCGGTTGGCAGACCGACAACGAGTTCGGCTGCCACGACACCGTGCTGTCCTTCGGCCCGGACGACCTCCGGGCCTTCCGAACCTGGCTCCGCAGCCGCTATCAGACGCCCGAACAGCTCAACGAGGCCTGGGGCAGCGTCTTCTGGTCCACGGAGGTGACGCGCTTCGACGAGGTCGCGCTGCCCGTGGGCGCCGTGACGGAGGTCAACCCGGCCGCCATGCTCGACTACTGGCGTTTCAGCTCCGACCAGGTGGTGGCCTACAACCGCGAGCAGGCGGACGTCATCCGCGCCCATTCGCCGGGGCGCTTCGTGACCCACAACTTCATGGGCTTCTTCCACGACTTCGACCACTTCGCGCTGGCCCGCGACCTCGATCTCGCGACCTGGGATTCCTACCCGCTCGGCTTCGTCGAGCGCTTTCCCTTCTCGGAGGAGGAACGGACGCGCTGGGCCCGGACCTCGCATCCCGACAGCGAGCCGTTCCACCACGACCTGTACCGCGCCGTGGGCCGCGGCCGCTGGGGCGTGATGGAACACCAGCCCGGGCCGGTGAACTGGGCGCCGTGGAACCCCGTCCCGCGCCCCGGGCAGATCCGCCTGTTCACCTGGGAGGCCTTCGCGCACGGCGCCGAGTTCGTGTCCTATTTCCGCTGGCGGCAGGCTCCCTTCGCCCAGGAGCAGATGCACGCGGGGCTGAACCTGCCCAACGACGACGGCCTGAGCCCGGGCGGGGCCGAGGCCGCGGCGGTCGGTTGGGAGATGTGCACGCTCGGCCCGCTGCCCGCCTCGGTGCCCGCGCCTGTGGCGCTGGTGTTCGACTACGAATCGTCCTGGATGACGCGCATCCAGCCGCAGGGGGCGGATTTCGACTACGAGGCCCTGACGTTCCGCTGGTACGAGGCCGTCCGCCGCCTCGGGCTCGACGTCGACGTGGTGGCGCCCGGCGCCGACCTGTCGGGCTACCGGCTCGTGCTCGTGCCCACGCTCACCCACGTGAGCGACGCGGCGCTGGCGGCACTGCGGGATGCGCCGGGCCAGGTATTGTTCGGCCCGCGCGCGGGCTCGAAGACGCGCGACTTCGCCATTCCCGCCGACCTCCCGCCGGGACCCCTGCAGGACCTCGTGCCGATGCGGGTGCTGGAGGTCTCGTCCCTGCGGCCCGGCCTCACGGAGCCCGTGGCGGGCGAGGTGTCGGGCACGGTCACGCGCTGGCGCGACCACGTCGAGGCGGGCGACGGCGCGACCGTCGCGGCCCACTTTGCGGACGGCGGCCCGGCGCTCGTGGAATGCGGGAGGTTCGCTTGCCTGTGCGGCTGGCCGGACGCCGCGCTGCTGCGCGCCGTGACGTTGCGGATGGCGGCCCGCGCGGGACTGGACGTCCTCGACCTGCCGGAGGGCGTCCGCCTGCGCCGCCGCGGCCCGCTCACCTTCGCGTTCAACTACGACGAGCCCGAATGGGCGCTTCCCGCGGGCGCGGTTCCGCAGCTCGGCCCCCAGGTGCTCAGGCCCGGGGACGTGGCGGCCTGGTGACCCGCCTGGCCCCGTTCCGCCCCGGTTGACGGCGGCGCGGGAGCGGAACGGGGGTTGCTTGTCCAGGAAGCCCGGCCGACGCCGGCCGCTTTGGGCGCCCCACGCATGACCCTCACCCTTCGCCAGGTCCGCTACGTTTGCACGGTGGCGGATTGCGGCTCCATCCAGGGCGCGTCGCGCGCGCTCCTGATCTCGCCCTCCTCCATCCTGGCCGCCATCGAGAGCGCGGAAACCAGCCTCGGGGCGCGGGTCTTCGACCGGCGGCGGGCGGTAGGGGTCCAGCTCACGCCCAGCGGGGAGCGGTTCGTGGCGGCGGGCCGGCTGCTGCTCGGGGCCGAAACGGATTTCCAGCGCCGCATGGGGCTGCTGCAGGCCGATCCGCAGTCGATCCGCATCGGCTGCTTCGAGCCGTTCGGCCCGCTGTTCATGACCGAGGGGCTGCGGCGTTTCACGGAGGAGGTGGGCCCCACGCGCGTGGCCCTGTTCGAGGGCGACCAGACGCAACTGGCCGACTGGCTGAACCGGGGCACGGTCGACCTCGTCGTCACCTACGACATCGGGCCGCGCTTCAACGCCCACGTGACGCCGATCTGCCGTGTGCCGGCACACGCCCTGCTGCCCGTCGACCACCCGCTCGCGGGCGCGGCGTCGCTGACGATCGCCGAGCTCGAACCCCACCCGCTCGTGCTGCTCGACCTGCCCCTCACGGTGGGCTACCTGCTGTCCCTGTTCGACGGCCTGGGCGGCAAGCCCACCATCGGCTTCCGCTCGCGCTCCTACGAGACCGTGCGCAGCGCCGTGGCGGCGGGCTTCGGCATCGCGATCCTCAACATGCGGCCGCTCGGGCCCGCCCATGCCGACAGCCCGCGCGTGGTCCGCATCCCCCTGTCCGACCCGCTGCCCGCCCCGGTGCTGCAGATCGTCGACGCCTACGGGCCCGACAAGCCACGCGCCATCCGGCGGCTGAGCGAGATCTTCTGCGCCATGTTCCGGGACGGCGGCCCGGACCGCTTCGCGGTGGTGACGCCCGAGCGACGCGACACGCTGTTCGACGTGTGATCCGTCACAGCGCGTCGAGCGCCCCCAGCGCCGCCGCGATCGCGGCTTCCTGGTGCGGCTGCAGGTCCTGGCCGGGGTAGCGGGCGAAATTGGTCATGAACGGGTCGTCCACGGCCGTCCTGATCCCGCTCAACTGCTCCATCACGGCCAGGCCGCAATAGGGCACGTAGCTCGCCGAATAGCCGCCCTCGTGCGACAGCGCGAGCCGGCCCGCGCAGAGCTCGTCGGCCGCTTCCATGAGCAGGCGCGTCAGGGCGCGGTAGCCCTCGCTGTGGACCATCATGCGCCCGAGCGGGTCGGCCGCCGCCGCGTCGAAGCCCGAGCACACCACGATCAGCTCGGGGCGGAAGCGCCTCAGCGCGGGCACCACCAGGCGCTCGAAGGCCGCGAGGTAGGCGCCCGTGCCGCAGCCCGGCGGCAGCGGCAAGTTGATCGTGAAGCCGTAGCCCCGGCCCTCGCCCCGCTCGGCCAGCGCGCCGGAGCCCACGGGGAACAGCCCGTCCTGGTGGAGCGAGATCACCAGCGTGTCGGGGTCGTCGTAGAAGGCCTGCTGGGTGCCGTTGCCATGGTGGACGTCCCAGTCCACCACGGCGATCCGGCCGACCTTGTGGGCGGCCCGCGCCTTGCGGATCGCGATCGGCACGTTGGCGAACAGGCAGAAGCCCAGGCCCCGGTCGCGCTCGGCGTGGTGGCCGGGCGGGCGCACCAGCGCGTAGCCGTTGCGCACGCGGGCCGCCGCGACCGCGTCGAGCAGCGCCGTCGTGCCGCCCACCGCGAGCTTGGCGATCTCGTAGCTGCCGGGCCCGAAGGGCGTGAGGTGGCTCGCGTCGCCGCCCCGCCCGGCGCTGAGCGTCCTGATCCGGGCCACGTATTCGGGCGCGTGGACAAGCGTCAGGTCGTCGTCGCCGATCGGCGCGGAGGGGATCGGGACGAGCCGGTCGAGCAGGCCCGACACCTCCAGCAGGTTGCGGAAGCGGCGCTTGGTGGAAGCGTTCTCGGCGTGCTCGCCGGGCTCGACCGTCAGGCTCGCGGGGTGGATCGAGGCCGCGTTGCCGGGATCGTGCCACAGGTAGAGCTCGTGGAAGTTCCAGCCGGTCGCCACGGTCACCGGCCCAGGATCATCTGCGCGGCGCGCTCGGCGATCATCACCGTGGGCGCCTGGATGTTGCTCGACACCATACGCGGGATCACGGAGGCGTCGGCGACGCGCAGGCCCTCCAGCCCGCGCACCTTCATGCTGAACGGGTCCACCACGGCGCGGTCGTCCGTGCCCATGCGGCAGGTGCTGGAGGGGTGGTAGAGCGTCGTGCAGTGGCCGCGGACGTAGTGGCCGATGGCCTCGTCGGTCTCGGCTTCCGCGCTGGGCGGCAGCTCGCCCGACAGGATGTCGGCGAGGGGCGCCTGCGCGGCGATGCGGCGGTTGATCCGCACGCCCTCGACCAGGGTGGCGAGGTCGCTGCCGGTCGGGTCGCTCACGAAATAGCGCGGGTCGATGGAGGGGGCCTCGATCGGGTCGGCCGAGCGCAGGCGGATCTCGCCGCGGCTGAGCGGCCGCTGCAGCGTCGAGTGGAGCGTCACGCCCGAGCCGGAATGCAGGAAGCGCGCGTAGTCGCGGTGCGGGCTCAGTGCCCCGTAGAGCTGCAGGTCGGGCTCGACATCGGGACGGCTCTTGACGTGCGCGCCCGCCGCCACCCAGGCCGAGGTACGCAGGCCCGTGCGGGTGTCGCGCCAAGCCTCGAACGAGGTGCTCCAGTCCGCGTCGGTCAGCGCCCCGATGCCGATCGGCTCCGTGGCGCCGAAGGAGATCGGGATGTTGATGTGGTCCTGCAGGTCCTTGCCGACGCCGGGCAGGTCGTGGACGGGCTCGACCTCGACGGCGCGCAACTCGTCCGCGGGACCCACGCCCGACAGCAGCAGGAGCTGGCAGGAGCCGATGGCGCCCGAGCTCAGCACCACCTCCGAGCCCGCGTGGGCGGTTTCGAGCCGCCCCCGGTCGAGGAACTCGACGCCCGTCGCGCGTCCGTTCTCGATGACCACGCGGATGACGTGGACGCCGGTCCTGACGGTCAGGTTCGGCCGGTCCAGCACCGGCCGGAGGTAGGCCTTGCCGGTGCCCCAGCGCTCGCCGTCGCGGATCACGAACTGGAAAAAGCCCGCGCCCTCCTGCTCGGGCCCGTTGAAGTCGGTGTTGAGCCTGTGCCCGGCGTTCTGCGCGGCCTGGAGCCAGAGGTGCTCGCCGCGGTCCACGTAGGCGGGGTCGCTCACGTGCAGCGGGCCGCCCGCGCCGTGCAGCGGATCGTTGCCGAGCCGCTGGTTGTCCTCCGACAGCTTGAATACCGGCAGCACGTCGGCCCACGACCAGTTGGGGCAGCCGAGCGCCGCCCAGCCGTCGTAGTCGGACGGCAGGCCGCGCATGTAGATCATGGCGTTGAGCGCGCCCGAGCCGCCCACCATCTTGCCGCGCGGCCAGAAGATGCGGCGGCCGCGGCAGCCGGCCTGCGGCACGGTGTGGAAGCCCCAGTCGGCCTCGGTGTTGAACATGGTGACCCAGTCGGACGGCACGTCGGAGGCGACCGGCGCGGCGCGGCCCGCTTCCAGCACCAGGACCTTGCGGTTCGGGTCGGCGCTCAGGCGGTTGGCCAGCACGCAGCCCGCCGAACCCGCCCCCAGGATGATCGTGTCGTACATCGCGGTTCCTTTCACGCGCGGGACTGCAGGACGGCGGGCGCGGGACGGGCGCGGGCGCCCAGCCAGCGGCGGAGGTCGCCCAGGCGGCCCAGCAGGCCGTTGGGCATCAGCACGATCGCGGCCGCGATGATGAGCCCGAGCCCCAACGTGCGGTACTCGCCCGTTTCCCGCATGCCCTCGTCGGCCAGCATGAGCAGGGTCGTGCCCACGACCGGTCCCCAGAAGCTGCCGACGCCCCCCACCACGGTGGCGGCGATGACGAACAGCAGCTGCGACAGGGACAGGATGCCGGGGCTGATGGCCTGGAAGTGGGCCGCGTAGAAGCCGCCCGCGAGCCCGGTGAAGAAGGCCGACAGGCCGAACACCAGGAGCTGCGACTGGAAGCGGTTGACGCCGCGCGCCACCGCGTAGCCCGGGTTGTCCTTCAGCGCCCGGAACGCGAGGCCCACGGGGCTGTGCACGATCGCGTAGGTGGCGGCCATCGTGACCGCGAACAGCACGCTCACGATGGCGTAATTGCCCACGAGGTACTTGCCCTTGAGCCAGGCGCGGGTACCGAGCTCGCCGAAGCGCGCGAAGCCCACCGCGCCGCCGGTGAACTGACGGCAGGCCGAGCCCACCATGGTGAAGCAGGCGGTGTCGGTCACGATGATGAGGTAGAGCGCCTGGGCGATGGCCAGCGTCAGCAGCGCCACGTAGACGCCCGACAGCCGCAGGCAGGCCACGCCGATCACGAGGCTGAGCGCGACGGCCGCCAGGGCGCCGAGCGGGATCGCGGCCCAGACGTTGAGGCCGAGGTAGACGCAGCCCATCGCGGTCGCGTAGCCGCCGAAGCCGAAGATCGCCATCTGGGCCAGCGAGAACACGCCCGCGTAGCCGAACAGCAGGTTCCACTGCGACGCCACGGTGGCGAGGAACAGGGTCAGGATGACCTGCCCCAGAACGTAGCGGCTCTCGACGAAGACCGGCATGGCGGCCAGGATCGCCAGCACCGCCAGGGCGGTCAGCGCGTCCGCGACCGGGAAGACGCGTGGGGCCGCGGCAGGCCGAACGGGGGTCACGCCGTCCCTCACAGCCGCCGCACCTGCGCCCGGCCGAACAGGCCGGCGGGCCGCCAGATCAGCACGACGATGACGGTGAGCAGCAGCACCGGGAAACCCCAGCGCGCGCCCGCGCCGAACTGCACGAAGGCTTCCACCAGCGCCAGCGCGAAGGCCGACGCCACGGCGCCCGGCAGATTGCCCAGGCCCGCCACCACGCACATGATGAAGGCCTTCAGCATCGGGTCGCCGCCGAGCGGCGGGCTGAGCTCGGTGATCGAGCTCACCAGAACGCCGCACACCCCCGCGAGCATGCCGGACAGCACCAGCACCTGGAGGTAAACGCGGCCCACGGGCACGCCCATCAGCTGCGCGGCCTCGCGGTTCTGCGCCGTGGCGCGGATGGCGCGCCCCATCCGGGTGCGGGCGAGCAGCAGCGCGAGCGCACCCATCAGCACCAGCGCCACCGTCACGATGACGATGTTCTGCACCGGCACGGCGGCCTGGCCCAGCGGCACCAGCCCCGGCGCCGCCACCGGCTGGCGCAGCGGTTGCCCGCCGTAGACCTTGAGAATCGCGTTCTCAAGCGCGATGCCGACGCCCACGGTGGCGATCAGCACGTTGGTTTCGAAGCCGGCGGCCGGCTGCCGCAGCAGGCTGCGCACGACCAGCGCGTAGAGCAGCGCGCCCGCGCAGCCCCCCGCCACGATCGCGCCCAGGACGCCGAGCGGCGCCGGGACCCCGAGGGTCGTGACCGTCGAGTAGGCCGCGTAGCCGCCCAACGCGAGCAGCGAGCCGTGCGCCATGTTGAGCATGCCCATCGAGCCCCACACCAGCGCGAGGCCGAGGGTGGCGAGCGCGTAGACGGCGCCGTTGGTGAGCCCCGCCGTGACGATCGCCGTGAGCGTGCTGGCCGTCACCGTTCAGCCCCCGAGATAGGTGGAGAAGAGCTCGTCCCGCGCCATGAACTCGGCCGGTGGACCGGACCAGACAAAGGCGCCGTTGTCGAGCAGGTGGATGCGGTCGGCGAGGTCGGTCACGCGGGCGGGGCTCTCCTCCACGAGCAGGATCGAGCGGCCCGAGGCCTTGATGCCCGCGATCACGGCGTAGATCTGCTCGATGATCAGCGGCGCGAGTCCGAGCGAGGGCTCGTCGATCAGCATGACGCGTCCGCCCATCATCAGCCCGCGCCCGATGCCCGCCATGCGCCGCTCGCCGCCCGACAGGGTGGAGGCCAGCTGCCGGCGCCGTTCCGCGAGCTTCGGCAAACGCGCGTAGACTTCGTCCAGCCGGGACGCCACGACGCTCGCGCGCCGCTCCACGTAGGCGCCCATGCGCAGGTTCTCCTCCACGCTCATCTGCGCAAACAGGAGGTCGCCCTGGGGCACGTGCGCCACGCCGCGCGCCGCGATCGCGTCCGGGGGCAGGCCCGCGAGCGAGGCGCCGTCCAGCGTGACGCCACCGCGCCGCGGCTTCAGCAGGCCGGAGATCGTCTTGAGCAGCGTTGTCTTGCCATGCCCGTTGGGTCCCACCACCGTGACGAGCTGTCCCGGCTCTACCGCGAGCGACACGCCGTCGAGCACGGGCGGGCCCTCGTAGCCGGCCACGAGGTCGGACACCGCGAGGGCCGCGGGCCCGTCACG
>CAXTFJ010000029.1:0-4222 GCA_964243405.1 uncultured Lichenihabitans sp. | reverse complement strand
GTCTATTCCCGACTGGAACATCACCGCGAAGAGATCGGGGTGACGCTCCGCGAAGTAGGGCTTGAGCCGCCCCGTGGCGCCCGCCCCCAGGTAGGTTTCCACCACCGTGGGGTCGTCCGCGACCTTCTCGGGCGGGCCCTGAAAGATGACCTGGCCGTGGTGCATGATGACCACGCGGGTGGAGAGCTGCAGCAGGAAGCGCATCACGTGCTCGATCAGCACGACCGTGATGCCGCGCGCGCGCAGGCGCTCCACCAGCGCCATGACGACGTCGATCTCGGCCGCGGTGAGGCCGCCCACCGGCTCGTCGAGGAAGATCATGCGCGGCTCGGTCGCGACCGCGCCCGCGATCATCAGGAGCTTGCGGTCGAGCACGGGCAATTGGGCCACGCTGGCGCGGCTCTTGTCGGCGAGGCCCACGAAGTCCAGCGCCTCGGCCGCGGCCCGGCGGGTGTCGCGCCCCAGCCGGAAGCCCGGCAGGCCGCGCCCGCGGCGGCCGAAATGCGCCGCCACCAGCGCGTTCTCGCCCACGCTCATGGCCTCGAAGGCGGCATTGAGCTGGAACGTGCGGGCGATCCCGGCCTGGCAGATGCGGTCCGCGCCCAAGCCCGTGATCTCGCGGTCGCCGAAGAACACCCGGCCCGCGGTGGCGGGGGTCAGGCCGGTCACCACGTCGAACAGGGTGGTCTTGCCCGCCCCGTTCGGGCCGCCGATGCCCAGCACCTCGCCCTCCTCGACCACCAGCGACACCGTGTCGACGGCCTTCAGCGAACCGAAGTGCCGGCTCACGCCGTCGCAGGTGAAGAGGGCGGCGGCCGCCATTGCGCCTTAGCCCATCCAGGGCGGCAGCACGAAGCCGTCGGTGGCGTAGAGCGGGGGCGCGATCAGCTTGGGGTCGGTCCTGTAGTCCTGGTGCTGCAGGAACTGGTGCGGCATGCCGAGCGAGGGGTCGCTCACCTGGGTCGGGTAGCAGTAGGACGACTGGCCCGCGGGGTCGGTGCGCTGCACGCCGTTCACGCCCCGGTAGACGAGCGCGCGCATGGCGGAGGCGACCTTGCCGACCTGCTCCTTGTCGAAGGGCTTGCCCGGACCGCCCGCGATGGCCGCCGACAGCGCCCATTTCCACAGGCCGTCGTAGGTCTGCGAGCCGGTGATGTAGGCGGACTTCGGTCCGAACTTCTCCCGGTAGCTCTTGCGGAAGGCGGCCGAGAAGTCGTCGGGCAGGCAGCCGATCACCGTGGAATAGATGACCCCGTTGACGGCTTGGCCGCCGATGTCGCGGAAGGCGGGCAGCGAGGGCCCGTACTGCATGTAGATCAGGCTCTTGGTGGGCTGGGGCGTGAACTGGAGCATGAACTGCGCCAGATCCTGCGGCAGGAAATGCGTGACCAGGATGGCGGCGGGCGGGTCCTGCCGGAGCTTGGCCAGCGTCGGGCCCCACTGGGTGGTGGGGAATTGCACGGTCTCGAACAACCCCACCTCGAAGCCGTAGTCGGCGGCCTTGGCCTTGATGGCGTTGGCGATGACGACCGCGTATTCCACCGCCGATGGGATGATGGCGATCTTGCGGTTGTCGGGCTTCCACTTGCCCGCCTTGATGAGCTCGTTGAGGAAGTTGAGGCAGCCAGGGCCGTAGTAATATTCCGGCGGGTCGATCTGGAAGCTGCCGTAGAAGCGCGCCGGGTCGGTCTTGAACTTCTCGTTGTGCGAGATGAGCGTATTGGCGTGCATCATGATGACGTCGTTGTCGGCCGCGACATCCATCTCCACCATGTTGGTGCCGACGTTGTAGCCGTTGATGATGGCGGCGGTCGAGAAACGGTCGACCAGCCGCTGCATGGCCTGGCTGACGACGTCCGCCCCCATGTCCTTGGTGTCCTCGACGTGGATCTCGATCTTGCGGCCGAGGATGCCGCCCGCCGCGTTGATCTCGGCCGCGGCGAGGTCGAGGCCGTTCTTGAACTCGATGCCGTCGGCCGCCGCCACCCCCGACATGGGCAGCGCCGCGCCGACCGGGATCACCCCGTCTTCGGCCGCCGACGCGCCGCGCAGGCCCGCGAGCGCCGCCATGCCGGCCGCCCCCGCGCCCACCGACCCGCGCAGCAAGGAACGCCTGTCCACCATCGCCCCACACTCCCCATCATCGAGGCCCCGTCCGGGGCCTCAGTTGAACACGGCGGGAAACGCCACCTCGTAAGCCCGCGCGAAGTCCAGCACGCGCGCATCCTGCCCGCGCGGCGCGATCATCTGCAGCCCGACCGGCAGGCCGGACGCCGTTCGTCCGCAGGGCACCACGACCGCGGGCTGCTGCGACAGGTTGAGGGGGAAGCTGAACCCCGCCCACTCGAACCAGCGCGCGAGCCCGCTGTCGGGCGGCACCTCGAGCCCCGCCTCGAAGGGCAGCACGGCCGCGGCGGGCGAGACGAGGAGGTCGAAGCGGGACGCCAGCGCCTCCATGGCGCGGCCGAACTCCGCGCGGGCCCCCATCGCCCTGATGTAGCGCACGGCGTCGTAGCTTTCGCCCGCCATCACGACTTCCCGCAGGCCGGGGTCGAGCGCGGCCCGCGCCGCGGGAGACAGCGAAGCGGCCCGCGCGGCGGCGCCCGCCGACCAGAGCACGGTGAAGGTGTCGAGGAGATCGCCGTCGGGCAGGTCGACCGGCACCACCTCGGCCCCGAGCCGGGCCAAGGCCGCGATGCTGGCCTCGAACGCCGCCGCGACCTCGGGTGCGACGGCGCCGCAGGGCGGCGTCGACCAGGCGCCGACCCGCGCGCCCGCGAAGCGCCGGTCGGCCGCGTCGAGCCCCGGCAGCGTGGCGGGACCCTGCAGCCAGTCCTGCGCGTCGACGCCCGCCATCGCGCCCAGCATGGCCCGGACGTCCTCGACCCGGCGCGCCATGGGACCGAGGTGCGCGACCGTGCCGAAGGCGCTGGCCGGATAGGCGGGCACGCGGCCGTAAGTAGGCTTGAGCCCGACGAGGCCCGTGAAGGCCGAGGGGATGCGGATGGAGCCGCCCCCGTCGGTGCCGAGGTGGACCACGCCCGCGCCGGTCACCGCCGCCACCGCGGCCCCGCCCGACGAGCCGCCGGGCGTGAGGTCCGGGTTCCAGGGATTGCGGGTGACACCGCTGAGCGGCCCGTCCGTCAGCGCCTTCCAGCCGAACTCCGGCGTGGTGGTCAGCCCCAGGAAGACGAGGCCCGCGGCCCGCAGGCGGGCGACGGCGGGCGCGTCGTGAACGCAGGGCGCTTCCCCGGTGCTGAGGCTGCCGTAGCGGACCGGCCAGCCCTCCACCCAAACGATATCCTTGAGCGTGGCCGGCACCCCGTCCACCGCCGAGGCCGGATCACCCTCGGCCCAGCGCCGTTCGGAGGCGAGCGCCTGCGCCAGGGCGGCGTCGCGGCCGATCCGGGTAAAGGCGTTGAAGGTGGCGTGGACGGCGTCCGCACGGTCGAGCGCCGCGCGGGCGACCTCGACGGGCGACAGGCTGCGATCCGCGTAGGCCGCGCGGAGGTCCGCGGCGCTCATGCGGCAGAGCGGGTCGGCGTCGTCCACGGGCTTGCGGTGCGGGTCCACGTCGATCGCGCCTTCGGATACGGTGGTGCCGCTATGCTAGGCGGAGCGGCGGTCTGCCGGAAACCACTTTCTTCCGCTCCGAACCATCATCGGATGATTGTTCCCGCGCGATGGGGCGCCAAATCCGCGTTCTGCCCGTCAGAGTGACGCGAGCGGCCGCCATCCGACCCGCTTCACGTCTCGCGCGACCGCACGCCCATTCTTGGTTTGAACATACTTCTCTCCTAGGCGCATGGTCCAGCTTCCGCAGCAGGCCAGGGAACATCCGCAGTGCTGGCGACCAGGCAGATCAACCTCGGCGAACTGATGAGGGCGCAGGGCCGCGTCCTTGTCGCGCTCATGTTGCGCGACATAAAAACCCGGTTCTTCGGAAGTTCCTGGGGATTCATTCTCGCGATCCTGTGGCCGCTGTCGCATTGCTTCCTGATCGTCATGATCAACAGCGTTGCGGGTCGGGCCGCCCCTTACGGCGATAGCGCCGTCCTGTGGTTCGCGGCCGGCACGGTTCCGTTCATCGCCTTCAACTACATGTCCCGCTTCATCATGCTGGGCATCCTCCTCAACAAGAATCTGCTGGCGTTTCCCGTCGTCAAAGTCACCGATATCCTGTTCGCGAGGGCGATCGTCGAAGTCCTCAGCGCGTCCTGCG
>CAXTFJ010000028.1:0-39094 GCA_964243405.1 uncultured Lichenihabitans sp. | reverse complement strand
TTGACGGCCGTGTTCACCTCGGCCAGGCCCGCGGCCTGCTCCTGGGCGGAGGCCGCGATGGTGGTCACGATGCCGTTGATCTCCGCCACTTGGTCGGCGATGCGGGCCAGCGCGCGGCCGGTCTCGCCCACGAGGTCGACGCCCGAGGCCACCTGGGTGGCCGACGTGCCGATCAGCCGCTTGATCTGCTTGGCGGCCTCGGCGGAGCGCTGCGCCAGCGCGCGCACTTCGGAGGCCACCACCGCGAAGCCGCGACCCGCGTCGCCCGCCCGCGCGGCTTCAACGCCCGCGTTGAGCGCCAGGAGGTTGGTCTGGAAGGCGATCTCGTCGATGACGCCGATGATCTGGCCCACCTCGTTGGCCGACCGCTCGATGGCCGTCATCGCATCGACCGCGCTTCGCACCACGGTGCCGGACCGGTCCGCGTCGGTCTTGGCGGAGGCCACGACCGCGCTGGCCTGCCGGGCGCCGGCCGCGGTCTGCTTGACGGTCGCGGTGATCTCGTCCAGCGCCGCGGCGGTCTCCTCCAGGGAGGCGGCCTGCTGCTCGGTGCGGCGCGACAGGTCGTCGGCGGCGTGGCTGATCTCGCCGGAGCCCGCGTGGATGGCCTGCGTGTTGTCCGCCACGGCCGTGAGCGTCTCCTGCAGCTTCGCCACCGCGGCGTTGAAGTCGGTGCGCAGCTTGTCGTAGTCGGCCGCGAAGGGCGTGGCGAGCTGGACGGTGAGGTCGCCGCCCGACAGCCGCACGAGCCCCTCGGCGAGGGCGTCGACAACCCGGCCCTGCTCGCGCGCGGCCTGCGCCCGCCCGGCTTCGGCGCCCGCGCGGTCCGCTTCCGCGCCGCGTCAAGTTTCGCCCGCCTCCGCTTCGATCCGCAGCGTCTCGAGCCCGGCCCGCTTGAACACGGCGACCGCGCGCGCCATCGCGCCGATCTCGTCGGCGCGGTCCTGGCTCGCGACGGTGGCCGACAGGTCGCCCGCCGCGAGCCGTTCCATGGTGGCGGTGAGACGGCCGATGGCGCCGCCCAGGCGCCGGGCGAAGACGAGGAAGGCGCCCAGCACCACGGCGCAGACCGCGAGCGTCATCAGCCCGGCCGACCACAGCGCCGTCGACCGCGCCTGCGCGACGCGGGTCACGTCGGAGGCGATCTCCAGAACCCCGATCGTGCTCCCCGTCGCATCGACGAGCGGGATCCCGCCCGCGACGAGCGCGCGGCCTCCCGTCTCGACCATGCGATGGACGACCCCGCCGCCGAGAACCGCCTGCAGGTCGGCGGGCGTCAGGATGCCGTTGCCGGCGAACGTCGTGTTCTGGGTGTCGAACTGCCCGTCGTGGGCGAGGTGGACCGCGAGGTCGGCGTCGGTCGCGGTCTTGAGCCTGGAGAAATAGTCGGGCGTGAGCGTGGTGCCGACATCCACCAGGCCCGCCACGCGGTCGCCCGCCAGCACGGGCACGCTCGCGAAGATGCTGAGCGCCTGGCGACCCGGCTCCATGCCGACCCGCATGGTGCCGGTGCGGAGTGCGTCGACGACCATCTTGCGGCGTCCCGACACGTCGTCGCCGAACACGTCGGGCGCGTGGATGCGGGCCACCACGTGGGCCGACGGCGTCATGAAGGTGATGGACTGCAGCGAGGCCTCGGTGCGGATGCGGTCCATGTTGCCGTGGAAGCGCCGGAGGATCTCCTCGCGGTTGTTCTTGCCCAGCAGGTCGGCCATGTCGGGCTCGCCCGCGTAGCCCAGGGCCAGCGCCGTGGCGGAACGCCCCTGGGCGGCCAGGTCCGCCCGGATGTAGGTGATGTCGCTCGCCAGGGCGGCGTTCAGGCTCGTCTCGCCCTCGTCGTACTGGCGGTAGAGCGCCAGGCCGCCGATCGCGAAGCTGGCGAACAGCACGGCCGCGAAGCCGTAGGCCGTGATCCTGATCCACAGCGGCTTCTTGATTCGGACATCGGACAAGAGCGTGGTCCCGGGACGCTGCGATTGCGTCGCATCCTCGGGCAGAACCCTAAAGATGTCGCAAACGGTGGGGTGGGCCGGTCACCGAACCGGTCAGCCGCCCGCCCGCGCGCCGCGGCCATAGAGCAGCAGCATCAGCACCACGACCGTGCCGTAGATCACCTGCCGGCCGGCCTCGGCGATCTGCATCACCGACAGGATCGACTGCAGCAGGGTGATCAGGATCACGCCCGCGGTGGTGCCCAGGTAGGAGCCGCGCCCGCCCAGGATGGAGGTGCCGCCCAGCACCACGGCCGCGATGGCGGGCAGCAGGTAGGGGTCGCCCATGCCCTGGTAGGCCTTGGCCGAATAGCCCGCGAGCAGCACGCCCGCGAAGCCCGACAGCCCGCCCGACAGCGCGAAGGCCGCGAGCACCACGCGCCGGGTGCGGATGCCCGACAGGTAGGCGGCGCCCTCCCGGTTGCCGATCCCGTAGACGGCGCGGCCGAAGGTCGTGCGCGTGAGCAGGGCCACGGCCCCCGCGCCCACCAGCGCCCAGACCCAGACCGCGTTGGGGAGCCCGGGCACGAGGTGGCCGGTCGCGAGCTCGCGCATGAGGGGGGTGGCGGAATCCTGCGGCGCGGAGCCGCCCGTGCGGAGCACCATCAGCCCTTGCGCCACCGCGTTGACGCCCAGGGTGAAGATCATGGAGGGCACGCGCAGGTAGGCGACGCCCACGCCGTTCACCAGGCCGAACGCCACGCCGCACAGCACGCCCGCGGGGATCGCGAGCGCGCTTCCCGTCGCGCCGTAACCCGCCGCGGCGGTCGACATCATGCCGCCCGCCGTGATGACCCAGGGGATCGACAGGTCGATCTGCCCCAGCAGGATGACCAGCATCATGCCGGTGGCGGCCATCGCCAGAAAACTGCCCACCTGCAGCTGCTGCAGCAGGTAGCCGGGCGACAGGAAGCTCGACGAGTAGAGGCTGCCCAGCAGCAGCAGGGCCACGATGCAGCCGAAGGCCGTCAGCACGGCCGGGTCGGCGCGCCGCAGCAGTTTCGGCACGCGAGAAGGTGGGGCTGTGGCGGGATCGAGGCTCGCGGTCACGGTCCGAACAGCTCCAGCCGGTTGCGGACGCGCAGCAGCCGCACGGCGCCCAGGCTCACGGCCGCCAGCAGCACGAGGCCCAGGAACAGCGGCTGCCACAGCGGGTCGAGGTCGAACACGAACAGCAGGTCGTTGATGGTGCGGAAGATGAAGGCCCCGAACACGGCGCCCACCGCGCTGCCCGTGCCGCCGAACAGCGACACGCCGCCGATCACCACCGCGGCGATCGAGTTCAGCGTGTAGGTGGAGGCGTTGGAGGCCGAGGCCTCGCCCGAATAGGTGAAGAAGGCCAGCATCAGCCCGCCCATCGCGGCGAACAGGCCGGAAAGCCCGTAGGCCAGCATCTTGGCGCGGCGCACCGGCACGCCCGACATGTAGGCCGAGGCTTCCGACGAGCCAACGGCATAAACGGCCCGGCCCCACACGGAGCGCCGGAACGGCACCCAGACGAGCGCCATCACGACCGCGAGCGCGACCAGGCTCGCGGGGATGCCACCCGGGAGCTGCCCCGTGACCGCGTCGGCCAGGTCGGCGTTGATATCGCCGCCCGGGTTGGGCCGGAGTTCGAGCGCCAGCCCGAAGTAGATGGCGCCCGTGGCGATGGTGGCGACGATGGGCTGCAGCCGCCCGTAGATGACGAGCGCGCCGTTGACCGCCCCGCAGGCGAGCCCGGCGGCGAGTACGCCCGCGACGCCCAGCGCGGTGGCTGCGGGCGAGCCCACCGCGATCGCCGAAGCGAGGCAATTGCCCAGGATGAAGATCGTGCCGACCGACAGGTCGATGCCCGCCGTCAGCACCACGAAGCACTGCGCCACGGCGACCAGCGCCAGCAGCACGCCCTTGTTGGCGGCGGTCTGGATCACGTTGGCGTTCAGCCCGCCCTCGTGCTTGAGCCCGTAGAGCCCGAAGATGACCGCGAAGACGAGCACGGCGGAAAGCGTCGTCCTGTGCTCGTTGAGGCGGTAGCGCCACTCGGTCACGCGGCGGCCTCCGCCTCGATGTTGAGCGCGCTCGCGACCAGCGCGTGCTCGGTGATGTCGCGGCCTTCCAGCTCGCGGCGGACCGCGCCGTCGTAGAGCACGAGCACCCGGTCGCAGCAGCCGATCAGTTCCGCGTAGTCGGTGGAATAGAGCAGGATGGCGGCGCCCTCGTCGGCCAGCGTGCGGAGCAGGCGGTAGATCTCCCCCTTGGTGCCGACGTCGATGCCGCGGGTGGGGTCGTTGAGCAGGATCAGCCGCGGTTTGGTCATCAGCCACTTGGCGATCACCACCTTCTGCTGGTTGCCGCCCGACAGCGCCGCGACCGGGGTGGAGGCGGGGTCGGCGGTCTTGATGGCGAGCAGGCGCAGCATGTCGTCTACGGCCCGCGCTTCGGCCGCGCGGTCGAGCACGCCGCCGCGCGACAGGCGGTCGAGGGAGGCGAAGGACAGGTTCTCGCGCACGCTCATGGGCAGCATCAACCCCTCGGTCTTGCGGTCCTCGGGCACCAGAGCCACGCGGTACCGGGCGGAGCGGGCGTCGTCCGGGCCCGTAGGCAGGGCCTTGCGGCCGTCGATGGCCACCTCGCCCGACACGCCGCGCAGCACGCCGAACAGCGCGAGCAGCAACTCGCGCTGCCCCTGCCCGTCGAGCCCGCCCAGGCCCACAACCTCGCCCGCGCGCACCTGGAGCGACACGGCCTTCAGCCGGTCACCCCAGGACAGGTCGCGCACGTCGAGCACGGGCGGCTTGTCCTTGGGGACGGGCGGCGGCTTGGGCGGGAAGACGGCGCTGTAGTCGCGCCCGATCATCAGGCGCACGACCTCGTCGTCGGTCCGCGTGCCCGCGGGGAAGGTTTCGACGTTGCGCCCGTTGCGGAACACGCTGCAATCGTCGGCGAGTTCGGCAATCTCGGCCATGCGGTGGGAGATGTAGACGAGCGCGAGCCCCTGCGCGCGCAGGTCCTTGAGCACGCGGAACACGGTCGCGACGTCGGCGGCGGTGAGCGCCGAGGTGGCCTCGTCCAGGATCAGCAGGCGGGGGTTGCGGGCCAGTGCCTTGGCGATCTCGACGAGTTGCCGCCGTGACAGGGGCAGGTCTTTGACCAGCGCGCGGGGGTGGATGTCGGCGGCGCCCGCCCGCGCCAATGCTTCCTCGGCCAGGCGACGCTGCGCGCGGCGATCGATCAGGCCGAAGCGCCGGGGCGGGTTGGAAATGAGGATGTTGTCCGCCACCGACAGGTCCGGGATCAGCGACAGCTCCTGGAAGATGCACACGATGCCCGCGGCATTGGCGGCGGCCGGGGTCGGCAGGCGCACGGGCGCGCCGTCGAGGCTCATGGTGCCCGCGTCGGGCTGCACCACGCCCGCCATGCATTTGATGAGGCTCGACTTGCCCGCCCCGTTCTCGCCCAGGATCGCGTGGATGCGCCCCGCGCGGACGCTCAGGTCCACGCCTTCCAGCGCCCGGACGCCGCCGTAGCGCTTCGAGATGCCGTCCATGCGGAACAGCGGGGGTTCGGCGGGTTGGGGCGGCACGGGACTGTGCGTTTCCTCAGGTGATCGCAAAGGCCGCCGACGTGATCCTTCTCCCGCGAGAGCGGGACAAGGTGGCGCGGCGAAGCCGTGACGGATGAGGGAAACCAAAAGCTTGAGTGTCCCCTCATCCGCCCTGTCGGGCACCTTCTCCCGCGAGGCGGGAGAAGGGCACCCCCCTACTGGTTTACCTCCGACTGCCCCATGATCTCCTGCGCCTTGAAGTCGATGCCGCAGGTCGGGAAGGAATTGCCGACGAAGAAGTTGTCGGTCTGGGCCGGGTAGGTGTTCTCGCCCGCCTTGAAGTCGGGGTCCTCGACGTGGGCGAGCGGCAGCTTGATGGCCTGCGGCACGACCTCACCGCCGAGCGCGTCGAGCGCGGTCTTCATCGCCACCGCGACCTGCGCGGGGCCGGTGCCGCCCGAGGCGCATTTCAGCCCCTCGCCCGCGTGCGTCAGGCAGAGCTTGCGGAAGCCGTTCTCGGTTTCGGCCGCGGCGGGCACGAAGCCGGCGTTGGCGTCCATGAAGGCGCGCACCATGCCGGTCGAGCCGCCCTGGGCCGTCATGCCGTCGAAATGCTTGTGCACCGCGAGCGCGTCGGCCGCGACCTTCTGGGCGGTGCCGTCGTCCCAGCGGCCCACGACCTCCACGGTCTCGAACGGCTTGCCCGAGGCCTTCAGCGTGTCCTGGATGCCCTTGTGGCGGTCGGTGTCGACGCTGGTGCCGGTGACGCCGCGCACTTCGAGCACGGTTCCGCCGTTGGGCAGGGTCTTGACCAGCCAGTCGCCCCAGTACTTGCCCAGGCCCTCCTGGTCCACGTTGACGTTGATGGCGTCCTCCGTGTCGATTGTATTGTCGAAGGCCACCAGCACCACGCCCGCCTGCTGCGCGCGCCGCACCACGGCCTTGAAGGCGGTGGGGTTCTGGGCGTCGACCAGCACGGCGTCGTAGCCGGAGTCGATGAAGTTGTTGATGGCCGAGATCTGCGCCGCGATGTCGTCGCCGGTCGACACGACCTTGAACTCCTTGAGCTTCGCCTTGACCTCGGGCTGGTCCGCGTAGGCCTTGGCGGTCTTGATCATCTGGATGCGCCAGGTGTTGCCGATGAAGCCGTTGGCCAGCGCGATCCGGTAGGGCCCGGGCTTCCTGGCGTATTTGAAGAACTTGGTCTGCGCGGTCCACGGCACGTAGCATTGCGGGTCGGCGGACGGCCCCGCCACGATCTGCGGCCCGGCCGCCCGCGCCACCCCCGCACCCATCGCGACGCACGCCAACGCGGCCGCTGTCCGTCCCAGTCTCGCCATAGAGTCCTCCCCAGGTCTGTCCGGCTTGCCTGCCGGCTCTCGTCGCGGTCCATGATCCCGCAATCATCAGTCTAGGCGGGAAGCGCTCGGCCCGGCAAGGTCGGAGACCGGCGATCCGGAGTCGCGGGGGACCGCGCGCGGGGTGCCAAGGAGACGCGCGGCGCGTTCACCCGACCGTCGAAATTTCTTCGCGCGACGTCCGAGACCCCGTTGACGGGTTTTGAAACGTACTTTAGAAATTAAATTATTGTAAATTAATGTAACCGGCTTCGTTACTTTTCCGCTGTTTCTCCATCGTACCCCGATGTTTTTCGGTTCGGGAACCTTTTGTCTCCGACACCATGAATCATAATACGCCGGTCGCCTCGGCGCGTTTCTCTATTGCTACCTCATCGCACGGCGTCGGCATTTTGCTGCGCCGCCCGGATTTCTATTGCCTGAATCACGAGGAGAATTTCATGCCGATCGATACTGCGTTCGCCTTCGACCACGCCCACGCTCCGGGCGAGACAACGACCGCCCTCCACAAGAGCCCACCCGAACTGCTCGGGATGCTGCGCGATCTGGTCGGCCACGATCCCGCGGGAAAGGCGGAGCGCACGTGGAAGGGCACCGGCTTCAACCTGATCTGGCGGCCGAATTTCGGCGGTGAGTTCGGCACCAAGGATTTCTTCCTCGAACTGAACCTCACCGACGAGACCCTCGCCTTCACCGAGATCTCCGGAAAAAGCGGGATCGCCAACCGCGGGTTCCTCCAGAAGGGCATCTTCCTGGGCGGCATCGCCTACCTGCAGACGGTTAACGACCGGTTCGACAACACGGGACAGCATTTCGAGACCGGCGTCTGGGCCAACGTGCCGGAAACCACGGACCCGAGCGAAGGGGGAACCGTCGTCCGCATGGGCTCGATCCCGCACGGCACGACCATCAACCTGCAGGGACAGGCGTTTTCCGCCCCGCAGCCGAAATTCCAGACGGCCAGCATCACGCCGTTCACGATCGGAAGCCCGGACGACGGAGCCACCAATCTCGTCCACTTCGACGAGGAGAACCTGTCGATCCCGAGCACGTCGCGCACCGACCTGACCCACGTCTCCGACCTGACGCAGCTGCAGTTGGCCAACCCCAACCTTCTCCTGTCGCAGGCGATCGCCGACCAGACGATCACCGGCACGACCGTGCTGGTGATCTCGTCGGACACGAGCGCATCCGGCTCGGTGCCGAACGCCGGGGGCGGAACCGACAACATCGCCTTCCTGTCGGGGACGGGAACGCCGCCCGCGGGCGGCCCGAACGCGGTCGCGCCCTTCGCGAGCGCGATCTTCTGGATCGAGCGCGGCAAGGACAAGGCGGGCCAGCCCTTCATCCAGTTGCAGTACACGCAGCGCGTCCTGCTCAACTTCCACGGATTGAGCTGGCCCCACGTGAGCGTGGCGACGCTCCGGTCGACGCACACTCCGGCCTGAGCAGGCTTGGGTGGCGGACGCCACGATGCCAGATGTCAGCAGGTTTGGAGGCCTGCTGAGAGGGACGGCGTTCGTTCAGGCGAGTTCCGGGTAGCGGGCCTGAACCGCCGCATCCTCCATGGCGCGGCAGGCCGCGTAGGCTTCCAGCGGCAGGACGGTGAAGCCGGTGAGCAGCAGGGCGTCGCGGCTGTAGGCGAGCGCGGGGTCGGCGCAGGCCGCAGCGAAAGCCGCCCGCAGCCGGGCCACGTCGTCCGGGGAGGTCGCGAGCGCCGTGATGAGCGGCAGGCCCGGGATGCCGCCCGCCGTTTGGGCGAGCACGCGCAGGCCCGCCACCCGCTCGGGCTCATAGCGGCGCAGCAGCGCGAAGGTCACGCAGTCGATGGCCGCGGTGTCGGCCACCCCGGTGCGGACCAGGTGGAGGGAATGGCGGTGCGCGCCGCTCTCGACCCTGGCGCCGAAGAACCGGCCGTCCCGCGCGAGCGGCGCCACCAGGGCCCGGAGCGCATTGTAGCCCGACTGCGAGCGGCGCTCGTTATAGGCCGCGCGGTATCCGCGCAGGTCCGCGACGTCCCGCGCGGGGTCGTCGTCGCGCACCACGACCAGGCTGCGGTAGGTGGGCCCGTCGCAGCCCTCGGCCGCGTAGCACGGGGTGCCCACGAGCTGCACCTGCCCCTTGATCGCGGTGGTGAGCGGGCAGCCGCAGGTCTGGCTGAGCAGCAGGTCCGGCTCCAGCCAGTGGTCGCGCAGCCGGTCGGGCACCGTCAGCGTGTCGGGCACGGCGGCCAGCCCCTGGCGCCGCATGTGGCCCCGCAGGCCCGCCCAGAACGCGGCCGCGGCGGGCGCGGGCACCGGGTACATGGGCAAGGACACGAATCGAGCCATGCGGCAGTCTATGTCAGTTTTTCGACACGCGTCGCCTGGAAAACATTCGGGAACCGCGGGTCGCGCCCACCCTGTGTCGCCGGAGCAGCCCCGCGCGGCCTAGCTCAGGAGTCCGCCCCAGGCCGGATCACCCAGCACGGCGCCGCGGTCGGCGTCGAGTGCCGGGGCCGGGGTATCCGCCACCATGCGGACGCCGTCGAGCACGACGGGCGAGGCCACGCCCGGCACGGAACCCGCGGCGGCCGCGGGCGCGGGCAGGTCGACGCGCAGGCCGCGCGCGATCACCTGGGGGTCGGCGAACACGTCCGCGACAGAGTTGATGGGACCGGCGGGCACGCCCTCCCGTTCGAGGGCGGCTAAAAGGTCGGAGCGGGTGAGAAGCAGTGTCCGCCCGGTCAGCACGGGCACGAGCTCGGCCCGGTGCGCCACCCGGTCCGGGTTGGTGCGGAAGCGCGGGTCGTCGGCCAGATCCGGCCGCCCGAGCACGCGGCAGAACCTCGCGAACTGCCCGTCGTTGCCCACCGCCACGATCACGTGGCCGTCCGCCACGGGGAAGATCTGGTAGGGCACGATGTTGGGGTGGGCGTTGCCCAGGCGCCGGGGCGCCGTGCCGGATACGAGGTAGTTCATGGCCTGGTTGGCGAGCACGCCCACCTGGGTGTCGAGCAGCGCCATGTCGAGGTGGCCGCCCTTCCCCGTGACGGCGCGCCGGTTGAGGGCCGCCAGGATGCCCACGGCGGAATAGAGGCCCGTGAACAGGTCGGCGTAGGCCACGCCCACCTTCTGCGGCTCGCCCTCCGGCGCGCCCGTCAGGTCCATGATGCCGCCGAGGCCCTGGATCATGAAGTCGTAGCCCGCGCGGGCCGCGTAGGGGCCGTCCTGGCCGAAGCCCGTGACCGAGC
Source organism: uncultured Lichenihabitans sp. (assembly GCA_964243405.1). Classification (GTDB taxonomy): domain Bacteria; phylum Pseudomonadota; class Alphaproteobacteria; order Rhizobiales; family Beijerinckiaceae; genus Lichenihabitans. The sequence goes on along the minus strand of CAXTFJ010000028.1, from coordinate 28,987 downwards.
AGTAGACGAGCCGCGGATTGACGGCGCGCAGGCTCGGATAGTCGAGCCCGTGCTTGGCGAGGCCACCCACCTTGAAGTTCTCGATCAGCACGTCGGCGTGACTCGCGAGCCCGCGCACGAGCGCCCGGCCCTCGGCCGTCTCGAAATCGGCCGCGACCGAGCGCTTGCCCCGGTTGGCGGCGTGGAAATAGGCGGCCGAGAGATGCGCGCCGTCGTGGCCTTCCACGAAGGGCGGTCCCCAGGCGCGCGTGTCGTCGCCCGCGCCCGGCCGCTCCACCTTGACCACGTCGGCGCCGAGGTCGGCGAGCAGCTGGCCCGTCCAGGGTCCGGCGAGGATGCGCGCGAGCTCGAGGACGCGCAGGCCCGCGAGGGGTTTTGGCGCGGCAGGGGGCGCGGTCAGAGCCCGGCCGCCTTGAGCAGGATGGTGTTGATGCGGTCCTGCCAGCCCTCGCCGGTGGCCTTGAAGTGGTCGACCACGCGGGGGTCGAGACGGACCATGGCTTCATCTCCGGCAGACGCCGTCCGTTCGCCGCGCGTGCGACGGATGGCGGTCGCGAGGTCCGGTAGGACTTGGTCCAAGGGTTTGGCCCGGGCAAAATCCTCGGCGGTCACTTCGGGATTGTCGCATACGTCATCCCAGTCCTCCCGCGAGTAACTGGGGTTAGACACGTACCCGGGCGCGTGATCACGAGTGGTCATGAACCAAGTCTTTTCGGGCTCAGTGCGGCGGGTGACGTTGTCACATGAGGCTCCCGTCATCGCGAGGCGGCGAAGCCGCCGTGGCGATCCAGGGCGGCCCCGCGGTTCTGGATCGCTTCGCTGCGCTCGCGATGACGACCTTGCTTCCGAGGCCGCACCGCCCTCGCCGCTCACCCGAACGCCTGCAACCCCGTCTGCGCCCGCCCCAGGATCAGCGCGTGGACGTCGTGGGCGCCCTCGTAGGTGTTCACGGTTTCCAGGTTCTGGGCGTGGCGCATCACGTGGTACTCGCCCATGATGCCGTTGCCGCCGTGCATGTCGCGGGCGACCCGGGCGATGTCGAGCGCCACCCCGCAATTGTTGCGCTTGATGAGCGAGATCATCTCGGGCGCCATCTGCCCCGCATCGAACAGCTGGCCCACGCGCAGCGCCGCCTGCAGCCCCAGCGCGATCCCCGTCTGCATGTCGGCCAGCTTCTTCTGCACGAGCTGGGTGGCGGCGAGCGGCCGGCCGAACTGTTTCCGGGTCAGCGTGTAGTCGCGCGCCCGGTGCCAGCAGTCCTCCGCGGCCCCCATCGTGCCCCAGGCGATGCCGTAGCGGGCGCGGTTGAGGCAGCCGAACGGCCCCTTCAGCCCCGACACGTTGGGCAGCAGGTTGGCCTCGGGCACCTCTACGCCCTCCATCACGATCTCGCCCGTCACGGAGGCGCGCAAGCTCAGCTTGCCCTCGATCTTGGGCGTCGACAGGCCCGCCATGCCGCGCTCGAGGATGAAGCCGCGGATCGCGCCCTCGTGGGCGTCCGACTTGGCCCACACCACGAAGACGTCGGCGATGGGCGCGTTGGAGATCCAGGTCTTGGCTCCCGTGAGCCGGTAGCCGCCCGGCACTTTTTCGGCGCGGGTGCGCATGCCGGCGGGGTCGGAGCCCGCCTCCGGCTCCGTCAGCCCGAAGCAGCCGATCAGCTCGCCGCGCGCCAGGCCGGGGAGGAAGCGCTTGCGCTGGCTCTCGTCGCCGTAGGCGTAGATCGGATACATGACGAGCGAGGACTGCACGCTCATCATCGAGCGGTAGCCCGAATCCACCCGCTCCACCTCGCGCGCCACCAGCCCGTAGGCCACGTAGGAGGCGCCCGCGCCGCCGTATTCCTCCGGCACGGTCACGCCCAGCAGCCCGCGCTCGCCCATGGTGCGGAAGATCGCGGGGTCGGTCACTTCCTCCGCGTAGGCCTTCACGACCCCGGGCAGCAGCTCGCCTTGCGCGAAGTCGCGCGCGGCGTCGCGGATCAGCCGCTCGTCCTCCCCCAGCTGGCCTTCGAGCAGGAAGGGGTCGTCCCACTGGAAGCGGACGGGAGCCGGGGCCCGCGCGGGCGGGGCGTGCGTCGGCGACAGGGAGGTCTCAGACAGGGACATGGGCGGCCTCCCGAAGGCTCGTGACGGTTGGGCGAAGGTGCGTTATGCGCCAAGCCCTGGGTTGGGCGCAATCGAGGAACGAACGCCGTGGCGAAGCTGGAACCGACGGACCGGGACGTGCTGATCGTGGTGGACGTCCAGAACGACTTCCTGCCGGGCGGCCCCCTGGCGGTGCCGGACGGCGACGCCGTGGTGGCGCCCTGCACGGCGCTCGGCCGGCGCTTCGCCCACGTGGTGCTGACGCAGGACTGGCACCCGGCGGGGCACGTGTCCTTCGCGTCCAGCCACCCCGGCAAGGCGGTGTTCGACACCGTGGCCCTGCCCTACGGCACCCAGGTGCTGTGGCCGGACCACTGCCTGCAGGGCAGCCGCGGCGCGGCGCTCGTCGACGCCCTCGACCTGCCGGGGGCCGAACTCGTGATCCGCAAAGGCTACAACCCGGGCATCGACAGCTACTCGGCCTTCCTGGAGGCGGACGGAGCCACCGTGACCGGACTCGGCGGCTACCTCCGCGCGCGCGGCTTCACCCGCGTCTTCGTGTGCGGCCTGGCGACCGACTATTGCGCGGGCTGGACCGCCATGGACGCCCGTCGGGAGGGTTTCGAGACCTACGTGGTGGCCGACGCGGTGCGCGGCATCGATCTCGGCGGCAGCGTCGCCAAGGCCTGGGCCGACATGGCGGCGGCGGGGGTGGGACGGGTGGAGGTGGCAGCGATCGCGTGACGGCGCAGGGCTCGTCGAGCACCCGCGTCCTGACTGCCGGGTCGGGCGGGAAGCGGCCCTCGACGTGGTGTTCGGAAAGCCGACGCCTGGAGCGTTCCGCACGACGTGACCCTTACTGCTGAGAAGCGGGAGCAGGGCTTTGCGGAGCAGGTCCGGTTGGAGCTGACGTCTGCGCAGCGGGATTCTGCGGAGCGGGCGCCGGCGACGCGGGTTGCTGAGGGGCCGTCGAAGACGGAGGCGCAGTGCCGAGCGTCTGATTGGCCTGATTTTGCACCGTGTCCGCCGTCTGCCGGCTGATCACCCCGTAGTAGACCGCGATGGCCAGAAGTGCCGCGACAATGGCTCCGATGAGCGTTTTGGAGTTGATCGGCATCGTGCATGTCCTCCTTCAAGCGGACGCAATACCAAGCGCCGCGCATGGCAATGAGCCCAAAATCATGTAGCGGCCGGACGGGAGGCCTCAACCTGTCCGGCCGCGACGTCCTCAAGACGGCGGCATGGTGCTGTGGCAGAGTCCGCTGCAAGCCTGCCGATCTAGCCGTATCAACCGGCTCGTTTCGGGCTCACGGCCCCACCAGCACAACCTCTCCCCGCGGCGTGTCGAGTAGGGCCGTGAAGCCCGGCACCGTGGCGCCGCGCACCGGCACGGCCACGCCGAGCGCCGCGTAGATCGCGCGCAGTGGCCCCGGGTCGGGGTGCAAAACAGCGAAATCGCGCAGGGCGCAGCCACCCGGCGTCGTGCCGGACGGGTGGGGCGAGTCCTGCCAGTCGATCGCGAAGGGCACGGCGCGGCCGTAGATGGGGTGCGCCAGGGTGAGGATGGTCCAGGCGAGGCGGGTGCCGTCGGGTCGGGTGCGCGACATGGCGACTGGCTCGGCCACGGCCAGCCCCGCGCCCGTCGCGGCGGCCGCAAGGGCGGGAAGATCGCGGGTGCGGACCGCGAAGGTCTGCAGGCCCGGCCGCGGCAGCGCCACGATGGGCTCGCTCCAGGGGCCGGGCGGCTGGGCGGGGTCGGGCGCGATGATCTCCAGGTAGGCGTCGCCCAGCGACAGCAGGCTGTTGCGCGTGCCGAAGCCCGGGTGCGACCCGCCCCGCGCGGGCTCCACGCTGGTCAGCGCCGCCATCGCGGCCGTTCCGGCGTCGAGGTCGGGCACGGCCCAGAGGAGGTGGTCGAGGTCGGTCATGGCGAAAACTCCTTCGGGCCGTCTATCCTTCTCCGTTTACGGGAGAAGGTGGCGCGGCGAAGCCGCGTCGGATGGGGGGACACGCAGGACTGAGGTTCCCCTCACCCGCCCTGCCGGGCACCTTATCCCCGAGGGGCGAAGGGAAGAACCTTCACAGCCCTCCGTCCAGCCGCACGGGCGAACCGTCCGTGAAGCGCGAGAACCGGTAGGGCGCGGGGTCGACGGCGGGCGCGTCGCCCGCCACCAGATCGGCCATCAGCCGGCCCGCGCCGGGGCCGATCCCGAACCCATGGCCCGAGAAGCCGGTGGCGACGAAGAAGCCCGGCACGGGCGCGGGCGAGATCACCGGCACGGCGTCGGGCGTGACGTCGATGAGCCCGCCCCAGCGCTCGACCTCGCGGGCCGCCGCGAAGGCAGGGTGGGCGGCGCGGAAGGCGCGCAGCGCCGTGTCGAGCAACGGGCGATCGGGCGCGGGATCGAGCACGCGGGTGCGTTCGAAGGGGCTCACGGCGTCGGCGGCCCAGCGGCGCGGGCGGCGGAGTTCGTCCAGGAAGGTGCGTCCGACGTGCAGTTTCAGGTGCTTGCGCTCCGTGCGCAGGGCCGGCAGGAAGGCCGAGAACAGCCGAAAACTGTCGGGCGTGAGCTCGACGGTGGTGAGGCCGCCGTGCGCCACCGAATAGCCGCCGTCCGCGCGCCTGCGGAATGCGAAATCCGACCCGGCGGCGGACAGCTCCGGCGCGCCCTCGATCGGAGCCGTGCGCAGCACGGAGCCCAGCACCTTCAACTGCGGCAGGTTTAGCCCCAGGTTGCCGCAGAACAGGCGCGACCAGGCGCCACCCGCCAGCACGGCGCTGCGGCAGCGGATCGGGCCGCGCTCGGTGACGACGCCCGACACGGCCCCGCCCTCCGTCTCGATCACGCGGACCGCGCACCCTGTCAGCACCGCGCCGCCCAGCGCCTGCACGCCGCGCGCGAGGGCGGGCGCCGCGACGGCCGGTTCGGCGCGCCCGTCGGTGGCGGTGTAGAGCGCGCCCGCGACCGGTCGGGCGAGGCCGGGCACGAGGGCCTGCACCTCGGCCCGCGATAGCAGCTTCGAGCCCACCTGGTGCAGGCGCGACTGCTCCAGCCACGGCTCGTAGCCCGCCATCTCGGCCTCGGTCTCGCACAGGTAGAGGATGCCGCAGCGGCGAAAGCCGAGGTCCGCGCCGAGCATTGTGCCGAGGCCGTCCCAAGTGCGCAGGCTGTCGAGGATGAGGGGCACCTCGCGGTGGTCGCGGCCCATGGCGCGGCACCAGCCCCAGTTGCGGCTCGACTGCTCGCCGCCGATCCGCCCCTTCTCGCAGAGCGCCACGGTGAGCCCCTTGCGGGCCAGGAAATAGGCCGTGCTCGCCCCCGCGATGCCGCCGCCGATCACCACCGCATCGACGGCGGCGGGGAGGTCGCGGGTGGGCGAAACGGGGTCAACGGGCGGGGACACGCGCGCGCCCTTCGAAGAACCCGCGCAGGCGGCGGCAGGCCTCCCGCAGGTCGGCCTCGCCCAGGCCGAACGACATGCGCAGGAAGCCGTGCGCCGCCGCCCCGAAGGCGCTCGCGTCGAGCAGCGACACGCCCACCTCGTCGAAGATCGCCCAGGCCAGGTCGATCGGCGCCCCGTCGAGCGCGCGCGTGTCGAGCAGCACGAACATGCCCGCTTCGGGCGACAGGACACGCAGCGACGGCGCTTGGCGCAGCTCCGCCACCACGAGGTCGCGCCGCCGCCGGTACTCCGCCCGCATGGCGCCGGTGACCGCGTCGTAGTGCTCGAAGGCCGCCACCGCGGCCTCCTGGATGAAGCCCGGCAGGCCGTAGACCATGTTGAGCACGAGGTGCTCGACGTGCCGCACCAGGTCCTCGGGGCCCGTCACCCAGCCGATGCGCCAGCCCGTCATCGCGTGCGACTTCGACAGGCTGCCGATCGTCACCACCCGGTCCGCCATGCCGGGCAGCGCCGCGAGGCTCACGTGCGGGCGCTCGAAGGTGAGGCTGCGGTAAACCTCGTCGACGATCACCCAAAGGTCGCGGGCGCGGGCCAGCGCCGCGACCGCTTTCAACTCGTCCGCGCTCGCCACCGCCCCGGTGGGGTTGTTGGGGTTGGAGAACAGGATGGCCCTGGTGCGGGGCGTCACCGCGCGGGCCAGCGCGTCCGCATCCAGCCGGAAGCCGTCCTCGGCGCTCAGGCCCACGCGGACGAGCACCGCCCCGGTCAGCGCGAAGGTGGCCTCGTAGGTCACGTAGGCGGGCTCGGCGACGATCACCTCGTCGCCCGCCTCCAGCAGGCAGAGGGATGCCGCGAACAGCCCGTTCTGGGCGCCCGCCACGGCCACGACGTTGCCGGGGTCCATCGGCGCGCCGTTCTCCGCCGCGAGCCGACGCGCGATGGCCTCGCGCAGCGCGGGCCGCCCGGCGATATCGGTGTAGTGCGTGTCGCCCGCCCGGAGCGCTTCCACGGCCCGCGCGGTCACGGGCGCGGGCGTGTCGAAGTCCGGGTCGCCCACGCTGGCGAACACGACGTCGCGGCCCTCCCGCCTGGCTTTGACGGCCGCGTCGTGGATGGCCCAGGCCTGAGCACCGGGGCCGTCGAGCCGGTGAACGAGGGAGGAGTAGCGCATGAAAGTCTTTTCTTCTTCTAGCGGAGGAGGTTAGATCGGAGCGCGGTCGGCGCCACGGCATAGCGATTGCATCGCGGGCTTGGCAAGTCGCGGCCGTTTTCAAGGAGAGTGCTTCAGATGAAGATCAGGTTCGGCGTGTTCGCCCTCGCAATCGCCCTCGGCGCCCTGGCCCGCCCGGCGTCTGCCGAAACCGTCCGGGTCGGCTATTCGGCCGAGCCCTACGCGCCCTTCACGTCGCAGGACGCCTCGGGCAAGTGGGTCGGCTGGGAGGTCGACTTCACCAACGCGATCTGCGCCAAGGCCAAGCTCGACTGCGTGATCGTGCCCACCGCCTGGGACGGCATCATCCCGGCGCTCACCTCGCACAAGATCGACATGATCATCGCCTCCATGTCGATCAACGACGAGCGCAAGAAGACGATCGATTTCTCCGACAAATACTACAACACGCCCGCTTCCATCATCACCGCCAAGAACTCCGGCATCAAGCCGACCGCGGAAGGGCTGAAGGGCAAGATCCTCGGCGTGCAGATCTCCACCATCCACGAGCAGTACGCGCGCAAGTATTTCGCGGGCTCGGTCGCCGACATCAAGACGTACCAGACCCAGGACGAGGTCAACCAGGACCTGGCGGCGGGCCGCATCGACGCCACCCAGGCCGACTCGGTCGCCGAGGAGGATTTCCTCAAGACCGACCAGGGCAAGCAGTGCTGCGAATCGGTGGGCAACGTGAAGGACGATCCCGAGATCCTCGGCCTCGGCGCGGGCGTGGGTCTGCGCAAGGACGACACCGCGCTCAAGGACAAGATCAACGCCGCCATCGCGGCCATCCGCAAGGACGGCACCTACGAGGCGATGAGCAAGAAGTACTTCGCCTTCGACATCTACGGCGGATGAAGCCCGGTGACGGGCTGGTCCGCCGCCCGGTGACCGGCGCGGGACGCGGGCCCTGAACCCGCCGCCCTCCCTGCTCGGCCTTCTCGCGCTGACGCCGCCGGGCTGGGGCGGCGTGCTGCTCCGGGGCCTGGGCGCGTCGATCGAGATCGCGGTCGGGGGCTACGGTCTCGGCCTGCTGATCGGGGTGGGCGGGGCCGCGGGCAAACTTTACGGCGGGCCGGTCACGAAGGACCTGCTCGCCGTCTACACCACGATCGTGCGCGCCGTGCCCGAACTCGTGCTGATCGTCCTGCTCTACTACGCGGGCACCGACGCCCTCAACCGCGGGCTCGCGCTCCTGGGCCAGTCCGCGGTCGACATCGGCGGGTTGCCGGCCGGCATCCTGGTGATCGGCTTCGTGCAGGGCGCCTACACGACCGAGGTGCTGCGCGGCGCCATCCAGTCGATCCCGCCTGGGCAGATGGAGGCCGGGCGCTGCTTCGGCATGTCGGGACCCACCGTGTTCCGGCGCATCACGCTGCCCGCCATGCTGCCCCACGCGGTGCCGGGCCTGTCCAACCTGTGGCTCGCGGCCACCAAGGACACGTCGCTGCTCGCCGTGGTGGGGTTCAGCGAATTGACCCTGGTGACGCGCCAGGCCGCGGGCTTCACCAAGGATTACTTCTTTTTCTTCAGCGTGGCGGGCGTGATCTACCTCGTCGTGACCCTCGTCTCGAACGCGGGGCTGCGCCTCATCGGCCTCAGGTCGCGGCGCTGGATGCCGAGCTTCCGGTGAGCGAGGTGGAAGCGGAGACCGTGGGCGAAGCGCTCCCCTTCCCGGACCTCCTGGGCGAGGAGGTCATCGGCCGGCAACTCGGCGAGGAACTGCTTCACCCGTCCTGGCTCGCGCGGGCCTCGGCGCCGCACCGGCTGGCGCTCGCTGGCGTCGCGGCGGCGCTGGTGCTCGTCGCGGCGCTCACGCTGCGGTGGGACTGGATCCCCACCTACGCGGGCCGCATCGCGGACGGGGTCGGCGAAACGCTGCTGATGCTCGTGACCACCTGCGCGCTGGGCTTCGGGCTCGCGGTCCCGCTCGGCCTCGCCCAAGTGGTGGGGCGCGGCCCGGTGGCGACGCTGGCGCGCGGTTTCTGCACGGTGATCCGCGGCACGCCGTTGCTCTTGCAGATCTGGCTGCTTTACTACGGCCTGGGCTCGCTGTTCCCCTACGTGCCCAGCATCCGGCACTCGGTGCTGTGGCCCTACCTGCGTCAAGCCTGGCCCTACGGCGTGACCGCGCTGACGCTCTCCTTCGCGGGCTACGAGGGCGAGGTGATGCGCGGCGCCTTCGCGGGCGTGCCCAAGGGCGAGATCGAGGCCGCCCGCGCCTTCGGCATGAAGCCCTTCACGCTGCTGCGCCGGGTGTGGCTGCCCCTGGCCCTCCAGCGGGCGCTGCCGACGCTCGCGGGCGAAACCGTGCTGCAGCTCAAGTCCACTCCGCTGGTGGCGACCATCACGGTGCAGGACGTTTACGCCGTGTTCGCCCGCATCCGGCAGGACACCTACGTGACCTACGGTCCGCTCCTGCTTCTGGCCTTGATCTACATCGTGCTCACCGGCATCCTTGTGCTGCTCTTCCGCCTTCTCGAGCGCCGGTTCCCGGCGACACGAACATGACCTTTGCTAACCCCTCGGACCTCGCCCGCAACGCCCTGCCGGAGCTGGTGGCGCTGCGGCGCGACCTGCACACCCACCCCGAGATCGGCCTGGAGGAGGTGCGGACCTCCGACATCGTCGCGCGACGGCTGAGCGAGCTGGGCTACGCGGTCCACCGCGGCCTCGCGACGACGGGCGTGGTGGCGACGCTGAAAGTCGGCACCGGCCGCCGCTCGGTCGGCCTCCGGGCCGACATGGACGCGCTGCCGATCTTCGAGGAAACAGGCCTGCCCTACGCCAGCGCCCACTCCGGCCTCATGCACGCCTGCGGCCACGACGGCCACACGGCCATGCTGCTGGGCGCGGCGGAAATGATCGCCGGGCGGCGCAATTTCGACGGCACCGTCCACCTCATCTTCCAGCCCGCCGAGGAGAATGCGGGCGGCGCGAAGATCATGGTGGAGGAGGGCCTGTTCGACCGCTTCCCCTGCGACGCCGTCTACGCGCTGCACAACGATCCCTCGCAGCCGTTCGGGACCTTCGTGGTGCGGGACGGGCCGATCATGGCGGCCGTGGACGAGGCTTACGTGACGATCCAGGGCGTGGGCGGTCACGGCGCCGAGCCGCAGGAGACGCGCGACCCCATCGTGGCGGGCGCCGGCATCGTGATGGCGCTGCAGACGATCGTGTCGCGCGACATCCACCCGATGGACCCCGCGGTGGTGACGGTGGGGGCGTTCAACGGCGGCGCCGTGAGCAACGTCATCCCCGACCGGGTGAAGCTCGTCATCGGCGTCCGCTCCTTCGACCCCCGAGCGCGCGACCTGCTGGAACGGCGCATCCGCGAGGTGGTGGCGGGCCAAGCCGCGAGCTACGGCCTGACGGCTTCGGTCGACTACCGCCGGAGCTACGACGCCACCTTCAACCACGCGGCCGAGACGGCCGTGCTGCGCGGCCTCGCGACGCGCTTCGCGGGGGCCGACAAGGTGGTCGAGATGGCGCGTCCCTCCATGGGCAGCGAGGATTTCGCCTACATGCTGAAAGCCGTGCCGGGCAGCTACTTCTTCCTCGGCGCGGGCGTCGACGGCAGCCGTCCGCTGCACCACCCGGGCTTCGACTTCAACGACGACCTGCTGCCGATCGGCGCCGCCTTCTGGACGGAGCTCGTCGAGGACGTGCTCAAGGCGGCCTGAGCGGAGGACTGACCGCGTGATCGCATTTGAACCGACGGTTCCGCTTGATTGGGGGCGCAACTTTCCGCCCGTCATGGCGAGGAGCGAAGCGACGACGCAATCCAGGGGGGCGCCAGGACCCCTGGATTGCTTCGCTGCGCTCGCAATGACGGCCGAGGGATCGCGGGCCCGCGACAGCCGTCGAACTCGATAAGCCCCGGGAACCCCCATGGCGAACGGCACACAGGACTACGTCGGCGACCCGCGCAACGACGCCGTGCTCATCTCGGTCGATGGCGAACTGGTGCCACGCGACAAGGCCGTGGTGTCGGTGTTCGACTCCGGCTTCGTGCTGGGCGACGGCGTGTGGGAAGGCCTGCGCCTGATCGACGGCAAGATAGCCTTCCTAAACGCTCATCTCGACCGGCTCTACGACGGCGCCCGCATGCTGATGATCGACATCGGGCTGACCCGCGAGGCGCTGGCGGCGCGGCTGTTCGACTGCCTCAGTCGCAACGGCATGACGGATGGCGTGCACGCCCGCCTGATGGTGACGCGCGGGCGGAAGCGCTCGCCCTACCAGGACCCGCGGCTGACGGAGGGGGCCGCCACGGTGGTGATCATCCCCGAGTGGAAGCAGCCGAAGCCCGACATGTTCGCGCGCGGCATCGACCTGTTCACCGTCCACGTTCGCCGCACGGGGCCGCTCGACCAGGACCCGCGGCTCAACAGCCATTCCAAGCTCAACGACATCCTGGCCTGCATCCAGGCCATGCAGGCGGGCGCGGATGAAGCCCTCATGCTGGACGACCGGGGCTTCGTGGCGACCTGCAACTCCACGCATTTCTTCATCGTGCGCGACGGCGCGCTGTGGACCTCGGGCGGCGGCTTCTGCCTGCGCGGCATCACGCGCGACGCGGTGCTGCGCGCCGCGCGCCGGGCCGGCCTTCCGACCCACGAGCGCGACTTCTCGCTGTTCGACGTCTATTCCGCCGACGAGGCCTTCGTGACCGGCACCTTCGCGGGGCTCACCCCCGTGGCGGGGGTGGACGGCCGCAGGCTGCCCGTCCGGGGCGATGCCGCGGACGCGTCCGGCCCGGTGACGCGCCGCCTGCGCGAGCTTTACACCGCCCTGCGCGACGCCGAGGCGCAGGGGCCGGAGGCTTTCGCGTGAGCACCCCGCCCGTCCGGATCGCCATGTGGTCGGGCCCGCGCAACATCTCGACCGCGATGATGCGCGCCTTCGAGAACCGGCCGGACGCGGCTGTCTCCGACGAGCCCTTCTATGCCGCCTACTTGGCCGCCACCGGCCTCGACCACCCGATGCGCGAGGCCGTGCTGGCCTCCCAGCCGCGGGACTGGCGCGCGGTGGCGGACGCCGTCACCGGCCCCGTGCCGGGCGGCCGCGCCGTCTGGTACCAGAAGCACATGACCCACCATATGCTGCCCGGCTTCGGGCGCGACTGGATGGACCGCGTCACCAGCGTCTTCCTGCTGCGCGCGCCCGAGGCCGTGCTCGCCTCCTACGTGGTGCGGCGCGAGGCGGTGACGCTGGCCGACATCGGCGTGCCGCAGCAGGCGGAGCTGTTCGACCGCGTGGCGGACCGGCTCGGCCGCGCGCCCCCCGTGCTCGACGCCCAGGACGTGCTGCGCGACCCCGAGGGGAGCCTGCGCGCCCTGTGCGCCCGCTGCGCCATCCCGTTCGACCCCGCCATGCTGGCCTGGCCCGCGGGCCGGCGCGCCACGGACGGCGCCTGGGCGCCCGCCTGGTACGACCGGGTGGAGCGGTCCACGGGCTTCGGCCCCGTGCGCGACGAAGTCGGCGTCGAGGCGCTGGACGACCGGCTGAAACCCATCGCGGACGCGGCCCGGCCGGTCTACGAGCGGCTGAGCCGGTACAGGATCGCGACGGGACATTAGTGCACGGTGGACGGCCGGTCGGCTCACGGGCGGATGGCCCCGCGAAGGCGGCCGGTCGCGCCGGACCCCGTGCCGTCGCGGTCGCTTGGACTCCCGGCGCGAGGGTCTCGGCGGCGCGGCTTGGCAGCGCACGCGGGTGGATGAACCGCCACCGGATCCCTAGCTCGTGGGAACCGAAACCAATTCACGGTTCGACCATGCGACACTACCTGATCGGCCCGGGCTGCGCCCTTGCAGCCTTGCTCACCGCCTTGCCCGCCGTGGCGGGCGCGACGCCGACCCTCCAGCCGGCGATGATGTCCCGGCCCGCCCTCGCGCGGGCGGCGTACCGGCACCGCCTCCACCACCACCGGCAGGTCATCCCGCAGCAGCAGCCGGGTCCGCAGGCCACCGAACGGGTACCGACCGGCGGGGGAGACTACGGCGGCCCCGACTCGGCCTTCCCCGAGGGCGAGAACTCCCCCGTGCGCCCTGGCGGGTCCTACGCGGTCACGGCGCCCATCGGCTCGCCCGCCTACGCGATCCAGAAGGAGCAGCAGGACAGGCTCTGCAGGGACAGTCCCGAGGTGTGCTGACCGGTCTGCCGCACCGGTCCGGTTCGCGGACGGCCGACCCCCATCGCGCGCCGCAGTTCGACCTGAGCCCGGCCCAGGATGGGAACGTGGCGCCCCAACCCGCCGACGTGACGGCGGCCCGTGCGGGACCGCTCACGTCATTTCGCCGGCCACCCGCACCCGTCTGACCATGCCTCCCCCGGGATGTTTCTCGTCGGAAACAAGCTCAGGGATGCCGTAATGCTCGGCTCAATGCAGCGATGAGCCGGGCAGCGGCAGCGCGATCGTCGACGTCGCCTCGACGATTTGCTCCGGGCCCCCCTTCGGCGGCCAGACCCCGGCACCGTAGGCCCGTTCGCGCAAAGTGGCGCGCTCCTCCAGGCTGGTGAAGCCCCAGAGATGCGTGATCCGGGGTACGCCGTCGAGGGCGTACATGTTGACAACGAGGTGGTTCGTGTAGGCGCGCGCGGGCCCGACCGCCGCGTCCCAGGCACCAAGCGTCGGCGGCAGGCCGCCGGGCTTCAGCCGGTAGGTCCGGACCTCGTAGACCCCGCCGCGATCTCCGGTCTCGATCGGCGGCAGGAACGGGAAAGGCGCGTAGCTGTCCATCGCCAAGGCTGTCACGACCTGGCCCGCGTTGAACGGGTTCGCGCTCAAGAGCGCGCGGCGGCGCTCGGCCGTCAGGTCCTCGGGCGCCTCGAAGCCGCGCAGCACGAGCAGTCGGCCGAGCGTGCCCATCTCCGTCCGCCAGCAGCCGAGGAGCCTGCCCTTCGCATCCGCGTCCTGCACCCAGACCGCGGCGGCGTCCGCGGCCTGGCCAACCGCGAGCAGCGGGCACGAGAGCGTGGCAAGTTCGTAGAGCATCGGCGGCCTCCGGCGGGATCCTGCCTATCAAGTCCGGGGAGACCGCTTGGGTTCAGCCGTGGCCAACCACGACCGGAGGTCGTCGGCCGAGCGGTCGGGGAGTTCCACCATGGGGACGTGGCCCACGCCCGGGTAGGTGACGAGCCCGGCGCCGGGGATCGCGTCGGCGAAGCGCCGGGCGTGGGTCACGGGCACCAGCCGGTCCGCCTCGCCCGCCATCACCAGGGTCGGGATCCGCAGCGTGGCGAGGCGGTCGAGCAGGGCGCGGTCGCCGCCCCCGGCATCGAGCGTCGTCAGGATGGCGCGGTGACCCGGGGCGCGTGACAGGTCGGTGGTGCGCCGCACGGCGGCGGGCGTGGCGAGCCGCCGGTCGCCGAACGTGTTGCGCAGACTGCGGCGCACCAGGACGGTCAAGTCCAGGTGGCGCAGCGCGAAGCGGCCGAGCACACTGCCCAGCAGCTTGAAGGCGGCCGGGCGCGGCTTGCCCTCGCGGCTCCGCGTGTCGGTCCAGCCGATGCTGCCCACCAGCACGAGACCCCGGACCGCGTCCGGGTGCTCCAGCGCGAACCGCCAGGCGACGTGGCCGCCCATGGAACTGCCCACCAGGACGAAAGGAGCCAGGCGCAGCGTCCCGGCGAGCGCCGCCACCAGGGCCACGAGGCCGGGGATCGTGGCCTCGTGGCCCGGCACCGCCGCCGTGAGCCCGTGACCCGGCAGGTCGACGGCGATCACGCGGTGGTCCGTTCCCAGGCGCTCGATCCAGGGCGCCCAGTCGGCGCTCGACGCCGCGAAACCGTGCAGCAGGAGCAGCACGGGGGCGTCCGGCGGTCCCGCGTCGCGGTAATGGAGCCGCACGCCCCCGGGGAGCAGGACGAAGCGGGAGGTGGGGTCGCCGTAGCGAGTCTCGAGAATCTCGTAGGGGATGTCCCGCCGCCACAGCGCGAGCAGGGCGGCGCCCACCGTCGCGCCCGCGAGCAGCGCCGCGGTGCGGAAGCGCCGAGGGTGGCCCTTTATCGTGCCGGGCAGGACGACGCGCGGCCGGGCCGGTGCGGTCGGCGCGACGCGAGGGGGTCGGGAGGCCATGGCCGTTCCTTGCGATGGTCGCGAGGGAGATGCGACCCCCGTGCTCGCACCGCGACCAGCCGGCCGCGATGCGTCATCTCGTCCGGAGATCCGTCAGGCGCGCCGGGCCGCGTGCAGCACGGCCTCCACGCTCGTGAGGTCCACCTGCTCGGGAAGCCGCGGCAGCAGGTGGTCGATCACCGCCGCGTGGGCCGACACCGACGAACTCGCGACCGCGTCGACGGGCAGCACCACGCGAAACCCGTGGTCGACGGCGCCCAGCAGGCTCGCCAGCACGCAGACGTCCGTCTCGACCCCGCTCATCACCAGCGTGTCGACGCCCTCGGCTCGCAGCCGCTCCGCGAAACCCGGCAGGGCGAAGACCGAGTAGGTGGGCTTGTCGACCACCTCGCCCGGCCGGGCGAGCCTCGCGAGCGGTTCCACGAGGTCGACCAGGGCGGGGTCGAACTGCTCGCCCGTCACGCTCGCCCAACGGCGGTAGTAGGTCCGCCAGGTCCCGCGCGCGGCCTCGGCGCTGGGCGGCGTGGTGAAGCGCGCGAACAGCCGGCGTGCCGGGCCGTGGCGGACGAGGCGCTCGACGGCGGGCAGGATGTCGGCGAGGGCGGGCGCGTGCCACGCTGTCGGCTCCGCGAACAGCCGCTGCATGTCGACCACGAGGTGGAGCGTCTTGGGGCCGGACAGGTCGGGGAGCATGGGGGTTTCCGATGCGGCTGCGGAGCGAACGGGGTATCAAGGGTGGCTGCCTGAAACCTGACGGCCTGCGGGTTCGAACCGAGGAAACGCGTGGATGACCGACTACACGCTCCACTACTTTCCCGAGTCGGGGAACAGCTACAAGCTCGCGCTCATGCTGACGCTGTGCGGCCAGAGCTTCGAGCCCGTCTGGACGGACTTCGCGAGCGGCGTGACGTGGACGCAGGAGTGGCGCCGCACCGTCAACGCGATGGGCGAGATTCCGGTGCTCGTGGAAAACGGCGTGGCGCTCACCCAGACCGGTCCCATTCTCCTGCACCTCGCGGAAAAGTTCGGACGGTTCCAGGGCTCGGGCGAGGCGGAACGCTTCGAGATCCTCCGGTGGCTGTTCTGGGACAACCAGAAGCTCAGCGGCTTCATGGCGGCCTACCGCTACAGGCGTGCCTTCACGCAAGCGCCGGACCCGCACGTCCTGGCGTTCCTGAAGGGGCGCGTCGAGGATTTCCTGACGATCCTCGAGGCGAAACTGAGCGGGTCGGCTTTCGTCGTCGGCGCCGAGCCCACGGTCGCCGACCTGTCGATGACGGGCTACCTGGCGTTTCCGCCAAGCGAGAGCGGCTTCTTCTTCGAGCGGACGCATCCGTCCATCCACGCGTGGCTCGCGCGGCTCGCGGCCCTTCCAGGCTGGGTCGCGCCCTACGATGTTCTGCCGGGGCAGCACCTCCGCTGCTATGTCGAGCCCGAAACGGCCGGTGGACCACGGTTTCCGCCAGCCCCTGCGGCTTGACAGGCCTCGGGGAAGAGGGTGCAGTCGGCGCTCGGTCCGAAGGCCAGGAGGAGGGGATGATGCGGTCACGTCTTGATCGACGGCGGTTCACGCTGGGCCTCGGCGCCGCGGCGGCGGCCGTCACCTCGGGGGCGCGCTTCGCGCTAGCGGCCGACAAGGCCATCACGGTCCTCAACTGGCAGGGCTACGGCACCGACGAGAGCTTCGCGGTCAAGCATTTCACCGAGATGACCGGCACCGCGGTCAAGCACGACTACTACAATTCCGAACCCGAGATGCTGACCAAGCTGCGCACCAACCCGGGCGCCTACGACGTCGTGCTGGTCAACTCCGCGCGCGACAGCCAAGCCCACGCCGAGGACCTGATCGACGCGGTGGACCTGTCCAAGGTGCCGAACGCGGCCGGGCTCTCGGACGCGTTCAAGACCAATCCCAACATCCTGGTCGACGGCAAGACCTACGGCGTGCCGTGGGTCTGGGGCATGAACGCGCTCGCGGTGCGCCGCGACAAGCTGAGCGGCGTCGACAGCTACGGCATCTTCGCGGACGCGGCCTACGCGGGGCGCGGGGCGCTGTTCGACGACGCCGTGACCGAGGTCGCGGTGGCGGCCCTGATGATGGGCAAGCCCATCAACGACCCCGGCGACATGAAGAAGGTCGCCGACCTGCTCAAATCATTCCGGAAGGACGTGAAGCTCACCTGGTCGAGCGAGGACGAGTGGAACAAGGCCTTCGCGGGCGGCGCCTTCGACGTGTCGGTCTACTGGTCGGGCGCGGTCGCGCGCTCGCAGAAGCTGCACAACCTTCCCGTGGACTTCGTGGTCCCGAAGGAGGGCGCGATCGGCTGGCTCGACAACCTGTGCGTGCCGGCCTCGAGCACGCAGAAGGCGATGGGCCTGCAGTTCATCAATTATATGATCGACCCCGACTTCTACGTGGCCTGGGTCACGGGGTCGGGCGCCCCCGCCTCCGCCAACGCGGCCGCGATGGAGAAACTGCCCGCCACCGACCTCAACCGGCAGATCCACAAGCCCGAATACCTCGCCAAGCTGCAGTTCATGGGCTCGCTGCCCGAGGATCGGCGGCAGGCGTTCAACGACACCTGGGAAGAGGTGAAGGCCTATTACGCGAGCTGACGCGCTTTCTCCCGGCGGGACGGGAGGGGGCGGGCTGACCCCGCGCGGCCGCGCGGCGGCGGTCACGGGCGCGCTGCTGCTGCCGGCCTACGGCTGGTTGACCCTGGCGGTCTTCCTGCCGCTCTGCGCCATGCTGGTGTTCAGCTTCCTGAAGCGCACGCCCTTCGGCAGCCACGCGCCGCTGGTCTTCACGGTCGCGAACTACCTGGCCTTCGTGGACCGCCCCTACCTCGCGGGCGTGGCCTGGACCTCGCTCAAGCTGGGCTTGTGGACCACCGGGATCTGCGCGGCGGTGGGCCTGCCCGCGGCCCTCGCGCTCGCCCGGGCGTCGCAGGGGCGCGTGCGGCAGGTGCTGTTCCTGCTCACCATCCTGCCGTTCTGGACCAACGGCCTGGTGCGCGTCTTCTCCTGGACCATGCTGCTGCGCGAGGGCGGGCTGCTCGACGACGCGCTCCGCCTCGTCTGGCCGGGCGCGGGGTCGCTGTCGATCCTTTACAGCTTCCCGGCCATCGTGATCGGGCTGGTGCACGCCTACCTGCCCTACATGATCCTGACCTGCTACCTGTCGGTGGTGGGCATCGAGGACGCGCTGGTCGACGCGGCCCGTTCCCTGGGCGCGCGGGCTCCGGCCGTGTTCGCGACCGTGATCCTGCCGCTCGCGCTGCCGGGCCTCGTGTCGGGCGCGATCCTGATCTTCGTGCCGGTGATCGGCAGCTTCATGGAGCCGCGCATCCTGGGCGGGCGCATCGGCGTCACCATGGGCACGGTGATCGAGGACCAGTTCACGCAAGCCTTCAACTGGCCGCTGGGGGCCGCGCTGTCCTTCACGATGCTGGCCGTCGTGCTGGTCGTCTTCGCGCTGTTCTCCGGCGTGCTGCGCGCGAGGCTCGCGGCCGGCGCATGATCCCGCTCGGCCGCGCCTTCCTCGTAGCCGTGCTGCTGTTCCTCTACGCCCCCATCGCGGTCATGGTCGTGATGGCCTTCAACGCGTCCGACCTCTACACCCTGCCCATCGTGCCGAGCCTGCGCTGGTTCTCGGCGCTGGCGGGGGACGACCGGCTGATCGCGGCCAGCGAGAACAGCCTGCTGATCGCGGTCGTGACCGCCCTCGTCGCCACCGCGCTCGGCACGCTCGCCTCGCTGGCGCTGTCGCGGCGCACCTTCCGCGGCCGCTCGCTGCTGCAGATGCTGCTGCTGCCGCCCATCGCGATCCCCTGGCTGATCACCGGGACCGCCATGCTGGTGTTCTTCTTCTGGACGGGGATCGGCCGCGGGCTGCACGCCATGATCATCGGCCACGTGGCGCTCGCCATCCCCTACGTGGTCCTGGTGGTGGGCACGGGCTTCGCGGGCCTGCGAACGGACCTGGAGGAGGCTGCCGTCAGCCTGGGCTCGACGCCCGCGGGGGCTTTCCTCCGCGTGACCCTGCCCCTGCTGCTGCCGAGCCTGGTGGCCGCGGGATTGTTCGCCTTCGCGGTGTCGCTGGACCAGTTCGTCGTGTCCTACTTCCTGGCGACGCCGGGCGTCAGCACCCTGCCGGTGGAGATCTACTCTTCCATCCGCAAGGGGTTCACGCCGGAGATCAACGCGGTCTCGACGCTGTTGCTCGGGGCCTCGGTCGCCCTGTTCGTCGTCTTCGCCGCCCTGACCCGGATGGGAAAAGCCCCGTGAACGGCGTGGAAGTTTCAGGGATCGGCAAGGTCTTCGGGACCACGACCGTGCTGGACGGCGTCGAGGCGCGCTTCGGGGCGGGCGCCTTCACGAGCCTGCTCGGGCCGTCGGGCTCGGGCAAGACCACGCTGCTGCGCATCATCGGCGGCTTCACGGCGCCCGACGCGGGCACCGTCACCATCGCGGGCGCGGACGTCACCGCCGTGCCGCTGTGGAAACGCCGGGTCGGCATGGTGTTCCAGTCCTACGCGCTGTTCCCGCACATGAGCGTGGCCGAGAACGTGGCCTACGGCCTGCGCCGCCAGGGGATGCGGGGGGCCGCGGTGCGGGCCGAGGTGGGGCGGGCGCTCGACCTCGTGCGGTTGCCAGGCTTCGAGGCGCGGCGGCCCAAGCAGCTGTCCGGCGGCCAGCAGCAGCGCGTGGCGCTGGCCCGCGCGATCGTCACGAAACCCCGCGTGCTGCTGCTCGACGAGCCGCTGTCCGCGCTCGACCGGCGGCTGCGCCAGGAGATGCAGGTGGAACTGCGCCGCATCCAGCGCGAAGCCGGGCTGACGACCATCTTCGTGACGCACGACCAGGAGGAAGCACTGACCCTGTCGGACCGTGTCGCCATCCTGGACCGCGGCCGCATCGTGCAGGAAGGCGTGCCCGCAGCCGTCTACGAGCGGCCGACGAGCGTCTTCGCGGCCTCCTTCCTGGGCGACGCCAACCTGTTCGCGGGTGCGGTCGCCGATGGCGGGGTCAGGGTCGCGGGCGGGCTGATCCGCACGGCCGACCCCCTGCCCGCCCCCGGCACGGCCGTGACCCTGGCGGTGCGGCCCGAGAAGATGACGATCCACGCGGACGGTGAAGTCGTGGCGGGCAATGCCCTGGCCGCCACCGTGCGCGCGACCATCTACGCTGGCGCGGCCTCCACCGTGCTGCTCGAAGGCCCGGACGGCGCGGCCCTCAAAGTGTTCACCCAGAACCGTGAAGTCCGCACCTGGGAGCCGGGGACTGCGGTGACCCTGGCCTGGTCGCCCGACCAGACGGTGCTCCTCGCGACCTGACCGGGTCTCCCCTTCTCCCGCGGAGCGGGAGAGGGGCGTCATCTCGAAAGATCCTCATGCTCCGCCACGCCACGATCACGCTCGACCGCGCCTGGTTCACCTGGTCGGACCGCCCCGTCGAGATGGTGTTCCTGCCGCTCGGCGTGCGGCTCACGCCCGTGGCCTTCGCGGGCAGCACGGGGCGCGCGACCCTGTTCCCGCCCGGCGAGGGCGTGCGCTTCGGCCGGCACGACCTCCGGGCCGGCGCGGTCGAGCTGACGCTCTCCCACGCGGGCACCGTGCTCGATTGGCGCTACGCCAAGCCCGACCCCTTCGCGGTGGTCGGGCGCTGGCGGACCGGGCGGACGGGCGAATGGGGTCTGCGCTTCTGGGTCAGCCTGTGCCTGTCGGCGGAGGACGGCAGCCGCGTCGCGTTCGACGAGGCGGCGGGCGCGGCCGTGGTCAAGGTCGGGCACCGCTTCGTGGCGCTGGTCTGCGCGGAGCCGCCCGTGCTGGTCACCGGCCACGCGAGCGCGGCGGCGCTCGCGGCCGACTACGAGGCTAACGGCTACTTCCACCTGGGGTCCCGTGCCACGGAAGCGCCCGCCCTCGCGCTCCGCTTCAACCTGGAGATGACGCGCGACGGCCTGTTCGCCGCCGCGGTGGCGGACCGCGCCGATCTCGCGGTCGCCCGGGCCCGCGCCGCCCTCGCGGCCGCCGAGCCCGTCCCCGAACCGCTGCAGACCGGCCGCTTCCCGGGCGCGCTCGACGCCATTCGCGACGTGACGGCCTGGACCACGGTGTGGGACGGGATCAACGCCCGGCCCTACACCTCCATCAGCCGCAATTGGAACGGCTCGAAGTTCGGCGGTTTCGGGGTGTGGCTGAACGACCAGCACTACGCGGCGCTGCTCACCGCCCTGCTCGACCCCGAGATGGGCCGCGCCAACTTGGCCGTCACGCTCGCCAGCGCCACCCCGCAGGGCAATTTCGCCTGCCTGCTCACCGCCAACGACGCCTGGGTGGACCGCACGCAACTGCCGATCGCCTCGTTCCTCGTCTGGCTGATGTTTCTGCGCTCCGGCTCGCGGCCCCTGCTGCGCCTCATGCGCGAGGCGCTCGAGCGCAACCATTCTTGGTGGTGGGCACACCGCGACCCGGGTGGGCGCGGCCTGGTGTCCTACGGCACGTCGGACGTGGGCGAGGGGCTCTACAAGGGGACGGCGTTCGGGGCGCGCAACGAGTCCTCCATGGACAACAGCCCTATCCACGACGAGGCGCGCTACGATCCCGCGACGCGCACGCTCGACTGCCTGGACGTGGGACTGAACAGCCTGCTGGCGCTGGACGCCGAGATCCTCGCCCTGATCGCCGCGGAGCTGGGCGACGCGGAGACGGCCCAGGCCCACGCGGCCCGCGCCCAGGCCACGCGCGACAAGATCGGGGCGGAGCTGTGGGACGAGAGCCGCGGCCTGTTCGCCAACCGGCTGTGGTCGGGCGCCTTCGTGCGCAGCGTCGGGCCAACCAGCTTCTACCCCCTGGTCGCGGGCGTGCCGACGCCCGCGCAAACCGAGCGCCTGCTGGCCCACCTCGCCGATCCCGCCTCCTTCGGGGGCGAGATCCTGCCGGGCACCGCGCGCCACGACCCCGCCGCGGCCGACAACGTGTACTGGCGCGGCCGTGCCTGGCCGCCCCTGAACTTCTGGGTGTGGCAGGGGCTGCGCCGCGCCGGGCGGCACGCCGAGGCCTCGGTCCTCGCCGCCAAAAGCTTCGCCCTGTTCGCCCGCGCCTGGGCCCAGCGGATCTGCCCGGAGAACTACAACGCGGAAACCGGCGAGCCGCTCGACGGGCCCGACACTGACGGCTTCTACGGCTGGGGCGCCCTCATGCCGCTGATGGCCGTGGGCGAGGTCACGGACGTGTCGCCCTGGGCGGGGTGGGAGGTCACCAACACGGGCGAGGACGTTCTGCTGGGCCCGGTGGAAAGCCCGGCCGGCGCGATCGTGATCCGCGTCGCGGACGGCGTGCTCGCCCTGAGCCAGGGCGCGCGCGTTGTTTTCTCCACCGACCTCAGGGGCCGCTTGGGCGACCTGCGGATCGAGCGGGGCTCGCTCGCCCTTACGCTTCCGGAGGTCGTGCGCGACGGCGCGACCCTGCGCGTGCCAGGGCTCGCGGAAGCGGGGCTTCTCCTCGCGCGAGTGGGCGCGGCCGAC
Organism: uncultured Lichenihabitans sp.; assembly: GCA_964243405.1. Lineage (GTDB taxonomy): Bacteria > Pseudomonadota > Alphaproteobacteria > Rhizobiales > Beijerinckiaceae > Lichenihabitans. Next base: position 6,674 of record CAXTFJ010000028.1, on the reverse strand, counting down.
CTGCCAACGTCTGCGGGCGCGGACGGCCTGACCTTCGGGCCTCTGGGCCCCGCAATGGGTGGGGCCAGGTTGCGGATCGCTTGGGTGGGTTAGGCCGCCGCCGGTGCCAGCCGGGCCGCCCTCACCATCGCGGCCCCTTGTCGAGGGCGCGGGCGACCGCGTCCGGTTCGTGCGCGATCGTCGCGAGGTAGGCGCGAGCCATGGCGTCCGGCTTGAACCGTCCCTGTTCCCAGTCCCTGAGCCGGGCGACCGCGATCCCGTAGGTCTTCGCGAAAACGGCCTGGCTCATGCCGCGCGCCCTGCGAACGGCCTGCACCGCACGGGCCACCCGCACCCGATCCAGCTCGGCTTCCGTCAGCGGCGGGTTGTCCGGATCGTCCAGAGCGTTCCGCTCGATCTGCTCGGGCGTCATGGCGTCGATCCGTTCCAGGTCGGCGACCGAGAGGTCTGGACGGTCGGCGAGGTTCAGCTTAGCTGTCCCCATAGGCGCGCTCCTCTTGGCCATTGGATCGCCGGGCTGAGATCAGGCGGCACGCCTGACCGCGCATCACGAACACGACCGTGAACAGGCGAGATTGGATCATTCCGATGACCTTCTGCCGGGTCTCGCCGTCTTGCATCCGAAGGGTATCGATCACCACGTGATCCGGGTCTGCGAAGATTGCGATGGCGTCGTCGAAGGCGAGGTGATGCTTCGCGTGATTCGAGGCTGCCTTCGCATCATTCCATTCGAACTTGATCGGTATCTTCATCTAGGGTCATACGTGTAAAACGTACAGCCTGCGGGAGCAACGCTCAGGGCAGCACGGCATCTGGATCGTCGGCCGCCGCCCGACGCGATGCAGGTCCATCCGCGAAGAAGCGGCGTGATACCGCGCGGACCCGCTCCAACTCCAATCCGAAGCGGGCCGCGGCTGCCGCATCCAGCGAAGTCCCTTCGCGATTGACCGCGGCCGTGAGCCCGCGGCGCCAGTCCCCGTGGGGGCCGTGCACCTCGGAATGGTTCTCGGACGTGTTGACGAGATAGGCGCCGCCCACCGGCAGATCGGCCAGGGATGCTCCGTGCTCGTGCGCGACCTCGACCCATTGATGATGCGACCGCAGCACCGCGAACGGGTCGCGGCGGACCGGGCTCGAAGCCTCCGGCCGTAGCATCGCGACCGTGCTGGAGCCGCACAGGCGATGGAAGGGCTCGGGGAACACGCCCGCGTGCGGCAGCGGCGCGGCGCGCAGGGTCTGGAAATCGAGGATCGTGCCGCGGGCGATCAGACCGCCCACGTGCTCCGGGCCGACCGCCGTCCGCGCGGCAGCCACGAGGCCGCGGTCGACCCAGTCGTCGGCATCGAGCAGCATGAACAGCCCGCCGCCCCGCGCCAGCACGAGATCGTTGATCGCGTGCTTCTTGCGGCCGCTGTCGTCGTTGTGCGGGCCGGTGGGCCGCGCGGGCCAGTCGGCCGTCAGGACCGTGAGCCGTGGATCGCGGTCCATCACCGTTCGGGGCCGGTCGTGCCCCATCAGCACGACGTGGAAATCCGGGTCGGTCTGCGCCAGCACGGAGGTGAGCGTCAGGTCGAGCAGGGCCTCGACCAGCGCCCAATCGCCCGCGCCCGCGCGAGGGACGAGCGCGATGCCGAAGTGGAACGGAACGGTTTTCACGGTAGCATGGACATGGGTGAGCGCTGCTTGTCACGCCGCGCGGTCCACGTCCATGCCGCCGGGACGAGACGCCGCGGCACCGTGCGCGCCCGCATCGACGGTTAACGGTCCGTCAAGGAGTTGCGATGATGTTTCGCGTCTCGGTTCCTGGGAGGCGGAGATGCGGTCTTTGGTCGTGGCGGGATTGGTCCTGTCGATGATGTCGTGCGGGTCGGCGCGGGCCGGCGATCATACGGGCGCGATCATCGGCGGCGTGGCCGCGGGCGTCCTGGGTGGCGCCGTGCTGGGCTCGGTGCTGAGCCAACCGCGCCCCGCCCCGGTCTACGTTCAGCCCTCGCGTCCCGTGGTCGTGGACGAGGTGGAGGAGGAGCCCGTCCACCGCACCTATGCGCGTCCCGCCGCGGTGGAGGATGGTTTCGACGGCCAGGCCTTCCATCTGCACGAGCGCTGCGAGGATGGTGACCGTCACGCCTGCGTCCGCTTCGGCATCATGATCGGCCAGCACCGCGAGCACATCGCGGAGTGGCGTCGCAACCACCCGGATTTCTTTTCCTACGAGAACTGACGTTCTCCGGGCGGCGCGAGCCGCCCACCACGCCTCGGTTCGAGCAAAACCCTCCCCGGTCTCGGGGAGGGTTTTTGCGTTTGGCTTGCCTCACCCTCGCAAGCGGTCTGATGGAAGCCGAAAAGTGCCATCGTAAGTCTACAACCGGTTGATTGACCCGCTGAACCTGGATCAAACGTATGTAGACAGGGTGGCACCACAAATCTACACACGCAAACATGAGCCTTCCGGTAGCCGCCGCCCCACCGCCGGCCAAGCGTCCCCGCAACGCGGCAGCGACGCGGGACGCGATTTTGCGGGCCGCGACGGTCGCCTTCACACGCGCGGGCTACGACGGCGTGGGCGTGCGGGAGATCGCCGCGGAAGCGGGCGTGACCGCCATGCTGGTCAACCGCTATTTCGGGTCCAAGGAGGCGCTGTTCGCGGCGGCGGCCGACGCGGCCTTCGCGACCGGCACCCTGCCGCTCGACCAGGCGGGTACGCTGAGCCGGACGGTGGCCCACCTGCTGGTCGCGTGCCGCGAGCCCGATGCGGTCGACCCGGTGCTCCTGACCCTGCGCTCGGCGCACGACCCGCGCGCGGCCACCATGCTGCGCGACTGCCTCGTGCGCCACGTCGAAGGGCCGCTGGCGGCCCAGCTTGCCGGCCCGGACCCGCAAGCGCGCGCGGCGCTCATCGTGGCGCTGGTGGCCGGTTTCCAGTTCGTGCGAACGGTGCTCGGCAGCACGGCCTTGGCCGGCGAGACCGATGGGTTGCGCGACCGCCTCGCGTCGGTCCTGAAGGGTTTGGCCGAGCCGGCCGGACGGGCGACGGCGCGATGACCGACCTCCCGCTGCGGCGCGCGGGTGCCGCCGACGCGGGCGCGGTCCGCGCCCTGACGCGCGCCGCTTATGCCCGGTGGGTGCCGGTGGTGGGACGCGAGCCGCGCCCCATGACGGCCGACTACGACCGGGCGGTGGTCGAGCACCGCATCGACCTCGCCGAAGAGGACGGCCACCTGCTCGCCCTGATTGAAACGCTGGTGCGCGCCGACGACCTGCTGATCGTCAACGTCGCGGTCGCGCCCCTCCACGCCGGCCGGGGCCTCGGGACGCGCCTTCTCGGCCACGCGGAGCGCCTGGCCCGCGACGCGAACCGCGGCACGGTCCGGCTCTATACCAACCAGCGGATGGCGGAGAACATCGCGCTCTACGGGCGGCGCGGCTACGCATTCGAGCGGCTCGAAATCGTCGAAGCGGTCGGCACCGTGGTCCACATGGTCAAGCACCTCCATCGCTGAGATTCCAGAGCTCAAACGAACTCTTTTCATTCGCCAAACGTTTGTTCGTCGACATGACCGATGACGCCTGAAGAGCTGCGCGCGGCGCGATCCCTCCTCGCGATCGACCAGGTTCGCCTGGCCGAGCTGTCGCGGGTGAGCCTGTCGACCATCCGGCGCTTCGAGGGCGGCAAATCGATCGGGTCCCTCCACCACGACGCGCTCCGGCGCGCGGTCGAGCGGGCGGGCGTGGCCATCGTGCCCGCCGGCACGCCGGTGGCGGGGAGCGTCGCTGTGGGCGGGGTGGTGCTGCGCCACCGGCCGGACGGCGGCGCGGTGCCGGAAACGGAGTGATCCGATGACACGCAAGATTGTGGGACTCGCGGTCGCGGCGGCGCTGGCCGGGACCGGCGGTCCCGCGCGCGCGGCCCACTACCTGCCAGCCGCGCCGCTGGCCGACGCGATCCGCACGCAGCCGCGCGATTGCGGCGCGCAGGCCACTTGGCGCATGCCGATCATCACTTGGGGCGCCGACGAGGTGACGCTCTTCGCCAACGGCGGCATCGCCACCAGGCCCGGCTCGCTGCTGGCCGGGCTCGGCCTCGACGTGCGGCTCACCCGCGTGGACGACTTCACCGACCAGGTGAGGGCCTACCTCGCCTGCGAGTCGCCCTTCCTGCGCGCGACGCTCGGCATGGTGGCGCAGGCCGCCGACGTCACGGAGGCCGATCCCCGCACGCGCGGCGTCACCATCTACCAGCATTCCTGGAGCGCCGGCGGCGACGTCATGGTGGCGCGCGCCGACGTGCGCCAGCCCAAGGACCTCAAGGGCCGGGTGATCGTGCTCCAGCAGGACGGGCCGCACGTCGACTACCTGCTCAAAATCCTGTCCGACGCGGGGCTCGCGCCCGGCGACGTGACGCTGCGCTTCACCCACGACCTCACCGGCAAGGGGGCCGACACGCCCATGGCCGCGATGGCGTCGGACGGCACCGTGGGCGCCGTCATGGTCATCAGCCCGGACGCCGCGACGCTGACGGCGGGCGGGGGCGGCAACGTGGGCACGGGCGCGGAAGGTTCGGTCAAGGGCGCGCACGTGCTGCTGAGCACGCGCTCGGCCAACCGCATCATCACCGACGTGATCGTGGTGCGGCACGACTTCTACGAGGCCAACCGCGACAGGCTCGCGGCCTTCGGCAAGGCCATGTACGACGCGTCCGACCACCTGCGTGGGGCCGCGCAGGGGCACACGGCCGAGTGGGCCGCGCTGATGACGCTCAGCGCCGCCACCCTGCTCGACGACCCCGGCGCCACCGACGACGCGCAAGGCCTATGGTCGGACGCGGAGATTTCCGACCGCCAGGGCAACGCCCGCTTCTTCGCCGACCCCAACTACCCCCGCTCCTTCGAGCGGGTGGGGGCGGAGGCAGGCTCGCTGCTGCGCGCCGCGGGCCTGAGCCGCAACACCTACCGTTTGATGGCGGCCGACTGGGACTGGCCCGCGCAGACGGGCGTGGCCGACGCCACCGCCCCCGCGGCGCCCCGCTTCGACCCCGCGGCCGCGACCCGCGCCGTCACCGACATCGCGGGCCAGGGGCGGCAGGGCGACGACACGCTGTTCCAGTTTCCCGTCCACTTCCAGAACGGGCAGAAGAGCTTTCCGCGCGAGGTCTACCAGAGCGACTTCGACCGGGTGATCGAGCTCGCCAACACCTACGCGGGCGCGGTCATCACGGTGGAGGGCCACGCCGACCCGCAGGCCTACCTGGCCCAGGTGGACCGCATGAAGCAGACCCCGTCGAACACCGGCCAGCTCCTGCTGACCCGGCTCGCGCAGGGCGCCAAGAACCTGTCGATCGAGCGCGCCAACGCGGTGGTGGCCGCGGCCGTCGAGGCCGCGAAGTCCAAGGGCGTCGCGCTCGACCCGAGCCAGTTCGTGACGCAGGGCCTGGGCTACGACCAGCCCACCACGGGGATGTGCGGCGACCTCCCCTGCCGGCCGAAGAACGAGGCGCAGGCGGCCTCCAACCGCGTCGTGGTGTTCCGCGTCGTGAACGTGGAGGCCGAAACCGACGCCTTCGCGCCGACCCACTGAGGAGGGGCGCATGCACCTCTTCGCCTATCTGGGTCCGAAGCGGATCGTCGGCCTCGTCGTGCTGGGCGTGCTTGCCGTGGCGGCCTTCGACCGGGGGCATGACACAACTGACCCGGCAGCGGTGACGGCGGCGGACGCGCCCGGCCCCGCCGTCGCGCCTCCGGTCGCCCCGGACGGCGTCATCGCCCGCACGGCCCGCTGGGGGCAGGAGGGCGGCGGCCCGGCCTCGGTCGACCCCGCCGCGATGCTGTCCGACGACTGGTACGTGGTGTTCGACGGCTCGGGCTCGATGGCGTCGCACGACTGCTCCGGCGGGCGGCCGGGCGGCCGGGTGGTGGACGCCAAGAACGCCATCGTCCGCTTCGCGCGCGCCCTGCCGCCCTCGGCCAACGTCGGGCTCTACGTGTTCGACAACGACCATGACGGCGAGCAGGTACCGCTCGGCCGCGGCCCCGCCAACCGCGCGGCCTTCGAGCACGCGATCCGCACGGTGCGCGCGGGCGGTGGCACCCCCCTGGGCGAGAGCCTGGAGGCGGCCTACGCGGCGCTGGAAGCGCAGGCCCGCCGCCAGGGCGGCTACGGCAGCTACCACGTCATCGTGGCGACCGACGGGGACCCCGACAACCGGGACACGATGGCGGCGGCCGTCGACCACATCGTGGCGAGCCCCATCGTGCTGGAAACGATCGGTTTCTGCATTGACGAGGGCCACCCGCTGAACCGCCCCGGGGAGACCGTGTACCACAACGCCATGAACCCCGCCGAACTCGACAGGGATCTGGGCGCCATCCTGGCCGAGACCGACGCCTTCGCGGACGACGGCTCGCCCCGCCCGGCCGCGCCGTGAGCGCCTGGGCCACGACGCCCGCGGGCAACGCGCTGCGCCGCTCCAGCGGCGTCATCCTGCTCGCCCTCGCCGTGGGCGCGACGGCGCTCCACACGGAGCACGCGGCCGGGCTGCGGGGGGCCGCGGCCAGCCTCTACACCGTGCCGTTCAACCGGGGCGAGGCGCCGGGCGATGCCGCCGCGGGCGTGGAGGCCAGCGTCGCCTCCGTGCTGCGCGCCTACCCGTCGCTGCGCGCGGAGGTTTCGGGCTATAC
>CAXTFJ010000027.1:34226-39816 GCA_964243405.1 uncultured Lichenihabitans sp. | reverse complement strand
AGCGCGTGCTGCGCATGCGCTTCGGCATCGGCATGAACACCGACCACACGCTGGAGGAGGTGGGCCAGCAGTTCTCGGTGACGCGCGAGCGCATCCGGCAGATCGAGGCCAAGGCTCTGCGCAAGCTCAAGCACCCGAGCCGGTCGCGGAAGCTCAGGAGCTTCCTGGATAATTGATCTTTCACGGTGCCGACGATCTCGCTTTTCTTCGGCTTCGTGGTTCAGATGTACTGGCGGGACCATCCACCGCCCCACATCCACGTTTTCTACCAGGGTTTTGAAGCTCTGGTGGCGATCGAGACGGGACACGTCATCGCTGGACGCATGCCGTTGGCGGCCGAAATGGTGATGGAGGCCTGGGTTGCACGCCATCGCGATGCTCTTGTCGCCAATTGGGTGAGGGCTGCAGCTTTGGAACCGCTCGAAAAGGTGCCCGGCGCCGATATGGACTGACGACGATGACCTTGGTCAAAGTTCTCGAGATTCGAGCCATCGGAGATTTCAGGCTCCATGTTCTGTTCTCGGATGGACAGGAAGGAATTCAAGATTTCCGTGACCTCGTGTTTGGGGACGGAACTGTCGTGCAACCGCTTCGCAATCCCGTCGAGTTCGCCCGCGTGTTCGTTGAGCTTGGCGTGCCGACATGGCCCAATGGCTTCGCGATCGATGCGATCGCGCTGCACGGCGAGATGACCGCTCATCGACTTTTGCGCCGATCCGCGGCCTGACGACCGGAGGGATGCACCTATGTCCTTCCTGAAATCCCTCTTCGGCGGCGGATTCAAACCCGCCCCCGACAGCCCCGCCGAGGCGAAAGTCACGGCGGAGCTCGACTACAAGGGTTACGTGATCCGCGCCGTGCCCTTCAAGGAACAGGGCCAGTTCCAGCTTGCGGGCACGATCGAGAAGACGGTCGGGGCCGACGTGAAACGCTACCGCTTCGTGCGCGCCGACCGCAGTCCGACGCCGGACGACGTGAGCAAGATGGCGATCGCCAAGGGCTGCACCATCATTGACGAACAGGGTGACGGCATCTTCGGCTGAGGCGGCGCCATGGCGGACTGGAACGCGGCCCTTTACCGGCAGTTCGAGGTGGAGCGTACGCGGCCCGCACGCGACCTGCTCGGTGCCATCGACCTCGTTGATCCGAAGTCTGTCGTCGACCTCGGATGCGGCCCGGGAAATTCCACCGAACTCCTGGTCCGTCGCTTCCCGCACGCCGCGGTCACGGGTCTCGACACATCCGAGGATATGCTCCGAAGCGCCCGCGCGCGGCTTCCGGACTGTCGCTTCGAGCAGGCCGATATCGCGACGTGGACTCCGGAGCAGGCGCCCGATCTCATCTACGCCAACGCCTCGCTGCAATGGGTGGGCGATCACGGGACGGTGATCCCGCGCCTGTTCGATGCCTTAGCTTCCGGAGGCGTCCTTGCTTTCCAGATGCCGGACAACCGGGCCGAGCCCTCGCATCGCCTGATGCGCGAGGTGGCCGCCCTAAAACCCTGGGCTGCCTGCATCGGCGAGGCCGCGGCCTCGCGCGTGGCGATCCTGGCGGTGGATGGCTATTACGACGCGCTCGCGCCCGTGGCGGAGCGCGTCGAGGTCTGGCGCACCGCCTACCAGCACCCGCTCGCCTCGGCCCGGGCCATCGTGGACTGGGTCAGCGCCACGGGGCTGCGGCCCTTCACCGATCCGCTGCCGGACGATCTGCGGGCGAGCTTCCTCGCCGAATACGAACGGCGGATCGACGAGGCCTACCCGCCGCGGGCGGACGGCAAGCGCCTGCTCGCCTTCCCACGCCTTTTCGTCGTGGTGCGGAAGCGCGTGGCCTGACTTTAGGCCCGCACCCGCGTCTTCTGCGGGTCGAAGTGCGGGAAGGGGACGATGCGCGCGGCGAGCCGCTTCTGGTGGCCATCGAGCTTGCCGATCTCCACGGCCGTACCAATTTCGGCGCGGGCCACGTCCATGCGCGCGAGCGCGATCGTCTTCTTCAGGATCGGCGACCGCGTGGCGCTGGTGACCACGCCCACCTGGGCGCGTCCGTCGAAGACGGGATCGCCGTGGCCGATCGCCTCCGTGCCCTCGAGGTCGAGGCCGACCAGCTTGCGGGAGGGCGCGGCCTTGCGGCGGCGCAGCGCGTCGCGGCCCACATAATCCGCGTCCTTGTCCGCCACCGTGAAGCCGATGCCCGCCTCGAACGGGTCCGTGCCGTCGTCGAAGTCGTAATGCGCGAAGACGAGCCCCGCTTCGACGCGCAGCATGTCGAGCGCGTCGAGGCCCAGCGGCGACAGCCCGTGCGGTTCGCCCGTGGCCCACACCGCGTCCCACACGGCAGGCGCGTCTTTTGGATGGCACCACACCTCGAAGCCGAGTTCGCCCGTGTAACCGGTCCGCGACACGAGGAGCGCCGGGCCGCCCGGTCCGCCGAGACGCCCGATCGTGAAGCGGAACCACTTCAGTTCGGCGACGCTGGGCTGGTTCGGCGGTGTCCAGACCACGGAGGACAGGATCTCGCGGCTCTTCGGTCCCTGCACCGCGAGGTTGTGCAACTGGTCGGTCGAAGACTTCACCCAGACTTTTAGGCCCCAGTCCTCGGCTTTCTGCCGCAGCCACAGCCCGGTGAAGTCGTCGCCCGCGATCACGCGGAAGTTGGCGATGCCGAGGCGCATCACGGTCGCGTCGTCGATCATGCCGCCGTGGTCGTAGCAGAGCGCGGTGTAGACCACTTGGCCCACGGCCAGCTTGGCGACGTCGCGGGTGACGGTGCGCTGCAGCAGAATCTCGGCGTCGGGGCCGATCACCTCGAACTTGCGCAGGGGCGAAAGGTCCATCACGGCCGCGCGCTCGCGGCAGGCCCAGTATTCCTCGATGGCGCCGCGTCCCGTGAAGCAGGTGGGGAGCCAGAAGCCGCGGTAGTCGACGAAGCTGCGGGTCAAGGCCGCGACCCGCGGGTGGAAGGCGGATTCCCGGGTGAGGCGGGGCTCGGAGTCGGGCGTCATGCGGAGGGCTGATCCCTTGGAGATGGCCGCGGCCCCGTCGTACACGCGGACGTGGATGTCGGTCGGGTCCCACCCGTTGGCCGGGTCGATGTCGTCCGCGCAGGACGAGGACGCGCAGACGAGGTCGGTGAGGGCGCGCAGCAGCACGTAATCGCCCGGCCGCGACCAGGGCTCGTCGGAGGTGAGCGCGTTGCTGGCCTCGATGCTGGTGTTGTAGAAGAAGTTGATGGCGGGCCAGCCCCGCCGCTCGCGCACCGCGTAGGGCTTCAGCACGGCGTTGAAATTGTCTGAGCAGTTCGGGTGGCCGGGGTAGCCCGCATCCTCGTAATATTTGGCCGTGCAGGCCAGCGCGAAGGTGTCGTGGCGGCCCACCGTGTCGCGCACCACCTCGATCAGCGGGCGCATATCCTCGTCGTAGTATTTCGAGTGCAGCCCCGGCCCCGGATAGGCCGAGCCCATCAGGGTGCGGGTGGTGGTGGCGTCGAGGCCCTTCTCCACGCCGTCCGCCAGGTTCGCGGCGTCGAAGGCCAGGAAGTCCGAGCACTGCCGGCCTTCCACGTCGATGATCTGGATGTAGTCGCCGGCCTTGACCCGGTAGGCGCGGGCTTGCGCGGCCGGGATGCGCAGGTCGAGGACGACGTGCGCCAGCGGTTCGGGCAGGGCGGGTGCCGAGCCCTCGGCCCGCTCGACCGAGAGCGCGAGGTCGGTGGCGGGGTGCTGCTCATCGGGCGCCATCGCGCGTCCGGGTGCTCCCACGACGACGGTGAGCGGTGCGGGCGCGACGAAGTCGAGCAGCGTGCCGGGGCGCCCGGTGGGCTCCGCCGCGCGGTAGGGGCGCGCCTCGGCAAGCGCCAAGTCCGCAACCACCGCGGCGACGCCGGGTCCGTCATCGAGCCAACCGGCCGAAGGCAATCCGTCCGGCGTGGGCGCCAGCCCCAGCATCGCGCCCGCGTCGCGCCCGTCCGCGTCGAGGACGAACACGTCGGCGGCCTGCAATCCTTCCGGGTCCGCGACCCGGAGGCGGTCGCCGGTCCCCAGCGCGACCCGCAGGCGCGATCCACCGCGCACGGTGCTCGACTCGGGCAGCCGGCGCTTCGATCGGGGCGGGAACGTGGGCATGGCGGTCATGATGTGTCCGGTGTAGCGCGCGATGATCCTCGTTCACAGGGAGGCGCCACGCCGGATGCGCCACCCGAGCACCCGGCCGCCCGCGAACTGACCAAGGGCGTTCGCGGCTATTCCGCAGCCTCGGGCTGCGCGAGGAAGGCCTGCTTGGAATCGTCCAGCGCCTTCATCCACACGGTATGGTGCTGCGGCGACATGGTGCCGGTCAGCGTCGAGGGGTAGGCGCGGTCGCGGTAGGTGAGGATGCCTTCGACCTTGTGGTGCTCCCACTCCTTGAAGATCTCGGCCACGCGGTCGACGTCGAGCTTGGGATAGTCGGTGGCGGCGAGCAGGTCGCGCACGTAGTCGGTCTGGAAGTCGATCGCCTCGAAGGGATTGGCGACCGCCTCCTCGCGGGCGCGCCACGCCTTGATGTCGGCGTCCCGCGCCTCGGCCGACGGAAGCGGGATGCGGCCCAGGATGACGTCGCGCGCGTACCAGGCCTGGGCGTCGAACATGTTGAACGTGTAGTACTGGTCCTGCATGCCGATATAGGTCAGCTTCGGGTTGTCCTCCCACACCACGCCTTTGTAGAGCCCGAGCGGGTAGAGCCGGTTGTTGGTCTTCAGGCGCAGGCTGTCGGGCAGGAAGGGGAAGTGGTGCTTGTAGCCCGTGCAGAGCACGATGGCGTCCACCTCCCGGCTCGTGCCGTCCTTGAAGAAGACTGTCCGGCCCTGGACTTTGGTGAGCAGCGGCACCTCGGTGAAGGCCGCGGGCCAGTCGAAGCCCATGGGCTTGGTGCGATGGCTGAAGGTGACGGACTTGGCGCCGTATTTGTAGCATTGCACGCCGATATCCTCGGCCGAATAGCTGGCGCCCACGATCAGCAGGTCCTTGCCCGCGAACTCGTCGGCGCTGCGGAAGTCGTGCGCGTGCATGACGCGGCCTGGGAAGCGTTCCAGGCCGTCGAAGGAGGGCACGTTGGGCGTCGAGAAATGGCCCGACGCCACCACGACGCGGTCGAAGGTCTCGACCACCGTGCGGTCCTCGACGAGGTCCTTGACCGTCACGGTGAAGAGCTCGGTGGCGTCGTCGAACGCCACCTCGCGCACGGCGTGGCAGAACTTCATGTACTTGCGGACGTCGCTCCGCTCGACCCGGCCCGCGATGTAGTCGTGCAGCACCGCGCGCGGCGGGTAGGAGGGGATCGCCCGGCCGAAATGCTCCTCGAAGGAATAGTCGGCGAACTCCAGGCATTCCTTGGGGCCGTTCGACCACAGGTAACGGTACATGCCGCCGTGCACCGGCTCGCCGAACTCATCGAGCCCGGTGCGCCACGTGTAGTTCCACAGCCCGCCCCAGTTGTCCTGCTTCTCGTAGCAGACGATCTCGGGGATCTCGGCGCCCTTGCGGCGCGCGGACTCGAAGGCCCGCAGTTGCGCGAGCCCGCTCGGCCCGGCCCCGATAATGGCGACACGCATGCGACGA
>CAXTFJ010000027.1:0-34216 GCA_964243405.1 uncultured Lichenihabitans sp. | reverse complement strand
ACGACCTCCTCGACGTTCTCGTGTTGTGCCCGATCGACGCAAAAAAGAGGAGGGTAAAAACCCCTCCTCTCACAGCTTGGGAACTTTGTTTCCCAGGGGAACTGATCCAGGTCCGGTGGGCACGTCAAACCCATAGTTTCGGCATGGTGCTGCCTCGCTGTGCAGTCTTGAGCGGCCGATGCCGGGTCAGCTTTTTCCTGATAGACAAGCATGTTCCTTACGGGGACAACCGCGTCCTCGGGTCCGCGACGCGCGAGCCCCTGGCGGACGGGACGGCGGGGAGGCGTGCGATGAGCGTGATGTCGTGGCGGCGGTCGCCCCTGGCCGAGCGGCACCGTGCCCTGGGGTCCAGCCTCGAAGACTGGAACGGCATGGAGACCGCCTGGACCTACACGTCCAGCCAGCTCGCCGACGAGCACGAGGCGGTGCGCACCAAGGCCGCCATCATGGACGTGTCGGGGTTGCGCAAGGTGCACCTCGTGGGGCCGCACTCGCACCACGTGCTCCAGCGCGCCACCACGCGCGACGTCCGCAAGATCTACCCCGGCCGGTCGGTCTACGCCTGCATGCTCAACGACGCCGGCAAGTTCACCGACGACTGCATCCTCTACCGCACCGGCCCGAACAGCTGGATGGTGGTGCTCGGCTCGGGCACGGGCTACGAGGAGATCACCCGCGACGTGGTGGGCAAGAACGCGGCCCTGCTGTTCGACGACGACCTGCAGGACCTGTCGCTCCAGGGACCGCTCGCGGTGGACTACCTCGCCCGGCACGTCCCCGGCATCCGCGAGCTGAACTACTTCCACCACATGCAGACGGTGCTGTTCGGCGCGCACGTGATGATCTCGCGCACGGGCTACACGGGCGAGCGCGGCTACGAGATCTTCTGCCGGGCCGAGGACGCACCCGCGATCTGGGCCCGGATCGTCGCCGAGGGCAAGGAGATTGGCATCGTGCCCGCCTCCTTCACCGCGCTCGACTGGCTGCGGGTGGAAAGCTACCTGCTGTTCTTCCCCTACGACAATTCGCAGATGTATCCCTTCGCGGATGAGCCGCCCGGCGACACGCTGTGGGAGTTGGGCCTCGACTTCACGGTGTCGCCCGGCAAGGTGGGGTTTCGCGGCGCCGAGGAACATCACCGGCTGAAGGGCCGCGAGCGCTTCAAGATCTTCGGCGTGCTGGCCGAAACCGACCAGGTGCTCGACGCGGGCGACGAGCTCTACGCGGACGGCGCCAGGGTGGGCGTGGTCACCTGCGGAATGGTGTCGCGGCTGACGGGACGGTCGATGGCGATCGCCCGCCTATCGGTCGCGGCCGCGAAGGAGGGCGTGCCGCTGGAGGTGCGCGGCAAGGCCGTACAATGCCGGGCCATCGCCCACCCGATCACTTTCGACGATCCGGAGAAGAAGAAGCGCACGGCGGCTTGAGACTTGCTGGCATCCCGGCGATGCGAGCCTCCTGCCGTCAGCCCTTCCCGTGTCGTGAGCGGGTCCCCGCGTGATCCCACCCAGCATCAAGAGCCGTCCGGTCTACGGCACGCTGACCCCGAGGCCGGGGTCGCTGCACCTGTTCGTGGCGGACGCGGAGGGGGGCGCCGCGATCCTCGACATGGCCGCCAAAGTGCCTGCCGGCTTCTTCGCGCGCGCCCACCTCATCTACGTCCCGGGTGCGGCCGCCTCGGAGGGCTATGCGGAGCGGCTGCGCGCGCTGGGGCCCGACCTGTTCTACGAGGGCCCGAGCCTCGCCGCGGCGCTGCCCCGTTTCGCCCAGGCGCTCGCCACCGCCCGCATGGGCACGCGGCTCTACCTCGCGGGCACCGAGGGACTGATCGGGCAGGCGATGCGCTTGGCGCTGGAGGCCGGCCTCGACCACGCCGCCATCGAGACCGAGCACCGCGGCTCGCTGGCGCGCCGCGTGCAGTGTGTCCATTGCAAGGGCATCACCGAGGACGTGACCACGCAACCCGTCACCTGCGCGCATTGCGGCCTGACGCTGTTCGTGCGCGACCACTACTCCCGGCGGATCGGCGCCTTCCAGGGGGTGTGCATCGACGCCGAGGAGCCCGGCGTCGTGCCGCCCACCGAGGAGGTCTTCCGTTGAGCGGGGCACCCCGCATCGCCGTGCAGGTCAGCGAGGTGGTCGAGGTGACGCCGCTGGTGAAGCGCTTCCGCTTCGAGCCCGTGGCGGGCGGCCCGCTGCCGAGCTTCGCGGGCGGCGCGCACATCACGGTCGAGATGCGCGACGGCGACGTCCTGCGCCGCAACGCCTATTCGCTGATGAGCCCGCCCTCGCAGACCTCGCACTACACGATCAGCGTGCGGCGCGACGAGGCGGGCCGCGGCGGCTCGCGCTTCCTCCACGACACCGTCCGCCCCGGAACGCGGCTGGAGATCAGCCATCCCGTCAACCTGTTCCCCGTCGATCAGCGGGCCCGCAAGCACCTGATGATCGCGGGCGGCATCGGCATCACGCCGTTCCTCGCCATGGTCGAGCAACTGGCGCGCGACCACAAGCCGTTCGACCTGCACTACGCGTTCCGCTCGCGGGAGCACGCCGCCTACGCGGACGAGCTGGAGGCCGCGCACGGCACCCGCGTCCACGTCTACCACGACGACCGGGGCGAGCGGATCGACCTCGACCGGCTGCTCGGCCACCAGCCGCTCGGCACCCACCTCTACGTCTGCGGCCCGGCCGCCATGATCGACTGGGTGCTGGGGTCGGCGCGGGCTGCGGGCTGGCCTGACCAGACCCTGCACCACGAGCGCTTCGTAGCGCCCGCCACGGGCGCGCCCTACGATGTGGCGCTGTCCCGCTCCGGCCTCCAGATCCACGTCGGCGCGCACCAGAGCATGCTGGAGGCGATCGAAGCGGCGGGCGTCGACGCCCCCTACCTGTGTCGGGGCGGCGCCTGCGGACAGTGCGAGGCACAGGTGCTCGACTGCCGGGGCACGCTGCTCCACCACGACCACTACCTGAGCGAGGCCGAGAAGGCCTCGAACGGCAAGGTCATGCCCTGCGTGTCCCGCTTCGAGGGGACCCGCCTGGTTCTCGACCTGTAAGCCCGCCGGCCGCTTCGGAGACGCACCATGGGTATCGTGTTCCGCGACGAAACCTTCCGCGACGACTTCACCTTCCGCAACAGCCCGGAGACCATCCGGCGCTTTCCGTTCCCCTTCGACCGGGACGACTACATGTACGCGGTCAACATCGAGCCGCACGGCGAGGGGCGGGCCGGTACGGCCTTCGAGAACCTCATCGACGTCGACGAGCACTACGTGGCCGAGATGGCCGACCGCGCGCTGGTTCTCAAGGAGGACCCGCTGCGCTGCCAGTCGCTGCCCCACATGACGCTCGCGGGGTGGGACCTGCTCGAACTGCTGATGGAACAGCAGGCGGCCGGCTACCCCGAGCATTTCGAGCTGCGCCGCGACGGCACGCGGTGGCGCTGGATCAACCGCCCGCTCGGCCTCGACGACACCTTCACCTTCGGCGACGAGGCCTCGCTGCCCTACGGGCCGATGGAGTACATCACCCGGCAGAGCCAGGGCGACTTCTGCCTGCTCGACCAGCGCGACGGCAATCTCTGGATGGACGCCGGCATCGTGACGACGCAGGCCGACTGGTCGCTCGACTTCGACATCGGCATGAACTTCATGGAATGGCACGCGCCCGTGCCGCGCGCCCACGAGATGGGCGTCTTCGACCGCGCGCTGAAATTCATGCTGCAGCTGCGCCAAGGCCAGCCAATGCGGCGGTTCAACTGGACCATGACGGTCAACGCCCGCCTCGACACCAGCCCCGAGACCTACCACAAATGGGGGGTCGACCGGGCCTCGGTGACGCCGGACAACGTCGGCCACAAGGTCCACCTCCGCGTCGAGCTGCAGAGTTTCTGGCGGTTGCCCCGATCCAACGCCGTCGTGTTCCCCATCCGCTGCTACCTGCTGAAGCTCGAGGAACTCGTCACCGTGCCGAAATGGGCGCGCCGCATGCATCGCGTGCTGCGCGACCTGCCGGAAGACCTCGCCACCTACAAGGGGCTGGTCCGCTGGCGGCCGACCGCGCTCGACTACCTGGCGCCCTTCGACGACGGCGCACCGACGTCGCCGGGGTTCTGGCCGGACTGAGGTCAGGTGCGCGAGTTCCGTCCGTCGAAGGGCTCGGGCTCGAAGTCCCCCATGTAGTTCTCGTAGAACTTGCGCACGTGCGGCATCAGCGCCTTCGACAGGTGCCGGCGGTGGACCTCGTCGGCGGAGAGCGCGTGCGACAGCTTCTCGTGCAGGGCCGCCAGGGCCGCCGGCCGGTCGACCCTGGTGAAGCGGCCGTCCGCGTAGAGGGGTTCGCCGTCGCACATGACGAAGGTCACGCCCTGCGTCTTGGCGCGCTGCACCACGGCGTCGAGGAGCGGGGTCTCCTCGTCGAGGTAGGGGTAGGCGATCTGGTCCCAGTCGAGCAGCGACAGGTCCGCGGCCTTGCCCGCCTCCAGGGTGCCGATGCCGTCGCCGAACCCTGTCGTGCGAGCCCCGCCCACCGTCGCCATCCGCAGCACCTGCCCGGCGCCGGGCACCTCGTCGGGATCGAAGCCGGGGATGCGGTGGACGTTGAGCACCATGCGCATCTCCTGCAGCATGTCGCGGTCGTCGTTGATCCCCGCTTCGTCGAGGCCGATCGCGGTCGGGATACCCCGCGCTTCCAGCGCGTTGAGCGGCGCGATGCCGCTGCGCAGCCGGAAGTTGGACGAGCAGTTGTGGCAAATGCAGGTGCCCGTGTCGGCCACGCGCGCGATGTCGTGCTCGGTCAGCCACACGCCGTGCCCGAGCGTCAGCCTGGGGCCCAGCAGGCCGAAGCGCTCCAGGTAGTCGAGCGCGGTGCCGCCGCCGCGTCGCCGCGCGTATTCCTTCTGATAGCGCGTCTCGACCAGGTGCATGTGCAGCGGCACGTCGTAGCTCTGCGACGTGTCGGCCAGTGCCGCGAGGGCCGCGTCCGAGCACCAGTGCAGGTTGGCGGGCGCGAGTTGGATCCGGGTGCGCCGCGCGCCGCGGTGCTTGGAGAACAGCGACTTGAACAGGTCGAGGTTGTCTTCCAGCGTCATCTTGGTGCGCGAGAACCACTCCTGCGCGGGCGCCCGCAGCTCGGGGGGCAGCCCGGCCACGAAGGCCTCGTCCGCCCCGTAAACGAGCCGGTTCTGGTCGCGCAGCGCGAAGCAGTAGGACGCGCGCATGCCGATGTCGGCGTAGGCGCGCAGCACCTCGTCGGCCGCGGCCTCCACCTGCGCGAGCGTGCCCGGCACCCAGCCGTGGATGTGCTGCACCGTCGTCGTGCCCGACCCGATCATCTCGAAAGCCGAGAACAGCGTGTCGAGGTAGAGGTCGAGGTTGCGGCTCACCATGCGCGCCGCGAACCACGGCTCCAGCGACATGTCGGGCGCGCCGAGCTGCAGCGGCGTCAGGCCCACGTGGTGGTGCGCGTTGACGAAGCCCGGCACCATGATCTCACGACCGGTTCCGAACACCGGCGTCCCGGGCAGGCGGCGCGACAGGTCGGCGAAGGTGCCGACCTCCTGGATGATGCCGTCCTCCTGCAGGACCGCGCCGTCCGCGATCGTCTCGCAGCGGTGGCGGTCGAGCGTCCGGGTGAGGGTCGCGCGCGACCGGATGATGGAGGAGGACAAGCGGGGATCTCCGGTCTTCGCGTCAGGCGGGCATGGCGGCGAGGCCGATCGGGTCCGCACGAGCGGGTGCCCGACCGGTCGGGGCAGGGTGGAGCCGAACCGTTCCGGTCGAAGGATCATTCAGCCACGGCAGGCAGTCCGGCATCGCGCGCGGGACTTGGTTCAGCTGGCGCATCCGCGGCACGGGCTCCTAAAAAGTTGCCCACGCGACGCCTGTCGCGTGCAGCTTGCGAACGCGCAAGTGCTCCACTCCGGGCGGCTCACGGAAGATACGAGGTCATCGTCATTCGAAATGCATTCATAATTATAAGCGGAGATCACGGAGGTCCGATAGAGGTTAGGGCATCGTCGTGCCGCATTCACGCTGAGAAGATGACGAGGCCTGTAGCCCTCGCACATCCCGGCCGGATCCGGCTACCGCGCGAGCAGCCCGGTGACGACGACACGGCCGATCTCCAGCACGTGGTCGCGAATCATGCCGGGGAGGCTGTCCGCATCCCGCGCCTTCAGCATTTTCAAAATGACGTCGTGCTGCTCGACGGCGCGCTGCCAGCGGTGCTCGAAGGTCGGGGCCGCGTAGCGGGTGCGCTCAAGTTGCGCCATCACGCCGGCGTGCACTTCCGTGAGACTTGAGTTGTGAGCCATCGCCACCAGGGCCTCGTGCAATCCCTGGTTCACGGCGAAATAACCCGCATGATCGCCCGCTTCGAACAGCGCCACCATGCGGTGGTGGTCCGTCTCGAACGCATCGAGCTCCGCGTCGGTCGCCCGGTCGCAGGCCAGCGCTGCGGCCTGGCTCTCGATGACGCCCTCCACCTCGAACAGCTGGCCGATGAGGTCGGGCGACAGGTTGGCGACGATCGCGCCCCGGTAGGGAAACAGCGTCACCAGCTTCTCGGAGGCCAGAACCTTCAGCGCTTCGCGCATCGGTGTGCGGGACACACCCAAGGACGCGCTGAGCGCCAGCTCGTTGATGCGATCGCCCGGCTTGAGATGCTGCGTCAGGATCATGGTCCGCAGCCGGTCGGTCAATAAACTGTGCAGGCTATCTCGGAACGGGATCGGCTTGCGCTCGGACATGGTCCACTTTGTCAGGTCGCCACCTCTGCTTGAGCCGGCACAGCTTGACACCTTTAACTTAGCTAAGGGCCGCGCAAGCGATTGCAATCCACCCGACATAGCTCGCGGACCGGCCGATGCCGGCTGCGACAACGTGCTCGGTCCGACTTGGCGATCCGCACACCGGTCGCCTGAGCGGGGATCCCGCGAGCGGCCAAAGGCTTTGACAGCGCCGCCCCGGCCCTCCTAACCTTTCGCCCGAGGCTGGCGGACGAGGGCGGACGATGATGCGCAGCATGCCGCGACGCAGTGTGACGCTCGCTGCGGTCGTGCTGGTGCTGCTTTCCGGCCTGACCGCCGCGTCCGCCAAGGACACCCTGATCCTCGGTATGCCGGTCGAGCCAACGGGCCTCGACCCGACGGCCGCAGCCCCCACGGCGATCCGCGAGCTGACCTGGGGCAATGTCTTCGAGGGACTGACGACGGTCGACGAGGGCGGTGCCGTCAAGCCGCTCCTCGCGACCTCCTGGACCGTGTCGCCGGACGGGCTGACCTACACGTTCGCGCTGCGGCCCCACGTCGTGTTTCACGACGGCACGCCCTTCGACGCGACAATCGTCAAGTTCGCGCTCGACCGGGCCCGGTCGCCGCAGTCCACCAACGCCCAGAAGCAGTTCTTCGAGCCCATCGAGGCGGTCGACACGCCCGACCCCCTGACGGCGGTGGTCCGGTTGAAACATCCCGAAGGCCTGTTCCCCTACCGCCTCGCCTGGGGCGACGCCGTCATGGTGGCGCCCGGCAGTGCCGACACGAACCGGACGGTGCCGATCGGGACCGGCCCTTTCAAATTCAAGGACTGGCAGCGCGGCGACCACGTCGACCTCGTTCGCAACGACGCCTACTGGGACAGGGGCGTCCCGAAGCTCGCGGCCGTGACGTTCCGCTTCATCGGCGACCCGCAGGCGCAGGCGGCCGCGCTGCGGGCGGGTGACATCGACGGCATGCCGGAGTTCACCGCGCCCGAGCTGTTCGGCGATTTCGGCAAGGATACCCGCTTCACCGCGATCGTGGGCGCCACGCCCCGCAAGCTGGTCGCCGGGCTGAACGAGGGCAGGCCGCCCTTGAACGACCCGCGCGTGCGCCGCGCGTTGATGAGCGCGGTTGACCGCAAGGCCGTGATCGAGGGGGCCTATTCGGGGCTCGGCACCCCCATCGGCAGCCATTACGCCCCGACCGATCCTGGCTACCTGGACCTGACCGGCACGGTGCCCTTCGACCCCGCGAAAGCCAAGGCGCTGCTGGCAGAGGCCGGCTACCCGAACGGCTTCGCGCTGACGATCAAGACCCCGCAGATGGCCGAAACCACGCGCACGGCCGAGATCATCCAGGCCATGCTGGCCGACGTGGGCGTCACGCTCACGATCCAGCCGAGCGAGTTTCCCGCCAAGTGGATCGACGAGGTCTTCCTCAAGCACGATTACGAGATGACGGTCATCGATCATGCCGAGCCGATGGACATCGATATCTACGCCCGGCCCACCTACTACTTCGGCTACCACAACCCTGCGTTCGATGCCGTCGTGGCCAAGGCCGAGCAGACGTCGGACCAGTCGGCGCGCGACGAGGCCTACGGCGAGGCGCAGCGCATCCTGGCCGTCGACGTGCCCGCGCTCTACCTGTTCGACGTGCCGCGGCTCAACGTGTGGCACGCCAAGTTGCGCGGCTTGTGGACGAACGAGCCGCTTCCGCAGGTCCTGGTCCGGAATGCCTTCTGGAGCGAGTGACGGTGGGGATCACCGGACGATCAGGACGGCCACGGTCAGGACCGCCCACACAACGGCGAAGACGACGGGAACACCCTGGGCGAACAGCATGCTCCTGCGATGGCTGGCGGCGGTCTCGCGGCTTCCCCGCAGGGCGGAGGGCCGCCACATGGCGCGGGACGCGACGGGGGCTTCCTCCAGCAGCTGGGACAGGAGCGCGTTCCACTCGACCACGATCCTGGACGTCGTGCCGATGCCGAGCCACGCCAAAGCCGCCAGGACGAACCCGACGGTCGAGAGCAACGGGGCCAGCAGGGCGAAGTATTTTTCGGTCCAGTGCCCGTCCGAGTTAACGATCGTGAGCACGAAGGCGATCATCAGGAACGATTCCGCGCCGATCAGGGCGTTGACGCGGTCGTGGATGGTGCCGACCTCGAAGCGGGTCTCATCCCTGATGAGGGCCAGGCGTCGTTCATGCCCTTCGCCCGCGGTCGGATCCCCCTGCATGCTGTCGCTCCGTCGACGCTTCCGGAACGATAGCACAGGTCGGGCGCTCCCGCCCGTCACGGCCGGACGCGCCGCGGGACCTCGCCGGGCATGACGGCCGTCTTCAAGCGCCTCGGCTCCTTCGTCCTGACCTTCGTGCTCGCGTCGCTCCTGCTGTTCGTCCTGCTCGACCTGCTGCCCGGCAACGCCGCCGCGGTGCTGCTCGGCACGGCGGCGCGGCCCGACACCGTCGCGGCCCTGCAGGCGCAGCTCGGCCTCGACCGGTCCGCCCCCGTCCGCTACCTCGCCTGGGTGGCGGGCGCGGTCACGGGCGACCTGGGCCGCTCCGCCTCCTACGGCGTGCCCGTCGGCGGCCTGATCGCCGAACGGCTCGCCGTAACGCTGCCGCTGGCCTGTTTCGCGCTTCTCCTCGCGGTCGCGGCCGGGGTGTGGCTGGGGGTGGCGGCCGCGGCCCGGCCGGGGGGCGTCGTTGATCACCTCGCGTCGCTCCTCGCCCCCGCGGGCATCGCGGTGCCCGATTTCTGGGCCGGCCTGCTGCTCGTCCTGCTGTTCTCGACCACGCTGCACTGGTTCGCGGCGGGCGGCTTCCCGGGCTGGGGTGATCCGCTCGCCGCCGTCCGCGCGCTGCTGCTGCCGGCCGTGGCCCTCGCGCTGCCGCAGGCCGCCGTGTTGAGCCGCGTCACGCGGGCCGCCGTGCTCGACGTCCTGGACGACGACTTCGTGCGGACCGCCCGGGCCAAGGGTCTGACGCGCGGCCGCGTGCTCTGGCGCCACGCCGTCCGCAACGCGCTGCCGTCCATCGTCACCATCGTGGGCCTGCAGTTCTCCTTCCTGATCGCGGGAGCCGTGCTGGTCGAGACCGTGTTCAATCTGCCCGGTCTCGGGCGCCTCGCGTCCCAGGCGCTGGCCCAGCGCGACCTCGTGGTGATCCGCTCGCTCGCCATGCTGTTCGCGACCCTGGTGATGGTCGTGACCCTCGTCGTCGACCTGTCCTGCCTGTGGCTCGACCCGCGCCTGCGCGGCGCCCGGTGACGGGGGCGTTCCGCTCCCGTCCGAGCCTCGCGGCCGGCGGCTTCATCACCGGCGCCGTCGTGGCGACGGCCCTCCTGTCCCTGGTCTGGACGCCCGTGGCGCCGACCCGGATGCGCATCGCGCTCCGGCTGAAGCCGCCCCTGGACGCGGGCCTCGCGGGCACCGACGCGCTCGGTCACGACATCTTCTCCATGCTGATGGCGGGGGCCTGGACGTCGCTGTCGGTCGCGGTCCTGGCCGTGCTGGGGGGTGCGGCAGTAGGCGTCGCGCTGGGCACCCTGGCCGCGGCCTTCCGGGGCTGGACCGAGGAGGCCGTGATGCGCGGGGCCGACGTGGTGTTCGCCTTTCCCGCCCTGATCTCGGCCGTGGTGATCGGCGCGCTGCTGGGACCGGGGCGGCTGACCGCGACGCTGGCGATCGGCCTGTTCGCCGTGCCGGTCTTCGCCCGCGTGGCGCGCGGCGCGGCGCTCCGGGTCTGGACGCTGGACTTCTGCCGCGCCGCGGAATGCGCGGGGAAGGGCCGGCTCCGCATCACCCTCGACCACGTCCTGCCCAACATCGCGGGCGCGCTCGCCGTGCAGGCGGCGGTCCAGACGGGCTTCGCGATCCTGGTCGAGGCCGGCCTGAGCTTTCTCGGCCTGAGCCTGCCCCCACCCGCGCCGAGCTGGGGCCGCATGCTGGGCGAGGCGCAGACCTACCTCGGCCAAGCGCCCTGGATGGCGGTCGCGCCGGGCCTCGCCATCGCGGTCACGGTGCTCGGCCTGACCCTGCTGGGCGACGGCCTGCGCGACCTGCTCGACCCGCGCGGCGGGGCGCGCCGGTGAGGCTCGCGGCGGAACTCGCGGCCATCCGGCTGAGGCGGTTCCGCCACCCGCCCGCGACCCTGGTCGAGGATGTGTCCTTCGAGGTCGAGACCGGCGACACGCTCGGCATCGTGGGCGAGTCCGGGTCGGGGAAGTCGCTGACCGTGCTGGCGCTCGCGGGACTGCTGCCGCGCGGCATGACGGCCGAGGGGCGGGTGCTGCTCGACGGCACCGACCTGCTGCGGACGCCCGAGCGCGACCTGGAGCGCGTGCGCGGCGCCCGGATCGGCATGGTGTTCCAGGAACCCATGACGGCGCTGAACCCCTCCATGCGGATCGGCGATCAAGTGGCGGAGGGTCTGGTCCGGCACGGGCAACTGAGCCGCCCGGCCGCGCGCGCGGAGGCGCTGCGCTGGCTCGACCGGGTCCGCATTCCCGAGGCGGGCCGGCGCTTCGGCGCCTTTCCGCATGAACTCTCGGGCGGCCAGCGGCAGCGGGTCGGCCTTGCCATCGCGCTCGCGCCCGGACCCGGCCTGCTGATCGCCGACGAGCCCACCACGGCGCTCGACGTCACCGTCCAGGCGGAGGTGCTGGCGCTGATCGGCGACCTCGTGGCCGACCTCGGCATGGGGCTGATCCTCGTCAGCCACGACCTGGGCGTCGTGGCCAGCATCGCGGCGCGCACCCTGGTGATGCGCGCGGGCCGCGTGGTCGAGGCGGGCGACACCGCCGAGGTTCTCCGCCGGCCGGCGCAGCCGTACACGCGGGCGTTGATCGCGGCCCGTCCGCGGGCCGCCGAGGCCGCCGTCCGGCTGCCCTTTCCCGCCCGCGCGACCCTGCTGGACGTCCGCGACCTGCGCCGCGCCTACCCGGCCCGCGATGGCGGGGGCGCCACGGCGGCCGTGGACGGCGTGAGTTTCGCGGTCGAGGCCGGCACGGTGTTCGGCGTGGTGGGGGAGAGCGGGTGCGGCAAGTCCACCCTGGCGCGGCTCGTCATGGGGCTCGACCGTCCGGACGGGGGGACGATCCTGTTCGACGGGACGGACCTCGCCGCCGCCGCGCCCCGCGATCTCCGGCGCCTGCGTCGCGAATTTCAGATGGTGTTCCAGGACCCGCAAGGCTCCCTCGACCCGCGCCAGACCGTGGAGCGCATCGTGGCCGAGCCGCTCCACCTCCACCCCGACGCGCCGCGCGGCAAGGCGCTGCGGGACCTCGTAGCCGCCGCGCTCCGCGATGTCGGGCTCGACCCCGACGACGCGGACCGGCACCCGCACGCCTTCTCGGGCGGGCAGCGCCAGCGCATCGCCATCGCGCGCGCGATCATCGGGCGGCCGAGGCTGGTGGTGGCCGACGAGCCCGTTTCGGCCCTCGACCTCACCGTGCAGGCGCAGGTGCTCCGGCTGATCGCCGAACTGCGCGACCGCCACGGCATCGCGTTCCTGTTCATCAGCCACAGCCTCCCGGTGGTCGAGGCGTTGGCCGACCGGGTGGGCGTCATGCTGGCGGGGCGGTTCGTCGAGACCGGCACGGCCGCAGACGTATTCCGGCGGCCCACCCACCCCTACACGCGGCGCCTGATCGACGCCGAACCCAAGCTCGACGGGCCGCGCCGCTACGGCCGCCGGACCGCGCGCGACGAAGCGCAAAGGGACCTCTCCGCATGAGCCCCGACCTCGCCGACCTGCCCGCCACCGCGCTGCTGCACGGCTTCCGCACGGGCGCCTTCACGCCGCTCGACTGCTGGGACGCGGTGGAGGCGCGGGTCTCGGCCTGGGAACCGACGATCCAAGCGCTGTACCTGTATCGACCGGAGCGGGCGCGGGCGGAGGCCGCGGCGTCGACCGACCGGTGGCGCAGGGGCGAACCGGTGGGCCCGCTCGACGGCGTGCCGGCGACGCTCAAAGAGCTGATCGCCACGGAGGGCGACCCCGTGCCGCTCGGCACGGCTGCGACCCTGCCGGTGCCCGCCGCCGCCGATGCCCCCGTCGCGGCGCGCCTGCGCGAGGACGGCGCCATCCTGTTCGCCAAGACGACCTGCCCGGACTACGGCATGCTGTCGTCCGGCCTGTCGAGCTTCCATCCCCTGTCGCGCAACCCGTGGGATCCCGCGATGAACCCCGGCGGGTCCAGCGCGGGGGCGGGCGCCGCCGCGGCCGCGGGCTACGGGCCGCTACACCTCGGCACCGACATCGGCGGTTCCATCCGTATCCCGGCCGGGTGGACCGGCACTTTCGGGTTCAAGCCCAGCAACGGCCGCATCCCCATCGACCCCTACACGGTGGGACGCTGCGCCGGACCGATGACGCGCACAGTTGCGGACGCCGCGCTGGTGATGCCGACCCTGTCGCGCCCGGATTGGCGCGACGCCATGAGCCTCCCGCCGGAGCGGCTCGACTGGACCGCGCGGGCGCCCGACCTCAAGGGGCTGCGCGTCGGCCTGATGCTCGAGGGCGGCTGCGGCTTGCCGGTCGATGCCGAGGTCCGCGACGCCGTGGCGGCCGCAGCCAAGCTCTTCGAGGGAGCCGGCGCGAACGTGACACCCGTGCGGCCCGTCCTCACCGCCGCCATGCTGGACGGCCTGAACGACTTCTGGCGCGCCCGCTTCTGGGGCGAGATGCTCGCGCTGCCCGAAGAGCGGCGCGGCACGGTCCTGCCCTACATCCTGACCTGGGCCTC
Source organism: uncultured Lichenihabitans sp. (assembly GCA_964243405.1). Classification (GTDB taxonomy): domain Bacteria; phylum Pseudomonadota; class Alphaproteobacteria; order Rhizobiales; family Beijerinckiaceae; genus Lichenihabitans. The sequence goes on along the minus strand of CAXTFJ010000027.1, from coordinate 20,705 downwards.
GGCGGCCGAGGGCCTGTCCGGCGTGCGGGTCGCGCGCGGCTTCGACCAGACCATCGCCATGCGGCGCGCCTGCGCGGCCCTGTTCAGCGGCGTGGACGCGGTGCTGTCGCCCACCAACCCGGTGGTGGGCTTCCCCGCCGAACACGCCTCGCCCACCAACGACCCCGCGAGGCCGTTCGACCACATCGCCTTCACGGTGCCCTGGAACATGTCCGAGCAGCCCGCGGCCTCGATCAGCTGCGGCTTCTCGCGCACGGGCCTGCCCATCGGCCTGCAGATCGTCGGCCCGCGCTTCGGCGACGTGCTCGTGCTGCAGCTGTCGCGCACCTTCGAGGACTGGCGGGGCCCGATCGCGTGGCCGTCGCCGGGCGGGGCCTGACAGCTACCCGCAGCACTCTCCGTCCGCCCCTTTCGCGCCCGCCAGCACGCTGGCCCGGTTCACGGCCTTGGGCAGGTCGTTGGACGGGTTGCCGGCGAAGAAGCCGGACGGCGACAGGGTGAAGCCCGTGGAGATGCTGGGCTGCACCGGGAAATCCTCCGGCCGCACCACGTGGTGCAGGCCGAAGCAGTGCCACACCACCACGTCCGTGTCCTCGATCGCGCGGTCCTGCCTGACGATCTCGGCCAAGCCCTCGCTGCCGTCCGAGTTGCACACGAACTCGCCCGCGGGATAGCGCTCGTCGGCCGCGAAGGGCGTCACCCACAGGTGGTTGCGGATGAAGTTCGAGCGGCGGCCGGAGGGGCCGTCCTCGGCGATGAAGGGCGTCACGCAATGGTCGGCGTGCAAGCGGTAGGCGACGGGCTGGCCAAGCGCGTTGCGGACCCCGGGGTTGACGACCTTCCAGCTGCGCGACGTGTCCGCGTTGGCGCGGCGGCAGGCCGCGAGCTCGGTCCTCAGCACCGTATCTTCGGCGTAGAAGGCGTTGCCGTGCGGGTTCTCGGGGCCGACGGGCACCGCGTAGCTGTTGGTCTCGACCACGCTGTTGCCGCCGCCGTCCACCGCCATGTCGAGCCGGGCGCAGAAGATGTGCTGGTGGATGAAGCCCACCAGGCCCGGCGCCACCTCGGTGCCGTGGCGGCCCGGGTGGCCCGGCTCGCAGGCGGCGGTGTTGATGATGCCGGTCGCCTTCATGTCGAACTGGATGTCGCCCGCCTGGGTGAGGATCCAGTACTGGGCGTATTCGTAATTGCCCACCGTGCAGATCGTCGAGATCACCAGCTTGCGGCCGCGCCGCATCACGCTGCGGTCGGCCCGCCAGTCCCAGTGCTTCCACAGCACGCCCGCGTCCTCCTCGTGGATGCAGATGGCCTTGGCGATCGTCACCACCTCGCCCGCCGTGGTGTTGTGGTGGGCGTCGAGGTAGTGGATGGCGCCCAGGCAGTCGCAGCCGAGCGTGAGCGAGTTGGCGAGCTTGCCGAAGCCGTATTCGCCGATGTCGAAGATGTTCTTGCGGTAGTGGCCGCGCTCGGGCGAGCCGTAGGGCACCACGAGTTCCGCGATGGCGGCGCGACGCACGATCGGGCGCCCGGCGTAGCGGATGTCGTGCAGGATCAATCCGTCGCGCGGGCTGAAGCCGATGCCGAGTGTCCAGCGGTCCCAGGCGAGCGCGTGGCCGTCCACCGTGAAGCTGACGCCGTCCGGCTGCACCACATCGAGCCGTTTGAGGGGCGCCCTCACGCTGTCCAGCAGGTCGGGATCGTAGTTGACCTCGGCGAGCGGGATCGGCGGGCCGCCGTGGTCGTCAACGCGCAGCACTTCGCCCGTCTTGATGTCCACCACCGCGTTCAGCCCCTCGATCGGGTGGGCGTAGAGGTTCTCGTTATCGCGCAGGCGCAGCCACGCGAAGGTGTGGGCGATCAGCCGACCCTCCTCGTCGGGGAAGCCGAAGGTGCCGCCGAGCCACGCGTCGACGCACACGCCGGCCATGTCGGCGACCCCGCGCCTGCGGCACCCCTCGATGAAGCGCGGGTCGGCCTTGGCGGCGCGCTCCACGCCGAGCAATTGGTCCACCTGCACGGCCGGGCGCGCCGTGGGGGCGTGCTTGCGCGCGGTGATCCGGCTCTCGTCGAGCTGCACGAACACGGTCCACACGCCGGGCCGGTCGCGGTGAAAGACGTTGACCCGCGCTTCGCGGGGCAGGGGCGTGCCACCCGCGAGGGCGCGGAAGGCTTCGGGCGTGGGCTCGCGCAGCTCGATCGTCTCGAACAGCGCGTCGGGCCCGAGGTCCGGGTCGGCCACGACGGTCGCCACGGCGGCGCGGATCTCGTCCGGGTCCAGGGGGGCGAGCGCCCGCAGGTAGGTGGGCGGTGGGGGCGCCGCCGTACCCGTCTCGGCGTGGAGGGCCTGGTCGCGGGTGTTCATGGTGCGCTCCGTTGGCGGGCCGGTTTCGCGGCGAAGGGTGGCACGGTGAGGCTGCCCTGGAAAAGGGGACGCGCGGTCCGAGTGTCCCCTCAACCGGTCTGTCGACCATTTTCTCCCGCGGGGTGGGAGAAGGGTATTGTCCGGCGAGGTGGGTGGGTCAGCTTATGGAGCGATACGATCCGTGCCCACGCCCAGCAGGGCCTCGCCCGCGTTCACGGCGAGGCTGGTCAGTCGGTAAAGCACGAAGCCCGCCGTTTCGGACGCCACGCGGGCCAGCACGACGCCGAACACGTCGCGGATCTCGCCCAGGACCTCGCCCACCCCCACCGGGTCGGACAGCTCCTTGGCCGGGTACCACAGGCCGGTCGCGGGCGCGGTGGGCACCCACATGGTCACGACCCGCGGCGCGGGCCGGGGCGGGGGGCGCTTCAGCATGCCGAGGTGGGCCATCACGCGGCCGATGCCGTCGCCGAATTCGCCCACGCCCGCCTCGTCCCACAGGCCGTTGCCGCCCACCTCGGCGATGATGCTGGGCACGCCGAGCCGGCCGGCGGCGTTGATCGTATAACCTTCGCCGCCCGCCTGGATCGCGATGCCGAGCCCGAAGGCGGCCGCGAGCGCCTCGGAAGTCGCGCTGCCCGCTGGGAACAGGGAGAAGGGGACGAGCGCCTCGTCGAGGTCGCCGCCGTGCAGGTCGAGGTAGGCGTCGGCCTGGGGGTAGACGTCCGTCACCAGCCAGTGGGCCAACCGCTCGCTGAGCGTCCCATCCGCCCGGCCGGGGAACATCCGGTTCAGGTTCCGGCCGTCCTCGGGCATCACGTAGATGCTGCGCGCCCAGAAACCGCCCATGTTGAGGATCGGCAGCACCGCCACCGTGCCGCGGATGTCCGCCGGGTCGAGCCGCATCAGGCGCAGCGCCGCCTCGATCGAGCAGTATTCCGAGCCGTGCACGCCCGCGGTCACGAGCAGGCAGGGGCCGGGCTCGGCCCCCTCCACCAGTCCGTAGGGGATCTCGACGCCGTCGATGGGGCGGCAGAAGCCGTGCTCGCTGCGGGCGCGTCCGGTGCGGAAGGCGGGCAGGGCGGTGGTCATGGCGGGTGGCCTCTCGTGGCATTTCAGGCGCCGGGCGCGGGCGCCCCGAAGTCCATCAGGTGGCAGGCGGCACGGTGGTCGGGTCCGCGGAAGGTGAGTTCGGGCTTGATGGCCGCGCAGCGCTCGTAGGCGTGCGGGCAGCGGGTGCGGAACGCGCAGCCGGACGGCATGGCGAGCGGGCTCGGCAGTTCGCCCCGCGCGCTCGCGACCACCGACCGGCGACCGGGGTCCATGTCGGGCGCGGCGTCGAGCAGCGCGCGGGTGTAGGGGTGGCGCGGCGCGGTGAACAGGCTTTCCGTGTCGCCCACCTCCACGACCGACCCCAGGTACATCACCGCCACGCGATGCGAGATGTGGCGCACCAGCCGGAGGTCGTGGGCCACGAACAGCACGGTCAGGCGCAGCCGCTCCTGCAACTCCAGCAGCAGGTTGACGACCTGCGCCTGCACGGACACGTCGAGCGCCGAGACGAGCTCGTCGGCGACCAGCACCTCGGGCTCGACGGCCAGCGCGCGGGCGATGCCGATGCGCTGGCGCTGCCCGCCCGAGAACTGGTGCGGCAGGCGGTCGGCCGCGTCGGGAGGCAGGCGCACGAGGTCGAGCAGTTCGTCGATGCGCTCCGGGATGTCGGCGCGCGGGCGCATGCGGTGGACCGTCAGCGCCTCGGCGAGCACCTGGCGCACGCTCATGCGCGGGTTGAGCGACCCATAGGGGTCCTGGAAGATCATCTGGACGCGGCGGTTGAAGGCGCGGCGGTCCGCGCCCGACAGCTCGCCCACGTCCGTGCCGCCGAAGCGGATGCGGCCGTCGGTGGGCTCGATCAGCCGCACCACCGCGCGGGCGAGCGTGGACTTGCCGCAGCCCGACTCGCCCACGATCCCCATCGTCTCGCCGCGGTTGACCTCCAGGCGCACGGCGTTCAGCGCCGTCAGCGCCCGCCCGGGCCGCCCGGCCAGCCGGTCCGCCAGCGTGCGGCCGAGGGGGAAGCGCACCACCACGTCCTCGATCGACAGCAGCGGCGCCTCGCTCATTTGCCGCCGTCCACGCTGAGCACCTGGCCCGTCACCCAGCCCGCGAAGTCGGAAGCGAAGAACAGCACCGCGTGGGCGATGTCCGCCGGCGTCCCGAGGCGCCGGGTGGCGATGTTCTGCAGCAGCCGGTCCTGGCCGTCGGCGCCCATCGCGTCCCACTGCCGTTCGGTGGTGGGATTGGAGCGCACGAAGCCGGGCGCGACGGTGTTGACGGTGATGCCGAAGGGCCCGAGCTCGTGCGCCAGTTGGCGCGTGAGCCCGATCTGCCCGGCCTTGGCGCTGGCATAGGCCTGGATGCCCGTGAGGCTCACGCCCAGGCCCGCGCCCGACGAGATGTTGACGATGCGGCCCCAGTTCTTGCGCTTCATGCCGGGTGCGACCGCCTGGGCTGTGAGGAAGGCGCCGCTCAGGTTCACGTCGACGATGGCCTGCCAGTCGCGCGGGGTCACCTCCTCCAGCGGACGGCCCACCTGGCCCAGCACGCCCCCCGCGTTGTTGACCAGCACGTCGATCATCCGCCCCTCGGCCGCGAGGGTCTCCACCAGGGCCGCGACCGCTGGTCCGTCGGTCACGTCGAGGCGGTCCGTGCGGCAGAGCGGCCCGGCCAGGGCCGCGGTTTCCGGCAGCCCCTCGACCGCCACGTCGCAGGCCACGACCCGTGCCCCGACGCCCGCCAGCGCGACCGCGATCGCCCGGCCGAGGCCGTGGCCCGCGCCGGTCACGAGCGCCGTGCGTCCCGACAGGTCGACGTTCACGGGGCCGCCTCCGCCAACTCGTCCAAATTGCGCCGGTCAAGCGCGCGGCGCCCGTCCTCGACCGCGTGGATGCGGTCCACGATGGCGGCCGTGACAGGGGTCGGCACGCCGTGCCGGCGCCCGATCGCCACCACGGGCCCGAGCTGAGCGTCGACCTCCGTGCGCCGCTTGCGGACCGCGAGGTCGCGCCAGATCCCCGAATGCGACTTGGCGGACTTTCGGTTGTGCGCCACCATGTCGTCGAAGGAGCGCGCGGTTCGGGCCGCGGGCGCTTCGGGCAGGAAGGCCGCGGGGTCGAAGCCGTTGAAGGCTTCGAGCCGCACCGCTTCGGCGCGCGACACCGCCACGACCTCGTGGGCCAGGCGGGTCAGCAACGGCCGGTAGGCTTCGGCCGCCAGCACGTCGGCAATCGAGTCGTCCGTCAGCGCGGTGGCGAACAGGAGGGCTCCGTAGATGAGCTTGGCCCACAGGAAGCCCCAGATGTTAGGCGTCGCGACCGCGTCGGCGTCGAAGGTCCGGAACAGGTCGTGCAGCGCCGCGAGCCGCTCGCTCATCGTCCCGTCGAGCTCGCCCACCACCACGGCGCCGCGGCCCCCGTAGGTGACGATTCCGGGCTCCAGGTAGTCGGCCCCGTAGTTGACGAAGCAGCCGATCGTTCGCCCGCGTCCGACCACGTCCGCAATCACGTCCTCGTTCAGCCCGTTCTGGGCCGACACCACGAAGCCGTCCGGCGCCACGTGGGGTGCCATCGCCCGGATCGCTTCGGCCGTATGGTGCGCCTTCACGGCCAGCACGCAGCGGCGATATTGCCCGCGCACCCCGTCCGGCAGAACGGCGCGGGCCGCGACGCGGTGGGGTGCGACCGGGCCGGTGACCGTCAAGCCATCCGCGTTCATCGCCGCCACGTGGTCGGCGGCGGCGTCGACGAACACGACGTCCTCCCCGGCCCGCACGAAGGCGGCCCCCAGCGTGGCCCCGATGGCGCCCGCGCCCCAGACAAGGATGGGGTCGCTCACGACCACGGCCCTTCGAGCAGCGCGCGCGTTTCAGCGACAGCCACCTCCCAGATGGCCAGCATGTCCGCGTCGGGCCGCTCGTAGGAACCGCCGAAGTTGCCGTCGCCCAGCAGCGCCCGCACGGCCGCGGGGCCCATCACCCGCATGCGGTCGAAGTCGACCATCGGCTTGCGCTGGGTGGGCTGCACCACCCCCGGCAGCCGCGTCCAGGGAAAGTTCTCCATCCAGGACGCGTGGCTGGCGACGGGATCGATCTCCTGCACCTTGGCGAAGGTTTGCGGCGCGTTCCACCAGTTGTGGACCTTCACGGCGACGTCCGGGTGGTCGGCCATCCACTCGATGGCGAAGCTCGCGGCGGGCTGGTTGCCGCCGTGGCCGTTGACGAGCAGGATGCGCCGGAACCCCGACAGCCTCAGGCTGTCCAGGATGTCGCGCACGAGCGCCACGTAGGTCTCGACCCGCAGGCTCACCGACCCCGGGTAGGCCAGGAAGTAGGGCGTGATCCCGTAGGGCACGGTCGGGAAAACGGGCACGCCCAGCGGCGCGGCGGCCTCGGTCGCCACCTTCTCGGACAGGATCGAGTCGACCGCCAAGCTCAGGCCCGCGTGCTGCTCGGTGCTGCCCAGCGGCAGCACGGCTCGGTCGTCGGTCTTCAGGTAGTGTTCCACCTGGGACCAGCTCATGGCCGCGATGGTCATCGGAATTCTCCAGGGTCGGGAACGGGCTCGGCGCCGTCCAGCAGCGGGCGGACGATGCGGTCGAGGTCGCCGGGGTCGGGGCTGTGGCGGTATTCGATCGCGCGCGTGCCGGCGGGCAGGCGGTCGAGGACCGCTTCCGCGCCGGTCGCGTAGACCACGGTGTCGTAGCCGCCGACCCGCGCGTGGAAATCGGGGTCGGCCAGGACCGTGCCCTCGACGCGCCCCACGTGGGGGGCGAACCGCCGCACGCCGGGACGCATCAGCGGGAGGAACTCGGGAAAGCGCGACACGGCCAGCACGCGGGCACGGGGGTCGAGCGAGGCGAGCGCCCGGCGCGTCGCTTCCGAGGGAATGAAGCGGATCGCCACCACGCGGCCGCGGGGCAGCAGCGCCTCGACCTCGCGGCGGCGGTGCGCCACGGTCAACACGAGGTCGGCGCCTTCGGCCGAACGGCGCGCGCCCTCGTCGCCCTGCAATGTTTCGATCGTCATCGGCTCCACGGTCGCTGCCTCGCCCAGCGCCGCCGCGACCGCACGGGCGTAATCGGCCGTGGCATCCGCGAAGATCCCCACCAGGGCGACCCGCCGCGTCGGCCCCCGGGCCTGGCGGACCGACAGTCGCGCCGCGACCAGGCCGGCGACGTCGCTGCTCCGCAGGCCAAGCGCGAGTCCCTCCTCCACGAGAGCGTCGACGCGGCGGTGGAAGGCGTGCAGGCGCCCGCCCGCCGCGCCAGTGCCGTCGCGGTGGGCCACGAAGGTGCCGGAGCCCGCGCGGCCCTCGATCAAGCCCGTCCCTTTGAGGTCGCGGTACACCTGCGCGACCGTCATGGGCGCCACGCCCACCTCGCCCGCGAAGTCGCGCACGGACGGCAGCCGGTCGCCGGGGCGGAACTCGCCGCAGGCGATCCCGTATTCGAGCAGGCCGCGGATCTGCGCGCCGAGCGGCACCGGCAGGTCGCGGTCGAGCATCATGCGGAGGGGGACGATCGACATGTGTGCTAGAAGGCTAGCACGCTCGCTCGAAGCCCGACAATGACGACGCTTGCACGAATACTATGCAAATACTGCTCAAAATTAGCGCCGCCGGACGCGTTGACAGCCGGGAAGGAGCAACGCTAGCGTCCTAGTCACGTAGAACAGTGCTGCGTGAGGAAATCAGATGCGGGCCATAACTGGAACAGTCGCGACTGCAGCCCTGCTGGCGGGCCTGGGCGCCGCGAGCCTCGCTCCGGCGCAGGCCGTCACCCGCGGCGGCACGATGACCTTCGGGCGCTACGCCGACAGCCTGTTCCTCGATCCCGTCCTGAACGACGCCAACGTCGACATCTGGATCCTGTCCAACATGTACGACACGCTGCTCCTGCCCACCGACGACGGCAAGGGCGTGCAGCCCGGCCTCGCCACGGCCTGGAGCGTATCCGCCGACGGCAAGACCGTCACGCTGACGCTGCGCGAGGGCACCAAATTCTCCGACGGATCGCCCATTACGGCGGAGGACGTGAAGTGGTCGCTCGACCGCGCCCGCGACCCCAAACACGGCATCTGGGGCTTCATCGACGCCTCGGTCGACACGATCGACATCAAGGACCCGAAGACCGTGGTGCTGAACCTCAAGCACGCTGACCCGGCCATCATCCCGGGGCTGAGCGTGTTCTGCAACCAGATCCTGCCGGAGAAGGCCTTCGAGGCCATGCCCGGCGCCACCGACGACGACAAGGCCAAGGCCTTCGCCGAACACCCCGTGGGCTCGGGCGCCTTTGTGCTGAAGTCCTGGTCGCGCGGCCAGGAAATGAAGCTCGTCAAGAACCCCTATTACTGGCGCCCAGGCGCGGACGGCAAGCCGCTGCCCTACCTCGACGCCATCACCTTCCAGGTCATCCCCGACGACGCGACCCGCATCCTGAAGGTCCAGTCGGGCGAACTGGACGCGGCCGAGTTCATCCCCTTCAGCCGCGTGGAGGAGCTCAAGGCCGACACCAAGCTGAACATGACGCTGTTTCCGTCCACCAAGGTCACCTACGGCAATTTCAACGTCGTGCCGAAGCTGAAGGACGGCTCCGATAACCCGCTCGCCAACGAGAAGGTGCGCCTCGCGCTGAACTACGCGGCGGACAAGGACGCCATCATCGCGATCGTGACGCACGGGGTCGGGACGCCGTCCTCGTCCTACATGTCGTCCGCCACGCCGCTGCATGCGGGCTCGGGTAACGAATTCCCGGTCGATGTGGAGAAGGCCAAGGGGCTGATGAAGGACGCGGGCTTCGCCAAGGGCTTCAAGCTGCCCTGCCTGGTGCTCGCGGGCGACGTGGACGAGAACGGCATCGCCACCGCACTCCAGCAGATGTGGAAGGAGATCGGCGTCGACTTCGTGGTCGAGCAGGTCGACAATGCGACCCGCGAGGCCCGCTACCACGCGGGCGACTTCTCCATGCGGCTCGGCTACTGGACCGACGACATCGCCGACCCGAGCGAGATCACATCCTATTTCGGCTACTATCCGACCATCCACTCCGACGAGTCGGGCTGGAACGACGCCGACTTTAACAAGCTCTTCGAAGCCTCGCAGCAGGAGCTCGACCCCAAGGTGCGCGCTGACGAGTACGCCAAGATGCAGGACATCTACAAAGGCGGCCCTGTGGTGCCGCTTTATGAATCGCCCTATCCGGTGGTGACGAAGACGACCCTGAAGGGCTTCCTGCAGATTCCGCTCGGCAACAACATCTTCTCGGGCGCGTACCTGGAGAAGTGACGGCCCGCGCGAACTGAGTGGGATCGTGAGCCTCGGGTCCGTGCTCCGCCGCGCCGGCCAGATGGTGCCGACGCTGCTCTTCATCCTGGTCGTGACCTTCGTGCTCGTCCGGCTCCTGCCGGGCGATCCCCTGAGCGCCATCGCGGGCGACCGGGTATCTGAGACGCAGATCGCGGCCATGCGGGCCGCCTACGGGCTGGACCAGCCGCTGCCGGTGCAGTTCCTGCTCTATGTCGAACGCGTGTTCACGGGCGACCTTGGGCGCTCGATCGTCGTCCAGGCCCCAGTCTGGGACCTGGTGGGCCAGCGACTTCCCCCCACCCTGCTGCTGACCGGCATGGCGACCGTCATCGCGATCGTGCTCGCCGTGCCGCTCGCCTTCGTGTCGGCCCTGCGGCGCGGCCGGGCCGCCGACATGGCCATCCGCGGCGCCTTCCAGGTCGGCCTGTCCATGCCGGTCTTCTACGTGGGGCTCGTGCTGCTCACCGTGTTCGCCGCGCACCTCCGGCTGTTCCCGGTGGGCGGCTACGGCGACACCTGGGGCGACCGGGTCTACCACCTGTTCCTGCCCGCCCTGACGCTGGGCGTCAGCCTCGCGGCGGTGCTGATGCGCAACCTGCGCAGTGCGATCGTCGACGTGCTCGCGGCCGAATACGTCGATTTCGCACGCTCGAAGGGGCTCGCGCCCAGGGTCGTGCTCGCGCGCCATGTGCTGCGCAACGCGCTGATCTCGACCGTCGCCCTGCTCGGTCCCTTCGTGGGGACCCTGCTCGGCAATTCGGTCATCACGGAGGTGGTGTTCGCTATTCCCGGCGTGGGCCGGCTGATGATCGACAGCATCTACGGGCGCGACTACCCCGTCATCCAGGGGCTGACGCTGGCGCTCGCGGTGACGGTCTCGCTCGTCTTCCTGCTGACCGACCTCCTGCAGGGCTGGCTCGACCCTCGGGTGGCGCGGTGACGGCCGCCGAAGACGTCCTGTCGCGCCGCAGTCTCGCGCGGCCTCGGACCCGCAAGCCCGTCCGCCTGCCGCGCCCGACCGTGACCTTCCTGGTGGGCGCGGCGCTCCTGCTGATGGCGCTGGCGCTGGCGGTCGTCCCCGGCCGCATCGCGCCCTACGACCCCACGAAATTCGACTACCACGCCATCCTCAAGGGCCCATCCGCGGCCCATCCTTTCGGCAGCGACAATTTTGGGCGGGACATCCTGTCCCGCACCATCTGGGCGTTCCGGGTCGACCTGCAGATCGCGCTCTTCGGCACGCTGTTCCCCATCCTGTTCGGAACGCTGGTGGGGGCGCTCGCGGGCTATTACGGCGGCTGGGCGCTGACGCTGCTGGGCCGGGTGATCGACGCGATCGTGACCTTTCCGTTCCTGGTGCTGGTGATCGCGATCGTGGCGGTGCTGGGGCCCGGCCTCATCAACCTCTACATCGCGGTCAGCGCGGTCGGCTGGATCTTCTACGCCCGGCTGATCGCCGCCGAGGTTGGCGTCCAGCGCAGGCTCGATTACGCGGCCGCGGCCCGCGTCATGGGCTATTCGACGTCCCGCATCGTGCTGCGCCACCTGCTGCCGAACGCGATCTCGGGCGCGCTGGTCTACTGGATGACCGACATGGCGCTGTGCATCCTGCTCGGTTCCAGCCTGGGCTACCTGGGCCTGGGCGCCCAGCCGCCCACCGCCGAATGGGGCGTGCTGATCGCCGACGGCAAGAACTATATGAACGCCGCCTGGTGGATCTCCATCTTCCCCGGTATCGCGATCGTGCTGACGGGCCTGGGCTTCAGCCTGCTGGGCGATGGGCTCGCTGACATGCTCAGGCCGCGGCGGTGAGCGTCGCGGCGGTGTCGGTTCCGGCCGGCGGCCTGCGGGTGCGCGGGCTGACGACGCGCTTCCCCACCCCCGCCGGACCCGTGACGGCCGTCGACCACGTCGATTTCGACCTGGCTCCGGGCGGGGTGCTGGGGCTCGTGGGCGAGTCGGGTTCGGGCAAGAGCGTGACGCTGCGCTCGCTCTTGCGCCTCGTCCGCCCACCCTCCACGACGGAGGGCGAGGTCATCTGGGGCGGGCGCGACCTGCTGCGGCTGACCGACCGGCAGTTGCGGCAGGTGCGGGGCCGCGAGGTCGCGACGATCTTCCAGGAGCCGATGACGGCGTTGAACCCCGTGCTCAGCGTCGAAACCCAGATCGACGAGAGCCTGCGCGCCCACACGCACCTCGATGCCCGCGCGCGCCACGCCCGCGCCGTGGAGCTGCTCGACCTTGTGGGCATCCCGGCCGCGGCCTCCCGGCTCGGCGACTACCCGCACCAGTTCTCGGGCGGCATGCGCCAGCGCGCCATGATCGCCATCGCGCTGGCGGGCGAACCCCGCCTCTTGCTCGCCGACGAGCCCACCACGGCGCTCGACGTGACCATTCAGGATCAGATCTTGAAACTCATCCTGAGCCTGCGCGACCGGCTCGGCATGGGCGTGGTCCTGGTCACGCACGACCTGGGCGTGGTGGCGCAGACCTGCGACACGGTCGCCGTCATGTACGCGGGCCGCCTGGTGGAAACGGGGCCGGTGTCGGCCCTGTTCGCCCGGCCGCGTCACCCCTACACGCGCGGCCTCCTCGGCTCGGTGCCGCGCGGGGGCGCGGCGCGCGTGCCGCTGCTGTCCATCGAGGGGACGCCGCCAAGCCTCGCCGCCATGCCGCCGGGCTGCGCGTTCCAGCCCCGCTGCGCTTTCCGCACCGACCGTTGCCGAAGCGACAGCCCGCCGCTCGCCGACGTCGAGCCGGGCCGGCGGGCCGCCTGCTGGCACCAGGAGGCGGTGGCGGCGGCAGGAGCGCCGGGATGAGCGCCCCCGACCCTTTTTCCGGCGTGGCGGACCTCGGCTCCGCCTACCGCGCCGGGACCACGACGCCGCTCGAGGTCGCGGAAGCCGCCCTGGCCCGGCTCGACGCGCTCGAACCACGGCTGAACGCCGTGATCGACCCCATGCGGGACGAGGCCCTGCGCGCCGCGGACCTCGCCACGCGCGAGCTGCGGGACGGGCGCGACCGCGGGCCGCTGCACGGCATCCCGGTCGCGATCAAGGACATCATCGACGTCGCCGGCGTACCGACGACCTACGCGACCCGCGCCGTCGACCCCGTCCTGCCAGTGACCGACGCCGCCTTGGTGCGGCGCCTGCGCGGGGCGGGGGCCGTGCCGCTGGGCAAGACCAACCTGCTCGAATTCGCCTACGGCATCGCCCACCCCGCGATCGGGCAGACCAACAACCCGAGGGACGTGACCCGCACGTCGGGCGGCTCCAGCGGCGGCTCGGCGGCGCTGGTCGCGGCGGGTGTGGTGCCGGTGGCGGTCGGTATCGACACGGGCGGCTCCATCCGCATCCCCGCCGCCTATTGCGGGATCGTCGGACTGAAGCCGAGCTTCGGTCTGGTGTCGACCGAGGGCGTATTCCCGCTCTCGCCGTCGCTCGACCACGCGGGACCGCTCGCCCGCACGGTCGCCGATGCCGCGGCCCTGCTGGCGGGCCTCACCGGATCCGCGAATACGTCGAAGGCTCGGTCGCCCGCGGGCTTGCGCGTGGGCTTGATCGGCGTCCACCTCGATTCCCCGCTCGTCACACCCGGCGTACGCGCCGCGGTCGCGGCCGCGCTCGACCAGCTGACCGGAGCCGGCGCGGTGTTGCGGCGCGTCGACGTCCCCGACCTCGCCGCCGTCAACGCCGGCCTCCTGGCCGTCCTGGGCCCCGAGGCCGCGCTGGTCCACGCGGAGTTGCGCGGCGCGCGTGCCGAGGGTTACGCGCCCGGCACCCGCGCGCAGATCGAGGCAGGCGCGCTCGTGCGGGGGATCGACTACGTCCGGGCCCAGCGCCTGCGGGCGCGCCTGACCCGGGCCGTCGAGGCGCTCTTCGCGGACCTCGACGTCCTGCTCAGCCCCGCGGTGGCCTTCGTGGCGCCGGCCGAGGATCCCGCGCTCGACGGCGAGGGGGGCGACGGCGAGATGCTGTCCTCCGGGCTCGCCAACATGACGGGCCATCCGGCGCTCAGCCTGCCGTGCGGCCTGAGCGAAGGTTTGCCCGTCGGCCTGCAGCTCATCGGCCCCGCCAACCGTGACGGCGATCTCCTGTCGGCCGCGGCCGCGGTGGAGGCTGTCCTTGGGTTTGCGGGGCGGCCCATGCTGTGAGGTTCTCGGCACGCTTCCTGGTGCCGCGATCCACTGCGCTCCGCCCTTCCGACCCGCAACGCGAGGCGTCGCCACCTTCGGCTTTCGCGGCCTGATCCGGGCGACGCCACCCACTCCGCTTCCACTTCGGACCTGCTTCCATGGACCTCATCCTGCGCCGGGCGCGCCTCCTTCAGGATCCTGCCCGCATCGTCGACGTCGGCATCCGGGGAGGCCGGATCGCCGCGGTCGAGACCTCGCTCGCGGCGGACGGCGAGGTGGTCGACCTCGACGGCCGCCTGCTCGTCCCCGGCTTCGTCGAGACCCACATCCACCTCGACAAGTCCTGCATCCTCGACCGCTGCGGCCCCGAGATGGGCGACATCGGCGCCGCGATCGCGACGGTGGCCCGCCTGAAGCGCGACTTCACGCCCGACGACGTCGCGACCCGCGCCCGGCGCACTCTCGACAAGGCCGTGGCGCACGGCACCGTCCACATGCGGACCCACGTCGAGGTGGACCCGACCATCGGGCTGCGCGGGCTGGAGGGCGTGCTGCCGCTCGTGAAGGACTATGCCTGGGCGCTCGACCTCCAGGTCTGCGTCTTCCCGCAGGAAGGGCTGCTCAACAACCCGGGCACGGACGAGCTGATGGTGGAGGCCCTGAAGCGCGGCTGCGGGGCGGTGGGCGCCGCGCCCTACGTCGACAGCGACCCGCACGGGCAGATCGACCGCGTCTTCGCGCTGGCGCGCGAGTTCGACGTCGACATCGACATGCACCTGGACTTCGGTCCCGACCCCGACGGCCTCGACCTGCTCTACGTGTGCGACCTCACCGAGCGTTTCGGCTACGGGGGCCGCGTCACGGTGGGTCACGTCACCAAGCTCGCGGGCGCCTCGGCGGCCCTGTTCGACGCCGCCGCCAAGCGCCTCGCCGGGGCCGGCGTGGCCCTCACCGTGCTGCCCTCCACCGACCTCTACCTGATGGGTCGCGGCGGCGACCATCCGGGGGCGCGCGGCGTCACCTGCGCCCATAAGCTGCTGCACCACGGCGTGAACTGCTCGCTGTCCACCAACAACGTGCTGAACCCGTTCACGCCCTTCGGCGACTGCTCGCTGCTGCGCATGGCAAACCTCTACGCCAACACCTGCCACGTCGGCGCCCCGGCCGACCTGACCGAATGTCTGGCGATGGTCACCATCCGCTCCGGCCGGCTCATGAACCTGAAACACTACGGATGCGCGGTGGGCGACGCCGCCGACCTCGCGGTGCTGGACTGCCGCGACCCCGTGGCCGGGGTGGCGGAGATCGCCCCCGTGCTGATGGCCTTCAAGCGCGGACGCCGCACGATGACGCGGGCTCCCGTGACCCTGCATCCGCCGCACTGACGCACCGGCCCGCGAGCCGTCCCCTCCGTGCCGCGGTCACCCGCGCGATGCGGCTGTCGCGAGGCCGGACGCGACCAGCACGCCGCCCCCGGCGCGCTTGGACCAGAGGCGGGCGCGAGGTGTCCGGAGCAGAAGCGCGGCTTTCGAGGCCGCGACCGCGTAACCCGCATCCGTGGCCGCCACCGTCAGGCAGAAGGTGGCGGTCAGCAGGACCGCCTGGGGCGCGTAGCCGCGCTCCGGGCTGATGAACTGCGGCACGAAGGCGACGAAGAAGACGATCGTCTTCGGGTGGAAGGTGCCCACCGCCACGGTGCCCGCGAAAGCCATCCACGCCTTCACGGGTGGCCGCCGGTCCGCCTCCGCGTCGACGCCCTTGCGCGCGCGGACGATCGTGTGTGCCCCCAACCCGATCAGGTACAGGGCGCCCGTCCATTTCACCGCCGCGAAGGCCGTCGCGGAGGCGGCGAGCAGCGCCCCTACGCCGAGCAGCGACAGCGTCATCGCCACCGCGTTGCCCGTCGCCATGCCCGCCACCGAGGCGAGCGCGACCCGGCGCCCGGAGGTCAGCGCATAACCTACGATGCTCGCAACACCGGGTCCCGGCACGAGGCCCATGACGGCAGAGGCGGCCACGAACCCGATCCAGACGCGCCAGTCCATCAGCCGTTCTCCCCGGGGCTAGCCTCGCAGCATCACGTCGATCAAGCACGGCGCCCCCGGCGGGCGGTAACGCACCGGAGGTCTCGGAGACACATGCGATCCCAAGTGAAGGGCATCACGCCTCAGGTCCGGATTGATGCTCCGGCGCCCTCGACCACCAAATCTGTCGCAAAACTCTTGCCGTGCCCTCCTTCGTGGATGGACACGCATGTCGCGCAAAACTTTAACATTGTTTAGCAAACGGGGTTTGCTGGGCCATAATGTCGCGGGGTGAATCCACACCGGCTCAATAGCCCGGTTCATCCCGCGTGCTACAACCCTGAAAGGCCAGGGTTTATCATGTACGAGCAGGATGCTCCACCGTACGAGGACGGCCCCGATCCCCGACGCCTTCCCGGGGCGGAAAGCTTGACCCTCGAAAGGGTGCTCGAGCGGGTTCGCGAATCAGCCCTGCTGTCCGACGCTGACGGGATCGTCCGTTTCGCCAATTCGGCCGCAGCCAGCCTGTATGGAACGGCGCTCCTGACGGGCCGCCCTGTCGCGGGTCTGACGGAACCGGGCCGGGACGTCGCCCCCCTGCTCGCCGCTGTCGACGCGGCTTTGGACAAGGGTCTGGACTGGGACGGACACCTCCCCCGGATCGGACAGGACGGCGAGACGTTTACCACCTCGGCGCGCGTCAGCGCCGTGCGGGTGGATGGACGCCCGCTTCGGCTGTGGCTGGAAACGCGCGCCGGGCGACCCCCGGACGGGACGGATACGGAAGCGCGGCTCGCGCTCAGCATCGCGGCGGGCCGCATGGCGGTATGGGACTACGATCTCGCCGCCGACCGGTTGACCGGCTCACCCGACCTGTTCCGTTTGATGGGGTTCCCACCCGGCGCCGAGCCCACCACGGAGGACATTCGCGCCCGCTACTATCCCGGCGAGCGCGAGCGCCTCCGGGCCGAGGGCGCCGCCGCGATGAGGCGCGGCGACCGCTTCGTGGAAAGCGAATTCCGCTATCTCTGGCCGAACGGCTCGGTTCGCTGGGTGCTGCTGCGCGCCCAGTCCGTGACCGATGATACGGGGCGGCCAATCCGCGCGCTCGGCATCGTCATGGACGTGACCGAGCGCAAAACTGTGGAGCACGACCTGCGCGCCAGCGAGGCGCGGCTGCTGCTCGCCCAGCGCGCGGCCGGCATCGGGGTCTGGGACTGGGATCTGCGCGGCGACTCGCTTGAGGGGCTGCCGGACGTGTTTCGCGTCGCGAGCCGAGACCCGGCGGACGACAGGGCGCCAAACCTTCGCGCCCTGATCCGCGCCGTGCATCCTGACGACCGGACCGTCGCGATCACCGCCATCCGTGGTGCTCGGCGTGGAGCGCGTCCCTTCTCGGTCGACGTCCGCGTCGGGGGTGCGGCGGACACCGCGCGGCGCTGGCTTCGCGTGCACGGCGTACCCGTGCAGAGCCCCGACGGCCCCGTGACGCGCTTCGTCGGCATCACCATGGACGTGTCCGACGATCATCGCCGCGAGGAGCGCCTCCTCGTTCTGGCCGATGACCTCCGCGGGATGGCCGCCCGCGCCGAACGCGAGCGGGATCACATCCACGACCTTTCAAATGACCTGTTCGTCGTTCTCGAAAAGGGCGACATCACCGTCCTGAACCCCGCCTGGACGCGGCTGCTGGGCCGGGACGTGCGAGGCCTCCGCTTTCTCGACCTGGTTCACCCCGGCGACCGCGCCCAGGCCGCGGCCGCGTTGTCCGCCGTGCCAAACGGCACGCTTCGGCGCTTCGAGGCGCGGCTCGACCGGAGCGACGGTGGCCTCGTCTGGCTCACCTGGGCGCTCGCGGCCGACGGGGACACGATCTACGGGGTCGGACGCGACGTCACGCTCGACAAGGCGCGCGACGCCTCGTTGACCCAGACGCAAAAGATGCAGGCCCTGGGGCAGCTCACGGGCGGCATCGCGCACGATTTCAACAACATCCTGCAGGCGGTGAGCGGTTACCTGGAACTGATCCGCTGGCAGCCGGGCGATCCCGTCCGGGTCGGGTCCTGGGCCGCGACCGCGCAATTGGCCAGCGAGCGCGGCCGGAAGCTGACGAGCCAGCTGCTCTCCTTCTCCCGCTCCGAGCAGGTGGAAGTCGAAGCGGTTCCGTTGGGTGCCGTGCTGTCGGGCCTGCGGGACCTGTTCGAACGCACGCTGGGCAAGGCCGCTCGGGTGGGCGTCGCGGTGCCCGCGGCCCCACTCGATGTTCTGGCCGACCGCGCGCAGTTCGAGACCGCGCTCATGAACCTTGCCGTGAACGCGCGCGATGCCATGCCGGAGGGCGGTGACCTGACGATCGCGGCGGAGCCCGTCACCCTGGCGGACGACCTCGACCTGCCCGCGGGCGACTACGTCGCGATCCGCGTCGCCGACAGCGGGACGGGCATGCCCGCCGACGTGGTGAGCCGCGCGTTCGATCCCTTCTTCACCACAAAGGCCCTGGGCCAGGGGACCGGCCTCGGCCTGAGTCAGGTTTACGGCATGGCCCGTCACGCGGGCGGCATCGCCCGGATCGACAGCCGTCCCGGCGAGGGCACGATCGTGACGCTGCTGCTGCGACGCGTTTCGGCCTGAGCCAATCCTCACGACGGGCGGACGGTGCGGCCCGACTGCCGTTTCAGGGCCTCGCCGCCTCACTGCCTCGACCAGCCGGCCGCCGGGGTCGGAACGCGTGGTGCCGGCGCTTCAGCCAGGCCTGAACCGGTCTTTCGACGGCGAAGAAGACCAGCAGCGAGAGCGCGATCATGACCATGGCCGCCGCGGTCACCAGGAGGGCAGGAGGCATTCGTCCACCCAGCCTGTTGAAGATTACGAAGCCTATGGTCTGGTGCAGCAGGTAGAGCGGATAGGTGAGCCCGCCGACCGCGACGGCCACGGCCTGCGGAAGGCCCCGGTTCTTGACTCCGGCGCACACCCCCACGAGGCCGATCGCAGCGAGGCTGAGCGCGACGATCAGGGGCTGCGACAGCACGGCGCCGAAATGGGCGAAGTTGTAGCGCGACGCGATGATGGCCTGCCCGCTCGCGAGTTCGGCCGCCAACGCCAGGATCACGCCCCGCTGCAGGCTCAAGCCTTTCGCGTGGAGCTGATGGATCATCATGCCGGCCACGAAGAAGCCGCTCGCGTCGGTCAGCAAGAGGCGCCGCACGAGCAGGGACGGACCTGCAAGCTCGTTGACGGTGGACAGGCCGATCCAGCAGAGCGCGATCATCTCGAAATGCCTGAACAGCAACCCGCTTTTCAGGAGGACCGCGATCCAGCCGTAGAAGATGATCTCGTAGACGATCGACCAGTAGACGCCGTCGACGAAGGGCTGATGCAGGACCGACGGCTGCACCAGCAGGTTCGCGGCCCATTGCGTCGCGCTGGTGGTGAAGGTCGGCGCCCCGAACCAGAAGATGACGACGCACGAGATCGTCATGCAGGTCGCGAAGCCGGGATAGATGCGGATGAGGCGGGCTATGACGAAGTCTTCCGCGGTGCGTCCCTGCGCCGACATCGCGATCACAAGGCCGCTGATGGTGAAGAACAGCTGGACGCCCAGGTACCCGTACTGCACGACGGGCTTCCACGCGGGCACCGTGACCTGGGTCAGCCCGTCCGCGGCGGCGCCCCTGTAGGCATAGTGGAAGGCCACCACCGATAGCGCCGCGAACAGCCGCAACGGATCGAGAAGGTTCAGACGGTCGCGCATCGGTGTTTCGTTCCAGCCCAAAGACCAGAACAACACCGGTGCGCTTGAGAAAGCGTGAAACCGGACCGTCGAACTCTCGGCGGTCCGCGCGTGCTATTCCGCCGCGACCATCCGCTTGGCTTTGGCGGCGGCGACCTTCGCGGCCTCGCTCACCTTGAACATTTCGAGGTTTTCGAGTTCCTCGTCGGGCACCGCGGTCAGCGCGATATCCATGTACTCGCGGCGCTTCGGGTCGGCCTTGATGGACTTGCGGATGGTGTGCATGCGCCAGACGAGCTTGCC
This sequence comes from uncultured Lichenihabitans sp., assembly GCA_964243405.1. GTDB lineage: Bacteria > Pseudomonadota > Alphaproteobacteria > Rhizobiales > Beijerinckiaceae > Lichenihabitans. Next base: position 787 of record CAXTFJ010000027.1, on the reverse strand, counting down.
GATGGCGACGTGCTTGCCCACGAGGTCGAGCGCGTAGCGCGGATAAAAGAGCAGCGGGTTCTCGCGCGGCAGGCCGGGCCTTCGGTCGGTGCGGACCTTGCGGCGCAGGTAGCCGCCCTCCAGCGGGTGGATCTTCTCCAGCGTCACGCAGCCGTAGAACCAGATGAGCAGGAACAGCATCTTGCCCGGCGAGATGCCGACCGCCACCGCCCGGCGCATGATCGTCTCCATGTGCTCGGGCGTGTAGTAGGTTTCCCAGGCGAGCCGATAGGCGCGCTCCCACTCGGCCTTGCTCATCTTGGGGTGGGCGGTGCAGACGTGCTCCAGGTCGTATTTGTTCATGTCCGGGTCCATGGCGACGCCGGACGCGTGCAGCTTCTTGTGGTCTTCCGAGCCCGGCAGGGGCGTCAGGCAGAAGAATTCGAGCAGGTCGAGCGGCAGTTCGCGCTTGATGATCTCGATGTCGCGGACGATCGACTCGGGCGTGTCGTTCGGGAAGCCCAGGATGTAGCCCGCGTAGGTGAAGCAGCCGACCGCCTTCCACTGCAGCAGCATGGTGCGGTATTCGGCGATGCGGTTCTGCTTCTTCTTGGCGCCGAGCAGCGCATCCGGGTTGATGTTCTCGAGCCCGAGGAACACGCGGGTGACGCCGGCGCGCGCGGCCTTCGCGATGAAGTTCGGGATGCGGTGGCAGAGCGTGTCGACCTGGATCACGAAGTTGAACTTGAGCCCTTCCCCCTCGCGCATGGCGATCAGGCGGTCGAACATCGGCTCCCAATTCTTGTTC
>CAXTFJ010000026.1:36659-39937 GCA_964243405.1 uncultured Lichenihabitans sp. | reverse complement strand
TCAGCCTTCAGCCGATTCGCATAGCCCGTGAGTCTCGCTCAGCGAGAGTTGGTATAACACGCCGCTGCGAACCCTGATTGCGGAATTAGATCGAGAGAGTTGCTTTAACGTCTCTTCTCCGATTGGTCGTGCCCCCTGACGATCGAGGCCACCGCGGTCGGCGGCATGGGATGTCAGGCTGCTTCAAGCGGCAGGTTGACGAGAGGATCATCGATTACGGCGGTGATAGTTCCCGGGGTCGTACGGCAGGCCCGCTGGACGGACCACGAGCGCGATCCGCTGGCACGCCCGCTTCGGGGCGGAGGGCGTGGTCGCCACCGAAGCCGATGGGCGGAGATCGGCACTCCCATCGGGTCGAAGTGCACCCACCGCGGACGGGAGCGCCTTTCGATCGCCGCTGTGCGCACCACCGCACGCTCTCGACGCGCTGCGTTCCCACCGTTGGCATCACGTCTCGCAAGCTCGGGCGAGGTCGTGTCCACGGAGCGGGTAAAGCAATAAGGAGGAGGCGGATGCCTTGATGGCAGCGGCCGTCGCCTCGTGCTGCGCGGCTCAGTCCGTGCGGCCTAAGGCGTCACAGTGGTGTCGTCAGCTGCCGTCCGACGAACCACCGCCGAACAGCATCGCGATCGTGTTCTGCTCCGTCGTATCGGGGTTGGCCACGTCGTAGCGGGCCGCGAAGCTCTGCACCATCTTGGTGAGCTTGGTCGGGTCCTGCAGGTCCTTGAAGTTGATCTTGCTGGTGATGTAGGCGGCCTGCTGGTCGATGTCCGTGCTCGACGTCGACGAGGGCAGGCCGAGGTAGGTCTGGAAGATCTTCGTCAGGGCCGAGTCGGCGAGGATCTGGTAGGCGTTGGTGATCGTGGGACCCTTGCGCTGGAGGTAGAGCGCGAGTTGCACGCCCGCGTTGCTCTGCCCGGCCTCGGTTTCGAGCGCCTGCTGCAGGTACGTCTGGTCGGTGGTGCGGATCTGCGCGGCGTTCTGCGCGGTCTGGACGGACTGATGGGTCGGCAGGCCGCTCGTGTTGAAGGTGAAGGCCTGCGCGACCTGCTGGTAGGCGCCCCCGAGCGTGTTGGCGACGCTCGTGGAAGAGCTGAGATCGCTGGTCAGCACCTGCCGCAGCTTGTCCGTCGTGGTGGAGGTGGGTATGCCATAAGCCGTCTCGACGTAGCTGACGAGACGGCTGTCGCTCAGCAGCGCCCCCACGGTCGTGACCTTGGCGATGGCGGACGTGTAGTAGGCGGTTTCGGTCTTGGCCTTGGTCTGCGACGCGGAATCGCTGCTCGCCAGGTTCATGTAGGCGTTGGTGGCGGACGTCACCGCGGCGGGCGACTGCACGGTCAGGACATCGGTGGCGTTGCCGCTGCCGTCGAGGTCGAAGGCCTGCTGAAGGGCCAGGTCCTGCGAGCCGTCGGTCGTGGCAACCGTGCTGGTGGACGAGGTCGGGTCCTGTTCGAGCACATCCGCAACGGTCGACTCGGGTGTGCTCGAGTCGAGACCGTAGGCCTTGAGCACGTAGTCATAGAGCTGCGTGTTCTGCTGAAGCTGGCTGACCGACGTGATCGAGCCGATGTTGGCCTCGTAATACTGCGTGGCCGAGTCCACGTCGGCCGTGTCGGACGAGGAGCGCGAGGCGTAGAGCGCGACGGTGGACTGCTGCTGGTCGGACGTCTGGAACTGCGTGTTGGCCTTCAGCGACCCGTCGGACGCGAAATTGAAGGCCTGTGCCGCCGCCTTGTAGCCCGGGTCGTTGACCGAGTTGACGAGGCTCGTGGGGTCGTTCGGGTCGCTCGTGAGGATCTCGTCGAGCATGTCGGGCGTGGTGGACGAGGGCAGGTTGTAGGCCGTGACGACGTAGTTCAGCAGCCGCGGGTCGCTGATGAGCTGGCTGACGTTGGTGACATTGGCGATCGCGTTGCCGAAATAGGTCGTTTCCGCCGATGCGGTGTTCTGCGAAACCGTGTCGCTGCCCACCGAGTTCGCGTAGGCCGCGATGGTGGCACTGGTCTGGTCGCTCGTTTGCGCCACCAGGGTGCCAGCCGCGACAGTGCCGTCCGTTCCGACGTTGAAGGCATTGTGCAGCGCGCCGTAGCCCGCGCCCGTCGTCGTGTTGAGCACGCTGTTGGGGTCCGACAGGCTGCCTTCGACGATCTGCTCCACCTGCGCCTGCGGCGTGCCGGGGTCGACGCCGTAGGCCGTCAACACGTACTGGTAGAGTTTCGGGTCCTTCTCCAAGTCCGCGAAGCTCGTGACCGAGCCGATGTGGCTCGTGTAGTAGGTTGTGGCGTCATCGACCGTGTCGTCGTCCAGGTCGGTCTCGTTGGCCTTGAAGGCCGTGACCGTGGCCGATTGCTGCGCGGAGCTCTGGATCGACGTTTGCTGGACCGCCCCGGTCGTGGAGAAGTTGAAGGCTTCGGCGAACGCTTTGTAGCGTGGGTCCGAGAGCTGGTTCGCCACGCTCGTCGAACTGCTGAGGTCGCTGGTCAGGACCTTCTTCATCAGGCCCTTGGCGTAGGTCAGGTCGCTCAGGCCGTAGGCGCTCATGGCATAGGAGAACAGCCGGTAGTTGTTGATGAAGTCGTCGACCGTCTTCACGCTGCCGATGTTGGCGTCGTAATAGGCCTGCGCGTTCTTGTTCTCGGGCTCGGCCGCGAGCGTCCGCAGGCTCTGCGGCATGTTGTTGGCGTAAAGCTCGTAGCCAAGCAGTGTCGAGGTCGTCATGGCAGCTGGTTCCCGTCTCGCTCCAGGATACGTGACCGGCCTTGCCGCTTCGTTAAGCGTTACGCCGGCCCCGGCCGGAGGGGCTGCGCCCTTCACCCGCGTTCAGCGGGTTTCCCTTCGCGAGCGTCGGGCGTTCAAGCGGGCGTGCCGCTTCAGTTCGGGGCAAGGTGGGATGGTCAGCATAATGGCCGCCCATGCTAGCCGTTCACCCCTCTCCCACCGTTCAGCAGCACAGGCCTGCCGGTGCATTCGCGCCGCTTCCTGAGCCACCGATCCGCTGGCCGGACGGTCTCATCCTCCGTCAGCGTCGAGACGAGGACGCCGCAGGTCTCGCTTCGTTGCTCGGCCATGCTGACTTTCAGCGCAACGGCGCGACCCTGGACCTCGCGTCCCCCGCTGACGTCGCTGCCTTCCTGGGGTCGTTCCCGCCCGGTTCCTTCGAGGTCGTCGGCCTCATGAACGGAGCCGTCGTGGCATACGGGGGCGTCTATCCCCTGCCGGGTCGGCAGAAGCATACGGGCGCGCTCACCCTTTGCGTGCACCACGCCCACCAGCGC
>CAXTFJ010000026.1:33245-36649 GCA_964243405.1 uncultured Lichenihabitans sp. | reverse complement strand
CGGTCATTCCGCACGTGTCGTTCTACGCCACCGAGATCGACGACGCGCCCCTGCGCCGCCAGCAGATCGCGGCCTGGGCCAAGGACCTGCCCAAGGACGCCTATTTCGTGTTCGGTGAGAACCCGCCGCCGGACAAGCTTCAGCAGAAGCTGCAGACCTTCATGGTGGGGGTGCCGCCGCCCTGACCGGTGCGCAGCCAAAGCTTACAACGGCGTCATGACCTCGATTTAAGCTGTGTCGCCTTGGCCAGGACCCTAGCTTCCGCATCGACCCATCCGTCTGCGGGAGTTCCTCCATGACCATCACGCCCACCAGCGCCGCGGTTTCGGCACCGCTCTCCTTTTCTGCATGGTCAACACGGCCCGAGCGATGATGGGGCTCGGTCGCCTGCAGCTGACCGTTTTCGTCGATAACGCCCGCGCCATCGCGCTTTACCGTCGGTTCGGCTTCGTGACGGAGGGACGCCTCAGCGGTTTTGTCGAGCGCCAGGATGGGAGCTTCATCGACGCCTATTTGATGGCGCTGATAGACGCGAAGCCTTCGGCGAAGGACAGAATCGACGCGGCTTGACGTCTTTGCAAGGTGGATCCGAGCAACCAGGGTGTCGGTACTTCCAGGCAGGTGCCGAAGCCGGATCCCCAGGCTTCAAGAGCGCTTGTAGGGCGCGGCAGGTGAGGAGCCCGAACGCGTCGCTGGTCAGTGCCGGCGTGGCACGCCGGCACCGATCCGTAGAATAAGCCCCGGGCAAGCCAGGGTCGCCACCCTGGTCCGGTCCTCCATCCAACGGTGATGCATGTCCGCCAAACCAGCCGGCCTGCCGCGCGTGTCGATCGCGTTTCCCTCGGGGACCATGGTGCACGCCGGTTTCGCGATCGCGCTCGCCGGCCTGTACCGGGGCTCGGGCGACCTCCCCCTGCAGCTGTCCAGCGTGAAATCCTCGATCGTCGCCATCGCGCGCAACAACGCCGTGGACGAGGCCCGCAAGTTCGGCGCCGACTTCCTCCTGTTCCTCGACAGCGACATGGAGTTCCCGCCCACGACGCTGCTGCGCCTGCTCCTGCATCGCCAGGCGATCGTCGGGGCGACCTACGTCCGCCGCGTGCCGCCCTTCCAGGTGATCGGACGCGCCTTGAACCCGCAGCCTCATCCGGAGCCGAACGGGCTGATCGAGATGGAGGTGATGCCCACGGGATGCCTGCTCATCCGCATGGACGTGTTCGACCGTTTGCCGCGCCCCTGCTTCCGGTTCGGCATCAATGAGCAGCATGAGCAGATCATCGGCGAGGACTTCCAATTCTGTGCCGACGCCCGCCGCGCCGGCTTCCGGATCTGGTGCGATGTCGCCCTGACGCAGGAGGTGACCCACCTCGGAGAACGGGCCTGCCGCTACGGCGACCACGAGGCCGGGCAGCCCGACTGGAGCCGGTCCGGCGTGGCCGCATCCGCCGCAGCGTAAGGAACGAGACGATTAACCTCGACTTAAGGTCGACCGGTGAAGGTCTGACGAACACTGCCTGAGGTCCAGCATGTCCCTCTCAACGAACGGCTTATCGAGCAACAACTGGGCGTTGCTGCGGCAATTGCTTTCCAGCAACAGCAGCGCGTCGGCGAGCTCCACCTCCGCGTCTTCAACGTCGTCCTCGTCGGCGAGCACGTCCAGCTCGACCTCGTCCTCGTCGTCCAGCGACACCGCAAGTTCGGCCTTGGCGTCTTCCGCCTTCGCGGCCCTGCTCAGCCAATTGGCGGCTTCGAACTGGGGCTCCATCTCTTCGAGTTCCGCCTCAAGTTCTTCGACAAGCGGCCCAGGAGGACCCGGCGGCCCTGGTGGTCCGGGCGGCCCCGGCGGTCCGCCCCCGGGCGGGCCCGACGGCGCAAGCTCGTCGACCTCCGATGCGGCACTGAGCCTGCTGTCGTCGTCAAGCACCGACGCGACATCCGCGAGCGACGCGACGAGCACGTCGGACACGACCAGCGCGAGCACGTCCAGTTCGTCTACGAGCAGCACGTCGTCGGACGCTGTCGCGACCGCACTCGACGACATGGTCCAAGCGCTCCAGGCCTACGCGGCTGGAAGCACGAGTGAGAGCAGCTCCACGTCCAGCTCGTCGAGTGCGAGTGGTCCGGGCGGACCCGGAGCCGTCGGCGGTCACCACCACCACGGTAGGACCCGCGGCGTCTCTTCGAGCGACTCGACCTCGACAAGCTCGTCGAGTTCCGACTCGGCCGTAAGCCTGCTGGCATCCCTGACCGACGCGGACAGCGCATCCTCGACGACCACGTCTTCCACCGGTACATCGAGCACTGCCAGCACGATCACCTCGTCGACCTCGGCCGAGGTCGCGCTCGACACGCTGATGCAGGCGCTCCAGGCCTACGCGTCCCAGAGTTCCAATGCCGAGGCCTCCAGCGCAACCAACGGCCTCCTGACCCTGGGCTGACACCAGCCGCAGGTCCATGTGCCCGGCAGGCGCGGCCGGCCGCAACGCGGTGGCTACGCCTCGCTCCTCCCAACACCGGTCTCGACTCGGCCGCCGCACGTCGGGGCAACCGATAGTTCACCCTGCAACATCGATATCGTCGAGCGCGCGTGGGGTGAACGTGCTTAGTTGCGCTGGCATGATAGACGGATTACCGGAGTTAACCGCGAGCTTTCGAAGCGGGGCAGCATTTTCAAAAGCCAGACGAACGCTTGATCCAGCGGCTTTCGGAATGTGAATGTAGTATACGAACTCAATCCATGTTACATCGATGATGACGCGCGACCGCCTTCTGCCCATTGACGACCAGTTCGAACGTGATCGTACCTTGCGAGGGCGTCATCACCTTCTCAGCTTCGCAGAAGACCGCCAGCCAACAGCAACGTCGCGTGGGTATCGTGCCTCGACGTCGCTGCGCGCGTAGACATGGACAGGTTCATATTTTTCGCCGTTGACCAGCACGGCAAGCGTGGACATCGGCTGCGCAGAGCTGATCCATCCTGAAATTGAAACAGTCCTGTCAATCAGGATCAGTGGTGACGATGGCTCGTCGACGTGGATTGTGCATTCTCTGCCATCGATCTCGGTATAAGTGAAATTGTTATGCTGTTTTCTTGCTCCGAAGTGTTGTGTGACGTCGCTCGAACCTGATCGAGTCGCACGAACGGTCTTCGTCAAACGAAGCAAAAATTGGTGCACGATCGACCGGAGATCGGAGCCCACGGTTACAAGCAGCAATCTGCCGCAATCCTTAAGCTGGCCGGCCAACAAGGCTTGGTGATGCGCGCGCCGGGCGTGCGATGACTGTCCCAAGCCACAGCGTTACCGGCCATAGTGAGCGGTGGCTCAATCATCGGCTTGCGCTTCTAACGGCCAAAGCCGCGTGATGATCACCGGCGACCGAGCATCACCTCCGAGCACGGCACG
>CAXTFJ010000026.1:31983-33235 GCA_964243405.1 uncultured Lichenihabitans sp. | reverse complement strand
GGCCGAACGGCGAAATCCGGCGCGGAGGACGCCTACCTTCCCTCGCGCCGAGGATCACGGCCGCGCACGGGATCGCGAACATAGCCAGGGCAAACATCACGCTGGGGAGATCTACAGTCATGGCCGGACGTCCTTGAGACGGTGTCGCAAACTCAAGCTACCGCTGTCGTGTTGCAGCCATGTCGAACGTGTGTGGAGTTTTGTGAAGGAAAGGGCACGCAACGAAGGCGCGCAGGGCGGATTGTGGCGGGGCGGCTCGTCGCGCTCAAAAGAAGCGTCGAATGCCCTCACGCCTTCGGACAGCAAGGATCAGCTTCTGGGAAGCCGATCATGGCGCAGCGCCGACTCACAATCGCCAGCGGGCCCAACGGCGTGCGTCTGGCACAGGCTTGCAGGCGCCGAAGAGCTGGCGAACGTTCAGGCGCGCTACGCTCGGCCATGCCGGGCACGCGTCACCGGAGCGGCTCCTGATCACATGAACCGCAACCCTCGGCTGTCTTGTATCCTTGCCTCCGGACGCCCGTTTCAAAGACAAGCTCGACCGAGACTCGGACTTTGCTGAGGCAAATCGTTAGTAAGATAAATGGAGCAAGTCCAAATGTGGATGGACCTCGATCCGGTGGAGCGTTCGAGCCGCCTCACGCCATGGCTGATCTTGCCACCCTCATTGAAATCAGCTTGATGCGCACTCTAGCCGGGCGTCGACGCCCGGCTTAGCTTTACAAGAGGAGTATAGCATTCCGACGAGACCGTCCATCGACCAGCGCAAAGCGCTCGGTACGTTTCTGGCAAATCGGCGGGCTCGCGTACAGCCCGCGGATCTGGGCCTCTCGGTCGGTTATCGCCGCACGCCGGGCTTACGTCGTGAAGAAGTCGCGGTGCTGGCTGGTGTCAGCGTCAGCTGGTAAACCTGGTTGGAACAGGGACGCGACATTCAGGCATCCGCCGGTACGCTCCGCCGCCTCAGTGAAGTCCTGCGCCTGGACACGGCGGAGATCGCGCATCTTTTCGCATTGAGCCTTCGCGACCCACCCGCTCGGGCTCCGAGCGACCAATTGAGCGACGGCCTCGACCAACTGGTCCAGGCCATGGACCCCATTCCAGCCTACGTGCGGAACGCCCGGCTGGACATTCTCGCCTGGAACGCGGCGGTGGCGCGTTTGTTCGTGGACTACGACACCCTGCCTGCCCACCAGCGCAACACGCTTTGGTTGATGTTCCGGCACCCGCCCTACAGGACGCTCATCGTGGA
>CAXTFJ010000026.1:29604-31973 GCA_964243405.1 uncultured Lichenihabitans sp. | reverse complement strand
CTTCCGGGCCGCGCGGGCGCGCGTGCCGGATCCGGAACCCTTCGACCGCCTGGTCGCGGAGTTGGCGGAAGCAAGCCCGGAGTTCCGAGCCTGGTGGCCCGAGGGCAACGTCGCGAGCTTCGATGAGGGGCTCAAGCGCCTGCGCCACCCCGTTCTAGGGATGGTCGATTTCACCTATGTTTCCTTGGCCTCCGAACGGCAACCGAGCCTGTCCGTCGTCGCCTACGTCCTGCGTTCGTCAAGCAGGGACCAAGGCTCATAGGATCGCCGCACGTCTGCCACGGCCTTAACGGCGGTGATAGTTTGTCGGTACAAAAAGGACCGGTAAAGAACAATGGCAAAGCAAGAGGATCACGACGCCTCGGCGGGAGCGGTTTCCCGCAACCCGGCCACCGGCGCGCTCATCGCAGCCTATTCTTTTCAGACGCCGGATGAGGTGGAAGCGACGCTCGCGGCCAGCAAGGCGGCCTATGCCGTTTGGCGCAGCACGCCGATGGGAGATCGTGTCGCCTGCTACCATCGCCTCGCGGCGACGTTGCGGAACCGGTTGGACGTGCTCGCCGGGCTGATCACCGCCGAAATGGGCAAGACGATCGGCGAGGCTCGGGCGGAGGTCGAGAAGAGCGCCGCCACGCTAGAGTGGCTTGCCGAGCACGGGCCCGCCATCCTGGCCGACGAGCCGGCAGCGCCGGACGTGGACGACGAGGTCTACGTGTCCTTCCTGCCGATCGGCACCATCCTGGCCGTGATGCCGTGGAACCTGCCGATCTGGCAGGTGATCCGAGCAGCCGGACCGATCATGCTGTCCGGCAACGGCTTCCTGCTGAAACATGCGCCGAATGTGATGGGCTGCGCCCGTGCCCTCCAGGCCGCCTACGAGGCGAGCGGGTTTCCCGTAGGCGTGTTCGCCAATCTGAACGCCGCCAACGACGCGGTGGCCAAGGCGATCGCCGATCCTCGTGTCGCCGCCGTCACACTCACGGGCAGCGCCCGGGCGGGCGCCGCGGTAGCCGCGACCGCCGCCAAGGCGTTGAAGAGAAGCCTGCTGGAACTCGGCGGCGCCGACCCGTTCATCGTGCTGGCCGACGCCGACATCGACCAGGCCGTCAAGGCGGGCATCAAAGGACGGTTCGGCAATGCCGGTCAGGTCTGTCTGGCGGCCAAGCGCTTCATCCTGGAAAAGCCGATCGCCGACGTGTTCATCCAGCGTTTCGTTGCGGCGGTGAAGAACATCAGGGTCGGCGATCCACTCGACCCGGGGACAACCTTCGGGCCGATCGCCCGCGGCGACCTGCGCGACGGCGTGCACGACCAGGTCCGGCGCTCGGTCGAGGCCGGGGCGAAACTGGTGCTGGGCGGCAAGCCTGTCGAGGGGCCAGGCTTCTTCTATGAAGCAACCGTGCTGACCGGCGTGCAACCCGGCATGGCTGCGTTCGATGAGGAGGTCTTCGGGCCGGTGGCGGCGTTCACGATCGCCGACGATGCCGACCATGCCGTCACGCTGGCCAATACCAGCGATTACGGCCTCGGTGGCAACCTGTGGACCGCGGACATCGCCAAAGCCCGCGAGGTGGTCCGCCGCCTGGAAACCGGGGGCGTGTTCGTCAACGGCTTCTTCGCCACGGACCCGCGCATCCCGGTGGGCGGCGTGAAGAACAGCGGCTACGGCCGAGAGCTGTCGCATTTCGGTTTGCGGGAATTCACCAACGCCCAGGCCGTCTGGATCAAGGCGGTCGGTTAACCTCCTCGCTCACGTGACTTGCGTGGCTCCGCATCTCGCCTGTTTGGCCCATAAAAAGGAACACCATGCCAGACAACCTCAGGCTCGGTTTCATCGGCTTCGGCGCGATGTCCCGCCGCATGGCCGTGCACCTGCGTGAAGCCGGTCATTCCGTGATCGCGTTCGACATCGCCCAGGATGGGGACGAGGTCGATGGATTTCCGCTGGTCGACAAACCCTCGTCATTGGCGTCGAAGGTTGATGCAATTCTGGTCGTCGTTCCCAACGACGCGGCGCTTCATCAGTCCATGATCGCATCGGGCGGCGCGCTCGATGGCGCTCGTGACGGTCAGCTGATCATCAATTTCAGCACCGTCTCGCCGACGGCGTCGAAGGCGCTCGCCGAGGCCGCTTTGGCCAAGGGGCTCGGCTACGTCGAGGCTCCGATGTCGGGCAGCACGCATGAGGCGGAGGCGGGCACCCTCGTGTTTCTGGCGGGCGGTGCCGGAAAAGACGTGGCGGCGGCCGCCCCAGTCCTCGAAGTGATCGGCCGCAAAACGATTCATGTCGGCGCCGTCGGTGATGGCGCCGTAACCAAGTTGATCGTCAACGGCATCATGGCACTTGGCACCGCCGCACTCGCGGAAGG
>CAXTFJ010000026.1:0-29594 GCA_964243405.1 uncultured Lichenihabitans sp. | reverse complement strand
GTCTCGCTTACGCTGCCCTTGCCAAGCTCGATCGGGACGTGCTCATTGACGTCCTGTCCGACCTCATCCTCGTGTCGGAGCATCATAAGCATAAGCTCGCGATGGCCAAGGCGAACAGCTACCCGGCCGAGTTCCCGACCAAGCTTATGTCAAAGGACATGGGGCTGCTGCTCGCGGATGCGCGTGAACGGGGCGCGTCCATGCCGAGCATGGCCGCCGCGGCGCAGATGTATGCCCATGCGGCCAGGGTTAAGCCTGACGACGACTACGCCGCCGCGATCGGCACCACGGAAGAACTGGCACGGACCTGAGAGACTGCGGTCCAACGCCGACCCGACCTTCATTGCAAACAATCACTTTTCGACAGGAACCGACCATGAAAACCGTACTCATCACCGGCGCAGGAACCGGTTTCGGCAATGAAGCTGCCATGAGACTGGCCGAGAAGGGCTTCGACGTCATCGCGGGCGTCGAGATCTATCCTCAGGTCGAGATCCTGGAGAACCAGGCCAAGGAGCGCGGCGTCACCCTGAAGATCGAGAAGCTCGACGTGGCGAGCGAAGGCGATCGCCGGAAGGCGCTCGCTTGGAACGTGGAGATCCTCGTCAACAATGCCGGCATGCTGGAGGGCGGGGCGGTCATCGACATCCCTGGCGACAACATGCGGCACGAGTTCGAGGTGAACGTCATCGGTCCGCTGCTCCTGACCCAGGGCATCACGAAGCAGATGATCAAGCGCGGCAAGGGCCGGGTCGTCTGGGTGTCGTCACGGGAAGGCCTCAACGTCAATCCCTTCACCGGCATCTACTCGGCCTCCAAGCACGCCATCGAGGCCATCGCCCAGACGATGAAAGCCGAGCTCCAGGAGTATAATATCGAGGTCGCGACCGTGAATCCCGGCCCGTTTCTCACCGGCTTCAACGATCGCGGCTTCGATACCTGGAAGAGCTGGATCGACGAGCCGTCGGAGCGTCTCTTCGACTACTCGAAGCTGGCCTTCCCCCGCGCCCAGTTCGACCCGGAGCCGGTCTACGCCACATTGACCGCGGTCGCCGCGGGCGAGGTCACCGCATTTCGCAATCTCGAGCCGAAGTCGATGATCGAGGAGACCAAACAGAACATCGAGAAGCCCTGGTCCATGAAGGCCACGGACGGCCTGGGAACCCGCCATGAGCAGGTCCAGCAGTGCTACGACATGGAGCCCGAACAGCTGGCGAACTGACCTCAGTACCTGCCCCTCGATGATACTGACCACCGGCTGCGGTGCTGGGGCGATAAGGGATCCGGTTAGCGGCGGGGAGGCTCGCTTCACTGGAATGCCGAAGGTCGGGCCGCAGCATCACGCACGCAAGGCCGAACCACCCCGATCTTCGACCGCCGCCGGGGCACGCTCCCCATCGTCGTGGCCCGGCACGACATCCAAGCCCGCCGGACCCTGATCCTGCTGTCTGTCTCGTCCATGTCCTTGCCCCGATCGGAGCACCCGATGTTTGGTTCCAGCGCAAATGGCGTGCTCCGAGGAGCCGATCTCCTCAACGATCCCGTTCTCAACAAGGGCACGGCCTTCACGGCTGATGAACGAAGGCAACATGGGCTCGAAGGTCTGCTGCCCCCCACTGTGGAAACGATCGAGCGACAGCTCGAGCGTGTGACGGGCCACCTCGACAAGAAACCGAACGACCTCGAACGTTACATCTACCTGGTTGGTCTCGCGGATCGCAACGAAACGCTCTTCTACAAGACGCTGATGAGCGACCCGGCCCGTTTCGTGCCGATCGTCTACGATGCCACCATTGCCGACGCTTGCCTCACCTTCGGCCACATCTATCGCCGTGCACGGGGCGTGTACGTCACGCGGCACATGAAGGGCCGCATGGTCGAGGTCCTCCGACACTGGCCGGTGAAAGACGTCCGTTTCATCTGCGTTTCGACCGGCGGTCGCATCCTGGGGCTCGGCGACATCGGTGCCAACGGCATGCCGATCCCGATCGGCAAGCTGCAGCTCTACACGGCCTGTGCGGCGGTGCCGCCGGCGGCCTGCCTGCCGGTTCTTCTGGATATCGGCACCACCAATGACGCCATGCGGGCTGACCCGCTTTACCTGGGCTTGCGCGAGCGCCCACCTGCCGACGATGCCGAGGTCGACGACCTGGCGGACGAATTCATGAAGGCCGCGAATGAGGTGTTCCCCGGCGTCTGCGTCCATTTCGAGGATTGGAAGGGCACGGACGCCATCCGGCTCCTCGCGCGCTACGCCGAGAGCCACCTCGTCTACAACGACGACATTCAGGGCACCGCCGCCGTTACGTTGGCGGGCCTCATCACCGCCCTTCAGGTGAGCGGTACGAAGCTGATCGACCAGCGTGTCTTCTTCGTGGGCGCGGGTTCGGCGGCGATCGGCATCGCCAACATGCTCGTGGAGGCAATGGCCGACGAAGGCCTGGATCGGGAGCGTGCCCGCAAGCAGATCGCGCTGTTCGACGCCGACGGGCTGATCGAGCCCTCGCGGCAGGATCTCTCGTCTTCGCAGAAGGTCTATGCGCGGGAGGCGAAGCCGACCAAGGATCTCCGGGGCGCGGTCGAGGCCTTCAAGCCGACGGTGTTGATCGGGGTCTCGACGACGGGGGGTGCGTTCACGGAGGACGTCGTCAAGGCGGTGGCCAAGAACGTCGAGCGCCCGATCATCTTCCCGCTGTCCAACCCCACCGACAAGGCCGAGTGCACACCTGAGCAGGCTTACGCGTGGACCGACGGCAAGGCGCTCGTGGCTTGCGGCGTGCAGTTCCCCGACGTGACCGTGAATGGCAAGACGTTCCATCCCGGACAGGCCAACAACTTCTACATCTTCCCCGCCATCGGCCTCGCGGTCTACGCGGCGCGGCCGAAACGGCTCACCGACAAGGTGTTCATCCAAGCCGCGCGGGCCTGCGCCGATCAGGTCAGCCACGACGACCGCGACAGGGGTATGCTGTTTCCCAAGCAGGATCGCATCCTGGAGGTGGAGATCACCACGGCGACGCGGGTCGCCGAGTTCATGTTCGACGAAGGCCTTGCGACCGTCGAGCGGCCCGCGGACGTCCTATCCTGGATCGAGGGGCTGACCTACAAGCCCGAATACAAGTGAAGGCAACGGCGATGCTTGGTTTCGGCTCGAAGGAGCACCCCACGATGACGGATGTGCCGATCGGCATCGACGCCGAGGGCACGCGCGCGGAATTCGATTCCATGGGCACGGTCGAGGTGCCGGCCGACACATATTACGGCGCCCAGACGGCCCGCTCTCTCGTGCACTTCTCCATTGGTGGCGACCGCATGCCCAAGGCCGTCTATCACGCCTACGGGGTCGTGAAGAAGGCCGCGGCGCTGGTCAACCAGGCCGGCGGTCGCCTTCCGGACTGGAAGGCCGATGCCATCGTGCGCGCCGCCGACGAAACCATCGCGGGCAAGCTCGACGCCCATTACCCGCTTTTCGTCTGGCAGACAGGCTCCGGCACGCAGTCGAACATGAACATCAACGAGGTGTTGTCGAATCGTGCCATCCAGCTTCTCGGCGGCACGCTCGGTAGTCAGACACCCGTCGCCCCCAACGACGACGTCAACATGGGCCAGTCGTCGAACGACACCTTTCCGACGGCCATGAATATCGCCGTCGTCGAGGCGCTCGACGGCCAGCTCCTGCCGCAGCTCGATGCGCTCGCTAAAGCGATCGAGGTAAAGGCTGTCGACTGGAAAGACGTCGTCAAGGTCGGACGCACCCACCTCGAAGATGCGACGCCGCTCACCGTCGGGCAGGAATGGTCCGGCTACGCGGCGCAAATCCGCGCCGCGATGGCGGCCATAGAAGCGTCCAAGCCCGGCCTCCACGAGCTCGCCATCGGCGGAACCGCTGTCGGCACGGGGCTGAACGCTCCCGAAGGTTTCTCGGTCGACGTCGCGGCGAAGATCGCCGAGCTGACCGGCAAGCCGTTCGTGACGGCGCCCAACAAGTTCATGGCCCAGGGTTCGCTCGACGCCATGGTACGAACCTCCGCGACGTTGCGCGGCGTCGCGGTGGCTTTGATGAAGGTCGCCAACGACATGCGCTGGCTGGCCTCGGGGCCACGCTGCGGTCTGGGCGAACTGAAGCTGCCGGCGAACGAGCCCGGTTCCTCGATCATGCCCGGCAAGGTCAACCCGACCCAGTGCGAGGCGATCGTGATGATCGCGATCCAGGTGATCGGCGAGGACACGGCGGTGGCATTCGCGGGAAGCCAGGGCAATTTCGAACTCAACGCCATGCGGCCCGTCATCATCAACAACGTGCTGCACATGATCGGGATCCTGAGCGATGGTTGCGGTAAGTTCCGCACCTTCTCGGTCGAGGGTACCGAGCTCGACGAAAGGAAAATCGCCGGGTATCTCGACAACAACCTGATGCTCGTCACCGCGCTGTCGCCCGTGATCGGCTACCAGAAGGCGGCGCACATCGCCGAAGACGCCCAGGCCAAGGGAGCAACGCTGCGGGAGTCCGCGCTGAAATCCGGCTATGTCGACGCGGCGACGTTCGACCGGATCTGCGATCCGAAGAGCATGGTCGGACGAGGCGTATCCGGGGCGTGACCTCCGTCATGGATAGGATCGCGTGCAAGCCGGCCAGTCTTCCGCGCCGCGGCGGCGGCTTCGACACGGGGGAGAGCCGGCTCGTCGAAGCGGCCATGTGACTAGTCCAAGCTGGCCTTCGCGCGCGCAGTCCGACCCGGAGTCTATGCCATGCTGACCGTGGTCGCGGCGGGTGAATTTTGGCGGCTTCCGCAAGCTCGAGCCCGAGTCGGGTATCGACAAGACCAAGCAGGACATAAGCTCAGCCTTAGAAGAGCTGCAATTTACGAAGGACTAAATCGTTGGATGATCAACGCGAGAAATCCTATAGATCTGAAAGCACTCCAAACTCTTTGCCGCTGAAAAAAAGCTATGACTTCATTGTCTGCGGTGCCGGCTCGTCTGGCTGCGTGGTCGCACGTCGCTTGGCGGAAAAGGCGGACGTCACCGTCCTTCTTCTGGAAGCTGGCGGGTCTGACGCGGTGCCCAGCGTCATGGATCCGAACCAGTGGTTGACGAACGTCGGCGGGGAGCGAGACTGGTCTTTCAAATCAGCTCCTGAGCCACAGCTGAACGGGCGTTCGCTTCCGCTAACCATGGGCAAGGTGCTCGGCGGCGGTTCCAGCATAAACGTGCTCGCCTGGGTTAGAGGCCATGCCTCGGACTGGGATTACTTTGCTGCCGAAACCGGCGATGCTCGCTGGGCTTCTGCGCAAGTGGATGATCTATTCAGGTCACGCATCGAAGACTGGAGTGGTCCTGCCGACCCGACGCACCGAGGCGTTGGAGGTCCCGTCTCCGTGCAGCCCCCGCTCGATCCCAACCCTGCCGCTCTCGCTATGCTGGCGGCCGCATCGGGTCTAGGAATCCCAACCTTCACCAGCCACAATCAGGCTTTGCGCAACGGGGGCGGAGCCGGACTCCAGGACAAGATCCTGAAGGACGGACAGCGCCGCTCAATGTATCGGGCCTATGTCGCGCCCCTGCTCCATCAGTCGAACCTGACCGTGTGCACTGATGCTGTTGTCACGCGATTGATCCTCGAGGGAGATGTCGTCATCGGAGTCGACGTCCATCATCGGGGGGAGCATCTGCGAATTGGTGCGAACGGGGAGGTTGTCCTATCGCTTGGTGCCCTTAATACTCCCAAGCTTCTGATGCAGTCGGGTATTGGCGACCGAGCCAAGCTCAATGATCTCGGCATCGACGTGGTCCAGAACCTTCCGGGAGTGGGCCAGAATTTCCAGGACCACATCCAAGTTGGCTGTACCTGGGAGTACAAGAAACCGGTTGCTCCTCGTAACAGCGGAGGCGAGGCATCGTTATTCTGGAAAAGCGACAGCACTCTGGACGCCCCTGATCTCATCCTGTTCCAAGCCGAGGTACCGGTCGCGAGCGAACAGACCGCGGCGCTCGGTGTACCCGAGCATGGCTGGACGATGTTCTCCGGCATCGTGCGTCCCTCGAGCCGCGGAACGGTTTCGCTCACCGGGGCCGCCTCCGATGCTCCACTGAGGATCGAGACAGGCGCGCTCACCAGCCCGGAAGACGAAAAAACCTTGTTGGCCAGCATGACGCTGGCTCGGGAGATCGGCAACGCACCCGAGATGAACCACCTGAACAAGCGCGAAGCAATGCCGGGAAATCTCAAAGGGCCGGACCTTATGAACTACGTCCGAAATGCCGCGTCAACGTTTTGGCATCAATCCTGTACGGCCAAGATGGGCCGTGACTCGATGTCGGTGGTGGACGGGAGCTTAGCTGTTTACGGTATCAAACGGTTGCGGATAGCAGACGCGTCGGTGATGCCGCGTATCACGACGGGCAATACCATGGCCCCATGCGTGGTCATCGGTGAATTGGCTGCTCGGTCGATCTGCGATAGCCACAAGCTCTGAGCTATGGTTCTCCCCACGCCGGGAGATCGGATCGAAGCCCGTCACGGGTGCCGTCAGTCAACGCGGCGGCCATTGGCACGCCTCATCTCCGCCGATCGGAGAAAAACGCGATGAGCAGATCGACCATCTCCCGCACGGCAGCCGGCACGAGCGTTCGATGAGGATAGAGGGCGTGCAGCGCAAGGCTGCGTTCCTGCCAGTCCGGCAGGACTTCGAGAAGATGGCCGGCCTCCAGCTCGCACCTGACCGCAAAGTCCGGCACGAGCACGAGGCCATGGCCACCGACAGCGAGGGCAATGAGAAAGCCGATGTCGGTAGCCCTGATCCGTCCCAGGAGCGACACGTCCTCGACGGCGCCGCTGCCGTGGACGAAGCGCCACCGATCCGGGGTTCGGGTCTGCGTGTAAATCAAGGTGGTGTCGAGAAGCAGCAGGTCCGACGGCGCGGCAATCGGACCGTGAGTCGTCAGGAAATTCGGTGACGCGACGAGCAGCAAGCGGAACTGAGCAAGGTGACGCGACATGAGAACGCTATCGGCGAGCTCGCCCAGCCTCAGGGCCAGATCGAAACCCTCCGCCAGCAGATCCACCGCACGTTCCGAAAAGGAGAGCTCGAGGGTAACCTTCGGAAACTGTTCGGTGAAGGATGCGATCGGCTCGGCCAGGACCTTGTGACTGAAGGCTAGCGGCGCGGCGATCCGCAACCGCCCGAAAGGTTCGCCGGACCCTGCGGCGGCCTCCGTTTCCGCCAGGCCAATCTCATCGAGGATCGCGACACAGCGCTGAAAATACCGCTGCCCTGCGGGCGTGAGGTCGAGGCGGCGCGTCGAGCGGTTGAGGAGCCGCACACCAAGGCGTCGCTCAAGCGCACGAAGGTGGCGGCCAGCCATTTCGGGCGACAGGTCG
Organism: uncultured Lichenihabitans sp.; assembly: GCA_964243405.1. Classification (GTDB taxonomy): domain Bacteria; phylum Pseudomonadota; class Alphaproteobacteria; order Rhizobiales; family Beijerinckiaceae; genus Lichenihabitans. Next base: position 22,213 of record CAXTFJ010000026.1, on the reverse strand, counting down.
CGCGACCGTCCGGCGGCTGCAAGGCTTCCCTGCTCAACAGCCCGTCGGAACACCTCCATGCTGGTCAGCACGTCCAGGGACATTATCCACTCCCAGTTCGCAAAGCATGGAGCTGATCGCATATTATTTCTGAATCGATCCAGGCCTAAATCCGGTGCAGCCCGGAGCTCGCGATGACGGCAAGGACTGTTCAGACCCGCGGTGCACACCTTGCCTACCTGGATCGGGGCGAGGGGAGTGCCGTCTACCTCTTCCTGCACTATTGGGGGGGCTCGTCCCGGACATGGAGCGGCGTCATAGATGCGCTGCATGCCGACGCGCGTTGCGTCGCGCTGGATCAGCGCGGCTGGGGAGACTCGCAAGCGCGCGACGGAAGATATGACCTCGACGCGATGGCCGATGACGTGGAGGACGTCGTCGCCGCGCTCGGGCTGACGCGTTACATCCTTGTCGGCCACTCGATGGGCGGCAAGGTCGCGCAGATCGTCGCGGCTCGGGGCATGTGCCCGCCCTCGGGGCTCGTGCTGGTCGCGCCGGCGCCGCCGACGCCGATGGACGTCCCGGCCGAGCAGCGGGCCGGGATGCTCGCCTCCTACGAGTCGCGCGAGGGCGTCGAGCAGGCGATCTCGATCCTCGCGGGACGGCCGCTAAGTAAGGCCGAGCGCGATCAGGTTATCGCCGATACGCTCGCCGGCGCGCCCGACGCCAAGCGGGAATGGACCCAGCGCGGCATGGCTTCGGCCGTCGACCCGCGCCTGTCCGATTACGCGGGGCCCGTGCGCGTGGTGGTCGGCCATCTCGATCGCGTCGAGCGGCCGGAGACCTTGCGCGCCGCGTTCGCCAAGCACCTGCCGCAGGCCGTTGTCGAGACGGTCGGCGAGGCGGGTCATCTCTTGCCGATCGAGCGCCCGGACGCGATCGTCACCGCCTGCCGTGCCGTCGCGGCGATGATCAGGCAGCCGTTGGCGGGCACCGCCGATGGCGGCCCGCAGCAACCTGCGCGGCTTCAGATCGGCATGGTGCTGTACCCGGCCTTCACGTTGCTCGACGTCGCTGGGCCCGAAGCCGCGCTGAGCCCGCACGGCGACGTCCATATCCTGGCGAAAACTCTCGACCCGGTCCGCTCCGACAGCGGCGTCGCGATCACCCCGACCGCGCTCCTGAGCGATGTCCCGGCAAATCTCGACGTGCTGTTCGTCCCCGGCGGTCTGGGTACGGCGGTCGCGATGACGGACGGCGAGCTGATCGACATCATCGGCCGCGCCGGGCGCTCGGCGCGCTACGTCACGAGCGTCTGCACCGGCTCGTTGCTGCTCGCCAAGGCGGGACTGCTGGACGGCTACGGGGCGGCCACCCACTGGGCGCTCCGAAGTCAGCTCGCCGCGATGAACGTCCAGGTTGTGTGCGAACGCGTCGTCAAAGACCGCAATCGCGTCACCGGCGGCGGCGTCACGGCCGGGATCGACTTCGGGCTGGCGCTTCTCGCGGAATTGCGCGGCGAGACCGCGGCGAAGCTGACGCAGCTGATGATGGAATACGATCCCGCGCCCCCGTTCGATGCCGGGACGCCGGAAGCCGCCGGTCCCAAGCTGACCGCCATGGCCCTGAGCGCGTTCGCGGATGCCGTCCGGGCCGTGACTACCGGCGGTGACGAGGTTCCGTGAAGATCGCTTTCAGCGATGTCCTTTGATGCCGGCAGGAGACCATGGTGAGAGGCAATCATCCCAAATTCGTGGCGGCCGCCGTCCAGGCGTCGTCGGTTTTTCACGACCTGGAGGCCCCCGTCGACAAGACGATCGCGTTGATGGAGGAGGCGGCCGCCAAGGGCGCGGCGTTGATAGCTTTTCCCGAACTCTGGATTCCCGGCTACCCGTTCTGGGCTTGGCTCGGTTCGCCGGCTTGGGGCATGCAGTTCGTCCAGACCTACGCGGACAATTCCATGGTCGTCGGCGAGCGCGAGTTCGCGCGGATCGCCGAAGCCGCCAACCGAATGGGCCTGCACGTCCTGCTGGCTTTCAGCGAGCGCGCCGGCGGCTCGCTCTACATGGCTCAAAGCCTGATCGACGCGACCGGCCGCGTCGTCGCCCACCGCCGCAAGCTGCGCCCCACCCATGTCGAGCGGACGGTGTTCGGGGACGGCGACGGTTCGGGGCTGCGGGTGGACGTCACGGCGCTGGGCCGCATCGGCGCCCTCTGCTGTTGGGAGCACCTCCAGCCGCTGAGCAAGTATGCGCTCTACAGCATGAACGAGCAGGTCCACGTCGCGTCCTGGCCGGCCTTTTCGCTGTACGAAGGAAAGGCCTACGCGCTAAGTGCGGCGGCAAACATGGCTGCGACCCAGGTTTATGCGCTCGAGGGCCAGTGCTTCGTTGTGGCGGCGACGAGCGTCGTCACGCCCGATGTCGTCGATCAATTGTGCGACACGCCGGACAAGGTCGAGCTTCTTCCTTTGGGTGGGGGCGCGGCGGCCATTTTCGGTCCGGACGGCCGTCCGCTTGGCAATCGGCTGGCCCCGACCGAAGAGGGCCTGGTGATCGCCGAGATCGACCTGGGCCTCATTCCACTCGCCAAGGCGGCGGCGGATCCAGCCGGCCATTACGCCCGACCGGACGTGACCCGATTGCTGTTGAACACCATGCCCGCTCCACCTGTTCAGCACGTCGCCCGCCCGCTCCACCCCATACTCGCGACCGGCGAGGATCGGAGTTTGGACGAAAATGCATGATCTCAGACCCTGCCCGGGCGACACACGCCACGAGCGAACGGAGAGGCGTGCCGGTCGTGCGGATACGCGAAGCCGCGGCGGACGATGTCAGGAGGCAACCAACCTTAAGCACTTTGCCTTCGTGGGCAGTTCATGGACGCGTGGCCGGCAGCCCATTCTTCGAAACCACGCATCAACCCTGGAGGACTTACAATGACGCACCTCGACAGCATGCTCGACCGGAGCAAGGAACATGCGGCGCGCCAAGCCGCCGAAGACGCGTTGATGCCCTCGCTGCCGGCACAGCTGCCGCACGTGAAGGCCGTGATCATCGGCTGCGCGGACATGCGTGTCGACCCGGCGCAGATCCTGGGCTTGAAGGAGGGCGAGGCGGTTGTTATGCGCAACATTGGCGGCCGCGTCACCCCCGGTCTCATGGAGCAGCTCGGCCTGCTCGGCCGTATCGGCCAGGTCGCAGGCGCGATTCCGGGCGGCGGGGGTGAGTTTCACATGATCGTCCTCCACCATACCGACTGCGGGATCACTCGGTTGGCGAACGACCCCGCGCTGCTGGCGGACTATTTCGAGATTGAAGAACATCAGCTTGCGCATAAGGCGGTCAAGGATCCACGCGCCGCGGTCGCAGCGGACGTTGCCGCCCTCCGTGCGGCGCCCGGCCTGCCGCCGACCTGGTTGTTGTCCGGCCTCGTCTACGACGTCGCCACCGGAGAGGTCGAGGTCGTGGCGCCGGCAGCGCCTATAGGATGAGTCGGCGGACGGAGTTGGGCATAGACAAATCCCAACCTGTCCTTCGCACGTTGTCCAGCGTGATGCACAGCAACCTGCTTGCCCCGCGCTCAGTCTTCGCCGAAGAGCCGCCTGTTCTCGAAACTCACGAGAACAAGCGGTCTTGTGACGGTAGAGGAAGAGTGCAGACTGGAAGAAACGCTTGGTCGAGGGACGGAACGATAGTCTTCTTCATGCGATCCGGCGTGTCCGCCTGAAACGTTGCCATTGCTGACCGAATGGCGGCGCTAGAGCAACGCGGGCGGAACACGCTCCGCATGACGTTCCTCCATTCTGATCGGCGCTACCTTTGACACCCACGTTCCGTGCGGCGCGCGCGACGTGAGGGGTGCAGAACCCAGAAGTTCGAGCCCCTACCGAAATCTCAGCCAATCTCCGGCCTGCGTCCCCGCCCGATGGACGGCCTGAGCCCTCGATGGCGACGGACCTCGCGTGGCCGACAGACGGGGATAGAACATCATAGGTTATCGTCATGCCTGCCCGGCGGCGGACAGGCTCCTTACGTAGCTCCTATGGGTCAACCAGCGTCCCCCTGGACATCCATTCGTGGCAATCTTGAACCCGGCTGGACCGCCGGCGCGGTCGGCCCGGTGTCGTTCGGCTGATCTACCCACCGATCCATGGAGACCTCGATGAAGACCGACCCCGCCCCACCTCCGCATGACGTCGTACCCGTGGTGTTCAGCGACGCGCCGCGGCCAGAGCGGCGGGAGGGTGCCATCAGCATCGGCTCTCTCATCTTCCCGCGCCTGGACCAGATCGACTTCACCGGGCCGTTCGAGGTGTTCTCGCGGATACCGGACAGCCAGGTCCATATCGTCGCCAAGACGCGCGAGCAGGTGGCGGACGTCAAGGGATTGATCCTGACGCCGACCATGACGATCGCGGAGGCGCCGCTGTTCGACGTGCTGCACGTGGCCGGCGGCCTGGGACAGCAGGCGATTATGGATGATCCCGAGATCACCGGCCTGATCCGGCGCCACGCCGACGCCGGGCGGCTGGTGTTCTCCGTTTGCACCGGCGCGCTGCTCTGCGGCGCGGCCGGGCTGCTCAGGGGCCGACAGGCGACCACGCACTGGGCCGCGCATGCTCTCCTGAAATTCTACGGGGCCACGCCCGTCCACGCGCGGGTGGTCGTGGACGGAACCTATATCAGCACCGCGGGCGTGACGGCAGGACTGGACGGGGCACTCCTGTTGGCGTCGCTGCTGCGCGGCGACCACGTCGCCGAGTCGATCCAACTCGACATCGAGTACGCGCCGGCGCCGCTCTTCCACTGCGGCACTCCGGAGCAGGCGAGCCCGGACGTGTTATCCGAGTTCTTCCGCACGTACGGAACCAACAAGGCGTCCCGGGAGGCGGAGGCACGACGCTTCGCCCGAGTGCTGGCGGTCGATCCGGCGGGAGGGAACGGAGACGTGAACGTTTCCGGGGACGAGGGCCAAGCCTGACCTCGCGGACGTGGCGCCGCGAAACTCGGTTCGTGCGGCTTGCGTCTTCGATCGAAGCCTCCAAACCGGTTTCGGCCCGTACGGTTACGGAGATCCAGATGCCGCTTCCGACGATCGAAACGGATTACCTCGTCATCGGGGCCGGGCTGAACGGCCTCAGCTTCGCCGACGAGCTCCTCACCCGCAGCGATGCACACATCACGCTGGTCGACAGGCGCGATTCCCCAGGCGGGCATTGGAACGATGCTTATCCCTTCGTCAAACTGCACCAGCCTTCCGAGTTTTATGGCGTCGAGTCCCGCGAGCTGAGCAACGGCAGGGTCGACGCGCGGGGCCTCAACAAGGGCCTGTTCAGCTTGGCGGGGGGGCCGGAGATCACCGCCTACTGCCACGCGTTGATGAGCGAGCGCCTGCTGCCGTCCGGCCGGGTCACCTACCTGCCCAGCACGGCCTGCGAAGCAGACGGCAGCCTGCGCGGCGTTCTTTCCGGCGAGAGTACGGCGGTGCAGGTGCGGCGCAAGTGGGTGGACGCCACCTATTACGACAGCAGCATACCGCTCACCCATGAGCGCGAGTTCGAGGTGCACCCGTCGGTGACATGCGGGCCGCCCAACGACCTGCCCCGGCAGGCGGAGGCCTTCGGCCACTACGCCGTGCTCGGCGGCGGTAAGACGGGCATGGACTCCTGCCTATGGCTGCTCGCCCAGGGAGTGGCGCCGGAGCGGATTCGCTGGGTCGTGCCGCGCGACCTGTGGTTCGTCGACCGCGCCAAGCTTCAGCCGACGTCGGAGCGTTTCGCAGAGGTGTTCGGCAGCTTCGCCGATCTGTACGAGAACCTGGCTGCCGCGAGCTCCGCGGACGATTTCGGACTGCGCACCGAGCGCTCGGGTCGATGGCTTCGTCTCAGCCCTGCGGTACAGCCACAGGTCAACCATTCGGCCAACATCTCGCGCATGGAGCTGGCCGAACTGAGGCGGATACGCGACGTCGTGCGGCTAGGCCGCGTCCGGTCGCTCGCGCCCGGCGAGATCGTCCTTGAGGGCGGTGTGTTGTCGGCTGCGCCCGACACCTTTTACGTCGACTGCACCGCCAGCGCGGTGAGCCGCAAGCCACCCGTCCCGGTGTTCCAGGGCAAGCGCATTCTGCTGCAAATCCTCCGCTATCCCCTCATTCCTCTGAGCGCCGCCCTGATTGCTTTCCTGGAAACGCGGTTCGATGGCGACGAGGAGAAGAATCGGTTCGCTTCGCCCATACCGTTCGCCGATTCGATGAATGACTATGTACGAGCCTTGAAGATCGACTTGGACAACCGCTTGGCGGCGGCCGGCGATCCCCAGGTGAAGGCTTGGTTCGAGCAGTCACGCCTGGATCCCTTCTCGGGACTCGCGGCGGACGTCAGCCCGGATGAAACGGACAAGCTGGCGATCCTGACAAGGCTGAAGGCGGCTCTCCAGGCCGCCAATGCCAACCTCCCTCACCTGATCGCCTCGATGGACGAGGCAGGGACGAGCGGAGCTGTGCAGGCGCGCGATGGCCGAGCAAGAACGCCTGTTCCAGTGGCGTGAGTTCGACCAAACGGCCCAAGCCGCCCTGAACTGACATCCCGCGTCAGACCCGCAAAGCCGCCCACCCTGCCCTGCCCCGAAAGGACGAGACGTTTGGACGTGTCCCGGTCATTTGCCGTCGTGAACGCGATCGCCGCCCGGACCCCGGCCGAGATCGGCGGCCAACTCTTACGGCTCGTTATAGGTTTCGGCTTCTCGTCCGCCTACGACCTCGTGCCCGCCTTGTCTGTATTTCGCGGCCTGGCTGCTCGCCACCGGCGTCGTCTTCGCGGCTTTCGCGTTCGAGACGCGCGGGAAGACCTTTGACAGGATCGAGCAGGAGCTCAAGGGCTTGCCCGCGGCCCCCGGCGCCCGGCGCCCTGCTGGGCATGGCGGGCAAGGCGTCCGAATGAGCAGGTCCCGCCCGCACACGTGAGGAGAAGACCATGTCGCGCATTCCATTGGTCGCCATCGAGGACATGACGCCGGAGCAACGCGCGCAGTACGACCGGTTCCCGTCCAACCTGTCGCGCGGCCTGCTGCTCGCCGAGGGACGGCTCGCCGGCGCGCTGCCAAACCTCGCCAACGCGTTCCGCACCTCGGGGCTCGACGCCAAGCTGCGGGAAGGCGTCATCCTGCGCGTCGCGGCCCTGAGCGGCAGCGCCTACGAGCGGATGCAGCACCTCGGCCAGGCCGAGAAGGCCGGATGGAGCACGGCCGAGATCGCCGCGGTCGAGGCCGGGCGGCTCGACGCGCTTCCGGACGGGTTCGGTCCCGTGCTCCGCTTCGTCGACGAGTGCGTGGCAAGCCCTCGGGTGTCCGACCCGACCTTCGCGGCGGTGCGGGCGCTCCTGTCCCCCCGCGAGATCGCAACCGTCGTCCTGCTGGTCGGACATTACATGATGGTGGCGCGCTTCATCGCCACGCTCGACATCGAGCTCGACGCCGAGCCCGATCCCTGGCTGGCGGAGCATTAGCGTCGAGCGCTCGCTCACCTGATCGACACCGCGGCGAGCTTCCCGGACGGGCGCGCTTCGGAAGGCCGGCATGGGAGTCAATGGCGATGCCGCGGCTTGTCCGGCGCCAGGGTCCCCTCCGCTCAACCGTCAAAGCTGTCGAGAAGCTGCCTGGACGCTGCCGCCATCACGCGGAGATCCGAGCCGGTAACGAACAGGCGATAGCCCAAGCCGTGCATCCGCCGTGCATAGGCGGCCGTCTCGCAGGCGAGCCCAGCGGCGATGCCCGCCAGTCTAGCGGCCGCTGCGACGCGCGCGAGCACGTCCAGCACGGCCGGATCATCGGTGTCCATGCGCGGAGGCCGGCCGAGGCTCGAGGCAATGTCGCTCGGGCCCGCGAAGAGGCCGTCGAGGCCGGGGACGTGCGCGATCGCGTCCAGGTTGGCCAGACCGCTCGTGGTCTCGATCATGGCGATGACCAGGATGTCCCGGTTCGCGGTGTCGACGTAGTCGTTACCGAACAGCAGCCGCGCGCGGATCGGGCCGATGCTGCGCGCACCGCGTGGCGGATACCTGCAAGCCGCCACCAGGGCCTCGGCTTCGGACGCCGTATTGACCATCGGGCAGATGATGCCGCTCGCACCGCCGTCGAGCAGACGGCCGATGAGGCCGGCATCGAGGGCCGGCGGGCGCACGAGGACGGTCGCGCCGAGGTTCGTCGTGACCTGCAGCAGCCGAACCATCTCGCCGAAGCCGGTCATGCTGTGCTGCATGTCGGCCACGAGGCAGTCCCACCCGAGCCGCGCGACCATCTCCGCCGAGAGCGGCGACGCGCTGTGCAGCCAAGTCGTCCTGATGCCGCGCCCCTCGGTGCCGAGCAGCGCCTTCAGCGAGACGGTCATCGCTCACATCCACTCGTTCTGCACGACGTAGAGCCCGGCGTTGAAATCCGTGACGAAGGCCAGGCCGGATGTGTCGACGTAGACGTCGGCCGTGTGCAACTGGGGGATGATCCCCGGCCGAGTATCGAGCATCCTGCGCGGAAGGGGCGGCACGAACCAGCCCACCTCCTCGGGCCTGAACGGGTTCTCGATGTCGTAGACCCGCACGCCGGCGTTCTGGTAGGTCGCGAAGACGTAGCGGGAGCTCCGGTAGCCTTCCGGCCGGTTCTCCCACAGGTTGTGGGGGCCGAAGTGCCCGCCCTTAGCGACATAGTCCTGGTCGGACGGCACCGGCATGGTGGCGATCGTCACCGGGTTCTCCGGGGCGCGGATGTCCAGGACCCAGGTGTACTTCAAGGGTTCGGCGTCGATGTTCTGGACGGCTTCGTCGGCGACCACGAGCAGGCCGCGGTCGTGCAGCGGCAGGGCGCTGTGGGTGCCTCCCGCGAAGGGGGGATACCAGTTGCGGTGGGCGACGAGGCGCGGCTTCGCCTTGTCCTTGACGTCGAGGATCGTCACGCCGCCGTCGCGCCAACACGCGTAGGCCACGTCGTCCGCCACCACCGCGTGGTGCAGCGCGACGCGGCCCGACCAGGTCGCGACCTCGCCGCCTCCGTGCCACCTGCCGGGCAGCCACCACCGGCCGACCTCGACGGGCCGGGTGGGATCGACCATGTCGATGATGATCAGCACGTGGTCGCTGTAGCCCTCGAGGAAGGCCGACGCGTAGGCGTAGCGGTCCCCCACCCACCAGACCCGGTGCAGCCCCAGGCCCTCCACCTCCATGAATCCGATCGCGCGGGGGTGAGCCGGGTCGGCGATGTCGTACACGCGCAGGCCGGCCGAATAATCCTCGTTGCGCTTGCCGAACCGCGTGCTGTTCACGCCGGAGATCGAGCCGCCGTAATAGCTCTTCTCGCTGTTGAAGACCGAGTAGAAGTTGAACTCCTCGACCACCAGCAGGAGGTCGCCGTGCGTCTGGCAATGGATCGACCATGACGCCGGGTGGACGGGCAGGAAATTGACGGGTTCCGGCCGCCGCGGGTCGCGGACGTCGATCACGGTGACGCCGCCGCTGAACACGTGGGACACGTAGGCGTGCCCCTTGGCGACCATCACCTGGCACCCGTCCGGCCTGCCTCCCTGGTCCGAATAGCCCACGAAGCCGAGTTTGTGGGCGCTCTCGGGAACGATGACGCTGGACATGGTCTGCTTCCCCCGGAGATCAAAGATCGATGCGGCCTCACGGCCGCGGGTTGACGATGTCGGCCTGGCCCTCGCCGCTGATCATCGCCCAAAGGTTGCGCGCCCCGCGCCAGCCCATGTTCCGCAATCCCTCGATCGTCCAGGTCGCGGCATGCGGCGTGACGATGACGTTGCGCATGGCGAACAGGGGGTCGTTCGGGTCCGGCGGCTCGGTCTCGAAGACGTCGAGACCGGCGCCGGCGATGCGGCCCTCACGCAGGGCATCCCGCAGCGCGGGATAGTCGACGAGCCAGGCGCGGCCCGTGTTGATGAGCAGGGTGGTGGGCTTCATCAGCGACAGAGCGCTGCGGCCGATCATCTTCCCGTTGTCGGGCGAGGGCGCGGCGTGCAGCGTGACGATGTCGGCGCGCCCGAGCAACTCGTCGAGGGTGCAGCGTGTGACGCCCGGGACGTCCAGGTCGGGGTTGGGATCGTAGCCCAGGATCTCGACATCCCACCCTGCCAGGCGGCTCGCGACGCCGCGGCCGATGCGGCCGAGCCCGACGATGCCGACCGTCGAACCCGCCAAGGAACTCGCGAAGATGTCGCCGCGCCACCCACCCTCGGCCATGAAGCGCGGCGTCCAATCGAGCAGCCGCTTCCGGAGCGCGAGCATCAGCGCGATCGCATGCTCGCACACGGGCGTGACCTGGGTGTCGACCGGCGTATTGGTGACCAGGATGCCGTGCCGGGTGGCCGCACCGAGGTCGATGCTGTCCACGCCGATGCCGAACTTGGAAATGAAGCGCAGCTCCGGGAGCGCCTCGATCACGGTTCGCGTGAAATGGGCGCCGCTGGCCCCCATCAGGCCCTGGTGCCCCCGCGCGGCCTCGATGATCTCGGGCTCGCCGTAGCGCTCGAATCCCTTGCTCCACATGGCCCGGCCGCGGGTCACCGCGACGCCGCGCGCCTCGAGCCATTGCAGGGACTCGTCGGTCGGGTCGATGCGCTCGAACACGAGCACGCGCGGTGCGGGGTCCACGCTCAACGCGGTTCCTCCCGCTGCCGCGCGGCCGCGACGTAGTCGGCCCGCGGCGGGGAGAAGACGTCGACCAGGATCGCGTTCTCACCGTCGAGCGCCCGCGTCGCCCCGTGGGACACCCCGCGTTCGATGCGGCACATGTCGCCCGGGCCGAGCGTCAGCACCTCCATCCCGACCGTGGTTTCGATCCGGCCGCTCACCACCACGGTGAACTGCTCGTGCTCGGCGTGGGAATGAAGCGGAGTCACGGGTCTGTCGGCGGGGATGTCCCACCGCACGAGGGTGACGTCCCGGCCCTCGAACACGGTGCCGACGAGGTCCGGCCTGACCCGGTGCAGCGGGCTTCCTCCGAGCTTGGAAACGATGGTGTCCATGGATACTCCGATCAGCCGAGGCATGGCGCCCGACGATCACGCCGGGCGCTCGACGATGATGGTTAGTTCACGCCCCAGATCTTCTTGTAGTGCTCGCGGTAGCCGTTGTCGGGATCGAAGCGGCTCTGCGCTCCCCCGTCCGCGTCGATGTTGGCCTTGGTCACGAGGTGGACCTTGGTGACGTAGCCGCTCGGCTGCTCGCCCGTGAAGGCGCGATTGAGCTCGTCCATCGCCTGCCAGCCGTGCAGGTTTAACGGTTCCGGCACGGTGCCGATCTGGTACTCGCCCTTGCGGATCCGCTCGTAGGCCGAGACGCTGCCGTCGCCGGCCGAGATGAGGTGCGGGGCGCCGTCCGGGGCGATGCCGTTCGCCCGCAAGGTCGGCACGGAGAAGTCGAAGTAGAGGTCGTTGAAGGCCAGAACGTAGCCGAGCTTGTTCGGGTACCGCTGCAGCAGCGCGCTCATCAACGAGGGCATGCGCTGCGAGATCTGCGTGTAGGGCGCGTTCTCGATCGCCAGGACGCTGCATGTCCCGCACGCCTCGATGCCGTCCTTCTCGCCCTTGGTCTTGGTGTTGACGATGGCGAACTGGGGATCGGTAAGGATGACGGCGTTGGCCTTGCCGTCACTGGAAACAACGGCGTATTTCGCGGCCGTATTGGCGATCGCGTAGGGGTCCGTCGACAGGTTCCAGAAGACTTCGGGGACTTCCCTGATCGGCCCGGGCGCCGCGGCCGAGTGCCAGGTTATGATCTTGATGCCTTGGTCGCCCGCCCGCTTGAACAACGACTTGAATTGCGTCGCAGCCAGGCTGCCGACGATGATGCCGTCCGGCTTGAGCGCGATCGCCTGCTCGAACGCGCTCGCCTCGCCCGCCGCCGTGTTCTGGCCGTCGATCACCTGGAACCGCCAACCGAGCGCCGCGGCGGCCTCCTTGGCGCCCGCGGCCGATCCGGCCGACCCGGCGTTGGTCTGCGTGTCCGCGACGTAGACCACGAGCTTGTTCTTGGCGGCCTTGGGGCCGGTGGTCGGGCCGTCCCAGGTCTTGACGGGTGCCGTTGCCTGATTGATCTCCGCCTTGATCGCGTCGAGGCTTTCAGCGGCATGGCTCGCCTGGGCCGAGACGGCCAGGGCCAGGACCGAACCGAGGGCCGCGGCGCGGACGCGGGCGGACGTGACCGTCGAAATGACCTTGGACATGGATCCCCCTTCTATCGTTGTGGTTGACGTCGCAGACCCGGCGAGATGCCGGCTCTATTGGCGCTCCCCGAGCTGGCGGCGGCGGGCCGCGTAGCCCGCGATCCCGACCGAGAGGATGAGGCTCGTGCCCTGGAAGATCGGTTCGACGTAGAAGCCGCCGCCGAGCTGTTGCAGGCCCGCGATGCCGATCGCGAGCACCAGGACCGCCACGATCGTGCCGAGCGCGTTGACCCGGCCGGGCCGGACGGAGGTGCTGCCGAGCAGCGCGCCCACGAAGGCCGGGAGCAGGAACTCCGGCCCGACCGCGCTCTGGCCGACCTGCAGCCGCGCCGCGAGGATCACCGCCGCGAAGCCGACAATCGCGCCGCTGAGCACGAAGGCGCCGATCACCAGTTGGCGGGTCGGAATGCCGGTCAGCTCGGCGGCCTTGCGGTTGCCGCCGACCGCGTAGATCCGGCGGCCCACGGGCAGGTATTCGAAGCCGATCCAGAGCGCGAGGACGAGCACCGCGACGAAGATGGCCGGCAGGGGCACCCCGAGGAGCGAGGCGTCGTTGAGCGCCGTGAAGCCCGCGGGCATGTCGCCGACGATCTGCGCCCCGTTGGTGTACCAGGCCCCGAGGCCGTACAGGACGGTCCCGACGCCCAGGGTGGCGATGAAGGAATCGATCTTGGCGTGTTCGACGAGGATCCCGTTCAGCGCGCCGACCGCCGCGCCAAGCAGGACGACCACGGCGAGCACAACCGGCCACGGGACCGACAGGTTGACCAGCAGGCCCATCGCCGCGATGTGCAGGAAGCCGATCCCGTAGGCGATGGACAGGTCGTAATTGCCCGAGGCGATCACGATCATCTCGGCCAGCGCCAGGAACGTGACGACAACGCTCGCGCCCATCACGGCCCTGAAGGTCTGGGCCGAGATAAAGGTGTCGGGCAGGAGAAAGGCGTAGAGGCCGACGAGGACGAGGCCGAAGGCCAGCAGCCCGTAGCTCGACAGAATATGATGCATCACCCCCGAGGCCGTGTTGCGGCCGCGGCTCACCCTCGATGGGTTGAGCGCGTCCTGCCGGGGCACGACAGGGTCGGTCAGCTCGCGCGTGGCGGTCATTGGCGTTTCCCCGGGTGGACGTTGCCGATTGTTTGTTGTCGTGCGTGCCGAAATGTGCGTGCCGGTTCCGATCGTCAGACCGTGACGGCGGACGAGGCCGTCCCGCTCACGGCATGGGTCAGCGTCTCGACGGTAAGGTCATGGCCTTCGAGTTCGGCCACGATCGCGCCGGCGCTGAAAGCCAGGACGCGGTGGCAGATTTGGACGAGCTCGTCGAGGTCCGAGGAGATGACCACGCAGGGCGTCCCGTTTGCCGCGCCCCGAACGAGCATCCGGTAAATTTCCGACTTCGCGCCGACGTCGACGCCGATCGTCGGTTCCTCGAGGACGAGCACGCGAAAATTCCGATCGGCCGACCGGGCCAGCACAACCTTCTGCTGGTTGCCACCGCTCAGCGTGGCGATGTCGCGCTCGGGGTCGCGGGGCTTCACGTCGAAGCCTTCCAGCACCCGGTGGGCCTCGCGCCGCTCCGCCGCGCGTGATTTCAGGGTGAAGGTGCGACGACCGAAATTGAGCGGGTTGAGGAAGAGGTTCTCCCGCACGCTCATCGCGACCGCGATCGATTCTTCCGCCCTTTTGCCTGAGGTGAAGCCGACGCCGGCCGCGATCGCGCCCCGCGGGTTCCGGTAGATGGCCGGCCGCCCGGCGATCTCGATGCTGCCGGACGACGGCTGGAGAATGCCGGCGATCGCCCGGCCGGTCGCCTCGTGGCCCTGGCCGCGCAGCCCGGCCAACCCGAGCACCTCGTGCGGACCGAGTTCGAACGACACGGGCCCGGCTCGTCCCACGCGCAGGCCGGCGACCCGCATCGCGGCACCGGACCGACCGGGCTGCCGGCCGGCCGTCATCCTCTGCGGAAGCCGCCCGCAGATGTCGCGAACCAATTGCTCGGGAGAGAGAGCCGTCAGCGGCCTGTAGGCGGCCACGACCCTGCCGTCGCGCAGCACGGTCGCGGCGTCGGCCAAGCGGAACACCTCGTCCAGGCGATGGGTCACGTAGAGAATGGCGATCCCGCGGGCGCGGACGGCCCGCAGCGCCTCGAACAGCCGCCCAACGTCGGCGTCCGGGAGGCTGGCCGTCGGCTCGTCGAGGATCAGCACGTCGATGTCGCGCGTGAGCGCCCGCGCGATCGCGACGATCGACTTCTCGGCTTGGCTGAGGTCGCCGACGACGCGGCCCAGCGACAGGGGCCAGCCGAGATGCTCCAGCGCGGAGCCCGCGGCACGGTCCACGGCCCGCCAGTCGATCAGGCCGCGGCGGGTCGGATAGCCATACCCCATGGCCATGTTCTCCCCGACGCTCATCGAGTCGACGAGCCCGAGGTCCTGGTGCACGAAGGACAGGCGCTTCGCCTCGATAACCTCGGCGAGCGTGCGGCCCCGGATGGAAACCTGCCCCTCGTCCGGCTCGTGCACGCCTGCCAGGATCTTGATCAACGTCGACTTGCCGGCCCCGTTCGCGCCCAGGAAGGCGTGGATCTCGCCGCCCAGCACGCAAAGGTCGACGCCGCGCAGCGCCGCCGTCCCGCCGAAGCGCTTGTGCAGGCCGGTGACCGCGATGACGGGATCCGGGACGGGCGTCGGTGGGGCGGCGGATCGTTCGGGAGCCATGGACGCTGGGTCTCGCGACGGCTTCAGGATGCGGACGGCGGAAGATCGGCGTCGTCGTCAACCGGAAGCGGGTGGCGCTTGGCGGCTTCGGCGGCTCGCGACGTGTCGCCGGACGCGATGGCATCGACCAGTTCACGGTGCATGCTGAGGATGCGCTCGACGTGGACGTAGGTCCTGGCGGGCACGACCTCGGTGACTTCCTGCTCGATGAAGTCGAGCAGGGAGACGTAGATTGCCGTGAGCACGCCGTTCTCGCCCATCTCGGCGATTCGCCGGTGCAGCAGCCAGTTCCAGCGCAGCGACTCCTTCGGGTCGCCCGCGGTCTGGATCATCCGGCCTAGCAGGCGGTAGAGTTCCTCGACGTCCTTGGGCTTCCTCGACGCGACCTTGGCGGCTTCGACCATGGTCAAGGGCTCGATCTGGTTGCGCACCGCCAGGCAATGCTCGACTGAGACCGCGTTCCGCTCGACGCCCAGGAACAGTTGACTCAGGCGCAGATGGAGGGACGGGGGCGCGACGAACACGCCGCCCTGCGGACCGCGACGCAGCTGGACGAGCCCCCTGGTTTCCAGAACACGAACGGCCTCATTCACCGTACCGTGAGCCACCCTGAAGGTTTGCCGCAGCTCTTCTTTCGATCCGAGGCGCGGTGAATCCTCGGCGCCCCGCTCGCGGATGATCGCCTCCAGGCGGCGCACGAGTTCTTCGGCGCGGCTCCCTTCGTTGTGCGGAAGCGGTTCGACACCTTGCAGCACATCTACCCTCCCGGTCCTGGATAGATAATAAGTGTTTTGAATATAGTCAATTGAGGTTCGCCGGTTCCAGCTGAGGCGATCGTACCACGTGGCGTGACCGCACCCTCAGCCGACCTCGGCCTCGATCTCGTTGCGGAACGTGTCCAGGAACGCGTCCCGCCCGATCTCGCCGAGGTCGACGGCCTTCGCGCCACCGGCGGCGATGAAGGTCACGTCGGTGATGCCGATGACGTTCAGGATCAGGCGCAGATATTGGGTGGCGATGTCCCGATCGCGGATCGGCGAGCCCTGCGTGTACACGCCGCCCGAGGCGAGCAAGACCGTCGCCTTCTTGCCGGTCACGAGGCCGACGCCGTCGTTCCCCAGCGTCTGCCCCTTGCGAACGACGTGGTCCACCCAGGCCTTCAGCGCGGCCGGGACGTTGTAGTTGTAGACCGGCGTCGCGATCACGAGGTGATCGGCGCCGAGCACTTCGGCGACGAGCTCGTCCGACAGGCGGAGCACCGCCTTCATGTCCGCGGAATGCCGCTCGGGCGGGGTGAAGTACGCCTGGAGCCAGGGCGCGTTCACGAAGGACAGCTCGGTTTTCATCAGGTCGCGTTCGACGACCTGCCCGTCCGGGTGCGCGGCCCGCCATTCGGCGACGAACCGGCGCGTCAGGCCGCGGGAGATCGAGAAGTCGCCGCGCGGGCTGGTTTCGACGACGAGGAGGCGGGGCATGCTTTTATCCTTGGTTGGTCGACCCACGCGGGGTCATGGCGAGCGGCCGAGGGCTGGCAGTGTTGGGAGCCGAGGGGCCGGACCTCCTCCCGCAGGATTAGGTTGCGGGTGCTGCGCTGTGGAGCGATGAAAAGCCGATCGTATCGATCGGTTCGGGTGATGGATGATCGGCAGTCTCACACTCGACCAGCTTCGCGTCCTGGTGACGATCGCGGATGTCGGCAGCTTTTCGGCCGCGGGCCGGCAGCTGCGCCGGGCTCAGTCCGCGATCAGCCAGACTGTCGCGACCCTGGAGGACGTCCAGGGCGTCGAGCTGTTCGATCGTGCCGGCCACCGCCCCCGTCTGACGGAGGTTGGTCGCGCCCTGGTCGGTCAGGCGCGCGTCGTTCTCTCGGCCGCGGCCCGGTTCGAGGCCATGGCCGTGGGAACGCGCGACGGGATCGAGCCCGAGCTCGCGGTCGCGGTCGACCCGCTGGTGCCGACGGCCCCGTTCATCGGCAGCCTCGGCGCGCTGCGCGACGCCTTTCCCCACCTGCCGGTCAGCTTCTCGACGGAAGGGCTGGGCGGCGCCGAGCGTCGTCTCCGGCGAGGCGGAGCCGCGCTCGCCTTCTGCATCCTGCTGCCCACGGTGCCCGACGACGTCGCTGCCTTTCCGCTGCTCAGCGCGAGACTGACCGCGGTCGTGGCCGCGGGCCACCCCCTGGCGCAGCTCGGGCGTCCGGCGACGCGCGCCGACCTGCAGCACCACGTTCAGCTCATCCTGTCCGATCCCTTCGCGCCGGACGGCCCGAGCTACGGCGTCATCGGCCCCAAGGTGTGGCGGTTCGTCGAACTCGGTCGCCGTCTGGATTTCCTGCTGGCCGGGCTGGGCTGGTGCCGGATGCCGGAGCATCTCGTGGCGCCGCTCGTCGCGGAGGGACGCCTCATGTCACTGGCGATCGACGACGATCCTGCCAACGCGTCCGGACCGATGATGATCTACGCCGCGCACATGCGCGACCGCGCGCTCGGGCGCGCCGGGCGATGGCTGCTCGACGATCTCAAAGGCCGTGTCACCTGACCGGAGTTGGTATTATTGATGAAGGCATCGCAATTGCCAGCCTTGGTCCCTGACCCCAGCTGCTCGTCAATTCCGTCAGGCCGGCACAGACCTCGCGCCAACGAGCGAGTCGGTCTCATCTGCCAGTCCGCACCGATCGGCATCGCTCGCCAAGGCGGTGACGACCTTCGGATGTGAACCGCCCCGGATTTCTCGAAGCCTGCTTGGCTTGGGGATCACGCCGCCATTGGGATGACTGCAAGCTCGGCGCAGAAGGCGGCTTCCGCCTCGGCCGGCGGAACCTTGCCGATCGGCTCGACCCCGTGAGCAACCGGATGCTCGTCGATGCAGGCGGGCGCGCTGAACCCCTGAGGAGCGAGCTCAGCACAACGCTGCGGCAAACAGGTTTCTGCGAGTTCGCGCGTTTGTTCACAGTTCATTTGACGGATTGGACCGGAGGGCGGCCGTCTCCTGCGGCAACAAGTCGTCAACAGCCTGTATTTCGGCGTAAATTTTCATTCTCTTTAAATAATTCGGCATTCCATTCCAGTCGACGGTGAGTACTCCTCGCGCGACCGTCGCGCTTTGACGCGATGAAAGCGACTCGCCTCGTCATCAACATTTTGTTAAGAAATGCGCTCTGGTCCGAGGGTGGGAGACGCGGGTAGCATGATGCGTTCGGTTGTTTTGCTGTCACTGATGTGCGTGCTGATTCCCGCGTCGGGGCGGGCGGAGGAGTCGAATGACCTCCCAGCTTGCAACAGCCTGTGCAGGGCATGGATGGGCGTGAAGGACCCGGTGCCGGATAGCAAACCGTTGGAAGCCAATCCGGCGAGTCCGGTTCCGTTGAAGGCCGTTTCTCCGCCACGAACCTCGACCGATCCGGGCGAAACAGCAGGTGGACCACGGTCCGCGGCACGTGAAGGGTCGCAAGGGCCGCGCCTTCCCGCAAAATCGCCCTCCCTCGCGACGATCAGGATCGAGAAATCAAGGCGGCACGCCGTTACCCCTCTCCGGCCGGTCATCGCCCAAGGCGCCGCGGCGCGGGCGCAGACCGCAGTGTCCTCGACCCCGAAGGACGACACCGTGCTCTCATCGAATGCGCCCGTCGCGACTGAAGCACGTGAGCCAGCCTTCGCGGCGGACGACCGGAGCTCTCGTGCCTCTGCTGCCGAAAGCGTGGGAAGCGTGGGAAGCGTTTCGATGCCTGCGACGGCAGCCGTGCTTCCGGTCAAGCCAGTAGCCGAGGCGCCGACGGCTCCTCGGAGCGACATCGCGGCACTGTCCGAAGCGACGGAGGTGGTACCGGAGGTGGAGCGTCAAACGGTGTCGGAACGCGAGGTCCGGAGCGCTCCTCCCGCCATCTCCGAAGACAAAGGCAACCTCCCCAGTATCGGTCCGCGTTCGGACAGCATCGCTTCAGATCGCACCAGGATCGATGTGCTGGTGAAGCTCGCGTTCTATGCCGTTTTGGCGACCCTGGGCTGGTTCATGTTCCGGACGACTGGAACCAGGCCGACTACCGCTCCAGGATAGACGACGATCGCTTTCTCTTGCCCGTGACGGGGGGTTCAGCCTTTGTCATGGGCCGGATCGATGCCGCGCGATCCGCTCCAGCCATTCATTCAGCAGTTGCCGCTCGCCGGGCGAGAGGTCGAGGGCATCGTGGAGGCGGGCGCGCAGGGCCGAGGCCGCCCCCGCGGGCCCTGCCCCGAGGGTTGGCGTCGCGTCGGCGATCACGGCGGCGAGGACGGTGTCGCGGGCGGCCTCCGAAAGGCCTGCGCCGTCGGCGGGCGCCTTCTCCAGCAGCGCGAGCACGATGCCCGTGCCCATGGCGTGGATGAGGTCGACGGCCCGTTCTTCCGTCACGCGTAGCCGTCCCGTCATCGCGACCCGCCGCACGCGCTCGCGCAGGACCGCGAGCCCCGCCGTGGCGGCCTTCGACGGTTCGCCCGGCCGCGCAGCCATCAGGAGGAAGACCGCGGGATTGGCGAGGTTGAACGCGACATAGTCGTTCCAGGCGAGGCGCAGGTCCTCCACGGGGTCGGGTCCCGGCCCGCGTCGCTCCTTGCCGGCCACAAAGGTTGCCAGTGTCTGCTCCGCCACGGCATCGAGCAGCCCGGCCTTGTCCCCGAACAGGCGGTAGATGGTCGGCGCCTGCACGGCGGCGGCCTCGGCGACCGCGCGCGTGGTGGCGGCCTCGCTGCCCCCAACGGCGATAAGCCTCGCGGCCGCGGCGATGATGCGGGAGCGGACGTCGCCGCCGGGGAGCGGATCGGGTGGTGCGTCGACCTCCATGCCGCGTCGTAACACGCGGATGTTAGCGCGGGTAGCACGTTCGCGGTAACGGTTGAAATCGTCGGTACTATTCTCTAGTTAGCAATGGTAACGCCGATGAGGGAGAAGACCGATGATCGTCATCACGGGTGCGACGGGTCAACTCGGCCGATTGATCGTCGAGCACGTCCTCGCGCGCGCGCCGGCGGAGCATGTCGCCGTCAGCGTGCGCGACCCGGGCAAGGCGGCGGATCTGGCGCGGCGCGGCGTGCGGGTCCGCTACGGTGACTTCACCGTGCCCGACAGCCTCGCGGGCGCCTTCGAGGGCGCGACGCAGATCCTGCTCCTGTCGTCCAATGCCCGGGCGCATGGCGGGGACGCGATCGCGCAGAACCGCGCCGCGATCTCCGCCGCCCGCGTCGCGGGCGCGCGCCGGATCGTCTACACCAGTCACACGGCGGTCGGCGCCTCATCCGCCTTCGCGCCGATGCACGACCATGCCGCCACGGAGGACATGCTGCGCGACGCGGGCGTGGCATGGACGGCCCTTCGCAACGGCTTCTACGCCAGCACCGTGCCGATGCTGGTGGGCGACGCGGCTTCCTCCGGCCTCCTGGTCGCGCCGGAGGACGGCAAGGTGGCGTGGACCGCGCGTCGCGACCTTGCCGAAGCGGCGGCCGCGATCCTGCTATCCGAGGGGGCGTTCGACGGCCCGACGCCACCGCTCACCGCGTCCGAGGCGCTGGACCTGGCGGACATCGCCGACCTCCTGACCGACCTGGGCGGCCGGCCCGTCCGGCGGCACGTCGTCACCGATGCGGACCTGGCGGACAGGATGGCCGATCGCGGCGTCCCGTCGGGCGCCATCGACATCACGCTCGGGCTGTACCGTGCCGCCCGCGCGGGCGAGTTCGCGGCGGTCGACCCGACGCTCGCAATTCTTCTGGGCCGTGAACCGACCACGCTGCGCGACCTGCTGGCCACCGGTGGCGGCGGCTGACCGACGCCGACCCTCTCTGCCAGCAAACAATCTTACCGGAGACAAGCCATGACGACATCGACCGCCCTCATCACCGGTGCGAATAAAGGCATCGGCCTCGAGATCGCCCGCCAGCTGGGCGCGCGGAACTTCGCCGTCTGGCTGGGCTGCCGCGATCAGCAACGGGGCGAGGAGGCGGCGGAGAGCCTGCGCGGCGAGGGGATCGAGGCGAACTGCCTGGTGATGGACGTCACCGACGCCGGGAGCATCCGATCCGCCGCCGAGCGACTCGGAAGCCACGTCGCAGCCCTGGATGCGCTCGTCAACAACGCGGGCATGCATTTCGGCCCGCCGCCGCCCGCGAGCGAGGAGCCGGTGGAGAAGATGCTCGCCATGGTCGACGTGAACGCGTTCGGGGCCGTCAGGGTCACCCAGGCGTTTCTGCCGCTCCTGCGCAAGGCTGCGGGCGCGCGGGTCGTGATGATGACCAGCGGACTGGGCTCCCTCACCTCGACGCTGGATATGACGAGCGAGAACTGGAACGTCGGCTTCGCGGGCTATTGCGCCTCCAAGGCCGCGCTCAACATGTTCACGATCAAGTTCGCCAAGGAGTTCGCGGTGGAGGGGATCAAGGTCAATGCCGCCGATCCCGGCCTGACCGCGACGGACCTGACCGGCCACATGGGGAGCCGCACGCCGCGAGAAGCGGCCGCCATCGCGGTCCGGCTCGCCACGCTGGATCGTTTCGGCCCGACCGGGGGCTTCTTCCGCAACGACAACGCCGACACCCGCCCGCCCCGGCATCCCTGGTAAGGCGCCCGTCGGCTCGCGGCGTGCAGAAGCGGGACGCGCTTCGATCGGCGGCGCGGGCGGGACGGCGGGTGAGAGGGTCCGGTCGTCCAGGATTTTACGGGCGGGTCCGGCGCATGCCGGCCACCGACGTTTCGGAGATCTCGTTTGCAAGACGATTGCGGATTACCTCGGAGGTAGTTGAGCGGCGGCGGATCTGGGCGGATACCGGCGTCACAGGCGCGACGATCTCATGACGAGCGTGTCGCCTGTCTCCTGTCCTCCCAAATCGAGATGGCGCCCCATGTCACTTTTCCCCGTTTACACGCTCGACTCCGCCCCCGCGGAGTCCAAGGGCTCCCTGCAGGGCCTGCAGTCCGCGTTCGGTTTCATCCCCAACATCGCCGGTGCGATGGCGACCTCGCCGGTGCTGATCGGCAGCCTCGTGGCCCTGTTTGGGAAGGTGCATAGCGGCAGCTTCTCGGAGCCGCAGATCCAGGTCCTGCTGCTGACCAATGCCGTCACCAACGGTGCCGAGTGGGCGGTGGCGTTCCATTCCACGCTCGCGCTTCAGCAGGGCATCGATCAGGCCGACGTCGCCGCCATCCGGACCGGCGGCGCGCCGCGAGACGCCAAGCTCGCGGCCCTGTCGATCCTGGCCAGGAGGCTGATCGAGACGCGGGGCAAGCTCGACGGGGACGCGCGCGAGGCTTTTCTGGCGGCCGGCTTCGGCC
>CAXTFJ010000025.1:34641-40881 GCA_964243405.1 uncultured Lichenihabitans sp. | reverse complement strand
GCTCTGCCCCGCACGCGTCCGACCCTGCCCGGCCGCCCGCCACCGCCCTCCGCCCGCCCGCTCGACCCCGCGGCCCTGTCGAGCGAGGCCGCGGTGCTCTCGGCCCGCGAAGCGGCCGCGGGCGCCACCAACCTGGATGAGTTGCGCGCCGCCCTGGAGCGGTTCGACGGCTGCGCGCTCAAGCGCACCGCGAGCCGCCTCGTGTTCGCCGACGGCGACCCGGCGTCTCGCCTCATGCTGGTGGGGGAAGGGCCGGGCGCGGACGAGGACCGCACGGGCCTGCCCTTCGTGGGGCGGAGCGGGCAGCTACTCGACCGCATGCTGGCCGCGATCGGGCTCGACCGCCGGGGCGTCTACCTTGCCAACGTCGTGCCCTGGCGGCCGCCGGGCAATCGCACGCCCACGCCGGGCGAGGTGGCGATCTGCCTGCCGTTCATCACCCGCCAGGTCGAACTCGCCGATCCCGAGACGCTGATCTTCCTGGGCGGCTCGGCCATGCAGGCGCTGGTCGCCACCAAGGACGGCATCATGCGGGCGCGAGGCAAGTGGCTCGACTATCCGCTGAACGGCCGGACCGTGCGCGCCATGCCCATGCTGCACCCCGCCTACCTGCTGCGCCAGCCGGCCCACAAGGCGCTCGCCTGGCGCGACCTGCGCGCGCTGCGCAAGGCGCTCGACGCGCGGGCAGGGCAGGGCCCGGGAACCTGACAACCACGTCCCGGCGCCGCGACCGCGAAGGCGACGTGCTGAAACTCGGCATCGCGCGCGAAATAAAGGGCTTCGCGCCGCCCGGAATCGCGGTAGCTGTCCGGCCCGGATGATCGGGCCCGACCGGGCTCGCGACCGGAACGAATCCCATGATGAAATTCTACGACAACGTCGGGGCGTGCGACGAGGTGAAGCCGGACCTTGCGGCCGCGTCGCTGCCTCCGGAGGTGGTCTGGCTGGACCTGCACGACGCGACGGCGCCGGAGATCGCCTTCGTGCAGCGCGTCGTGGGACTGTCGCTGCCCGACGACGAGAGCCTCACCGACCTGCAGACCACCGCCCGGCTGCGGCTCGACGGCGACACCTTCCAGGTGTTCACCCCCGTGCTGTTCCGCGACGCCGCCGGCCAGGTGCGGACCACCACCGTGGGCTTCATCCTGGGCCCCAAGCTGCTCGTCACCCTTCGCACGGAGGAGCTCAGGTCCTTCTCCGACTACGTCGCGCGCAAGACGCCGTCGGATGAGGAGTTCCGCGCGCACAGCCCGAGGGAGGTGTTCGTTGCGCTCGTGGACGCCATCGTGGACAGGCTCGCGGACGGCATGGAGAAGGTGGGCGCCGACCTCGACGACGTATCGCGCCGCATCTTCAACGGCCACCTCGACCGCACCCGCCACCCCAAGCCGGTCAAGCTGGAAGCCGACCTCCAGGGGGTCCTCCAGCTGATCGGCCGTAGCGGGGACCTCACCTCGCAGGTCCGCGACAGCCTGCTGGGCGTGGGCCGCGGGCTGGCCTTCATGACCGCCAACTCGCAGGACACGCTGCCCCAGGGGCCCCGCATGCGGATCGAGACGCTGCGGCAGAACATCCAGGCGCTCAACGACTACGAGACGCGCCTGACCGACAAGGTGCAGTTCCTGCTCGACTCGACGCTGGGCTTCATCAACATCGACCAGAACCGGCTGTTCAAGCTGCTCACCGTCGCGTCCGTGATCGGTATCCCGCCCACCTTCGTGGTGGGGCTCTACGGCATGAACTTCAAGAACATGCCCGAGTACGACTGGACCTACGGCTACCAGTGGGGCCTGTTCCTCATCGTCATCAGCGTCGTGCTGCCGGTGGCCTGGTTGAAACTGAAAGGGTGGATCTGAGGCCCGGCTTTACTCGGCCGCCGCCGCGGCCGTCCAGGTCCGCAGCAACGCGCGGGAGGCCGCGAGGGCCTGGCCCACCACCTGGTCCATGTTGTAGTAGCGGTAGGTCGCGAGCCTGCCCACGAAGGTGACGCCGGGCAGGGCGCGGGCGAGCGCCTCGTAGCGCTTGAACAGCGCCCGGTTCTCCGGGCGGGGCACGGGATAATAGGGGTCGCCGGACCCGGTCGGATATTCCCGGACGATGCTGGTCCTGGCGTGGGTCTGCCCCGTCAGGTGCTTGAACTCGGTCACCCGGGTGTAGGGGACGCTCTCGTCGGGATAGTTGACGGTGCCCACCTCCTGCATCCGCTCGCAGTCGAGCGTCTCGTGCTCGAAGCGCAGGCTGCGATAGGGCAGGGCGCCGTAGCGGAACCCGAAATACTCGTCGATCGGCCCCGTGAACACGACGTGGCCGAAGCGCGACGCGTCGAGCTCGGTGAAGGCCGTGCCGAGCCGGACCGCGATGCCCGGCCCGTCCAGCATGCGCTCGACCATGCGGGTGTAGCCGTCCCGCGGCATGGCCTGGAACGCGTCGGTGAAATAGCGGTCGTCGGTTCCCGTGCGGGCGGGCACGCGGGCCGCGACCGACTTGTCGAGCAGCGAGGGGTCCAGTCCCCATTGCTTGCGCGTGTAGCCGCGGAAGAAGCGCTCGTAGAGGTCGCGCCCGACCTGGGCCACCACGAAGTCCTCGGAGGTGCGGATGTCCGCCTTGGGCTCGGCCGCCTCCGCCAGGAAGGCCGCGGCCGCCTCGTCGCAGCGCAGGTCGAGGCCGTAGAGGCGGTCGAGCGTCGTACGGTTGATCGGCATCGGCACGCGGAGGTCGTGGCCGTCCCGGCCGGGCAGGCAGGCCAGCACCCTGTGCTCGTAAGGGCGCCACGCCGTGAAGCGCGACAGGTAGGCCGCCACCTCGTCGGAATTGGTGTGGAAGATGTGCGGGCCGTAGCGGTGCACCAGCAGGCCCGCGGCGTCGTGCGTGTCGTGCGCGTTGCCCGCCAAATGCGTGCGCTGGTCCACCACCAGCACGCGCCTGCCGGACCCGGCGAGGCGCTCCGCCATCACGCTCCCGGCCAGCCCCGCACCGACCACCAGCACGTCGGCCTCCGGCGCGGGCCGGCGCGGGGCCGGGCCCCGGGAGGCCCGCTCGATCGCCCGGTCCAGCAGGCCGTCCATCTCGGCCTGGATGGCGTCCCAGGAGCTTCGGGCGAGCCGGGCATCCACCGCTTCCAGCCACGCGTCCCCGCGCGCCGCGAACGCGAGGGCGTCCGCGCAGGCCGCCTCGAAGGCCGCCGCGCCTTCGGCGACGCGCACCGCCGCCAGCCCCCCGTAGGACCGCACCACGTCGCGCACCGGCGTGGACACGACGGGCCGGCCGCCCGCCAGGTATTCGAGCGTCTTGGTCGGGCTGATGAAGCGCGTGGCCTCGTTCAGCGCGAAGGGCATCAGCGCCACGTCCCAGCCGCCCAAGTAGGCGGGCAGTTCGTCGTAGGACTTGCCGTCGAGAAAGTGGACGTTGGACAGGGCCGGCAGGTCCGCGTCGTCGATCTTGAGCACCGGGCCCACCATCACGAAGCACCAGTCGGGCCGCGCGCGGGCGACCGCGGCCAGCAGGTCCAGGTCGAGCCGCTCGTCGATCACCCCGTAGTAGCCGAACCGTGGGCGGGGCAGCGCCGCCTGGTCCCACGGGTCGGGACCGCCCGCGCGCGCGGGGGTGAAATGGGCCGCGTCGACGCCCGAAGGGAAAGCGTGGATGTTGCCGTGCGTGCCGCGTCGGGCTTCGTAGAGCCCCACGCCGCCGGTGAACACGAGGTTGGCGCGCCGCATCAGGGCGCGTTCGAGGTCAATGAGGTCCGGCGGGGCGTGCAGGAAGCGGGACAGGTCGTCCATGCAATCGTAGACGACCGCCCGCGCCTCCAGGTGGCCCGCGACGGGCAGCATCATGGGCGTGTAGAACCACAGCACCGGGCGGACGACCGCGAGGTCCGCCACCATCTCGTCAAGCAATGTCCTCAGCGTGGGCGCGATGTCCGTGAAGTCGGTGCCCTCGGGGAAGTGCGGCTGCGCGACCGTGACCCCGCTTGCTCCGTCAACGCGGAGGTGGAGGCGGGGCGCCTCGCAGGCCGCGTGCAGCGGCTCCTCGAAGTAGATCACGAGGTAGCGCCGCGCGAAACGGCTGATGAGGTGCTGCGGCCGCTGGTAGACGAAGTTCCAGCGCAGATGGGACAGGCAGATCAGGACGGGTCTCGGGTCCATCACCGAAGGTTCGCGGCCGGTCTCGTGCGGGGACGGGGGCACGGCTTCGGTCAACGGCATGGCGATCCTTCGCGGGTCCTCGGAGGCCGAGGGGTAGCATCGTGCCATGCCGCGCAACAAACGCCATCTTGTCACAATCTGGGCGGGGCAGCCCGCCGCCGCCGGATCAAATCGTCGCCGTCGACCGTTCCCCGACCGTGAGCGTGGCAGGACAGGGGACTTCGCGATGAAGTGGGAGGACGCCCGGCGGTCCGACAACATCGACGACGAGCGCGGCGGCGGTTCCGTTGGCAACAGCAGCGGTGGCGGCGGGTTCAGCATCCCCGGCGGCGGGGGCGGCCTGGGGATCGGCGCCATCGTGATCCTGGCCATCATCGGCTATGTGACCGGCATCGACCCGCGCGCGCTGATCGGCGCGGTGGAGAACACCCAGGGCGGGTCGAGCGGCTACACTCAATCCTCCGACGGGGACAGGCCGGCGCCGCAGCACACGGCGCAGACGAGCGCCTCCGGCCACCCCAGCGACCAGATGGGAGACTTCGTGGCGGCCATCCTGGGCGAAACGGAGGACGTCTGGTCCGAGGTGCTGCCCGCCCAGAAGGGCGTCCAGTACACCAAGCCTCGCCTCGTCCTGTATTCCGGCGTGACACGGTCGGGCTGCGGGCAGGCGCAGTCGGCCATGGGCCCGTTCTACTGCCCGGTGGACCAGAAGGTTTATCTCGACATGTCGTTCTTCGAGGACATGAAGCGCAAGCTGGGCGGCGGCGGTGATTTCGCCTACGCCTACGTCATTGCCCACGAGATCGGCCACCACGTGCAGAACCTGATCGGCCTCCTGCCCAAGGTGCGCGACCGGCAGGAGCGGGCGAGCCAGCAGGAAGCCAACAGCCTGTCGGTCCGCCTCGAGCTGAATGCCGATTGCCTCGCGGGCGTCTGGGCCGCCAATGCCGACAAGAAGTGGCACATCCTCGAGCAGGGCGACATCGACAAGGCCATGAACACGGCCTCGGCCATCGGCGACGACCGCCTGCAGAAGCAGTCGCAGGGTTATGTCGTGCCCGACAGCTTCACCCACGGGTCGTCGCAGATGCGGCAGCACTGGCTCCAGACGGGATTGCAGTCGGGCAAGGTCGACAGCTGCAACACCTTCGCGCCGGGGGCGCTTTGAACGGCCCCGCCGAGCGTCGCTTCGTGCCGCTCGGCCTCGCGGTGCTCACGGTGTCGGACACCCGGACGCTCGCCGACGATCGTTCTGGCGACACGCTGGTCGAGCGCCTGACGGGCGTCGGACACCGGCTGGCGGCTCGCGCGATCGTGCCCGATGATGCCGAACAGATCCGATCCACGGTGCTCGGTTTCGTGGCGGACGGGAGCGTCGACGCCGTGATCACCACGGGAGGGACGGGGTTCACGGGCCGGGACGTGACCCCCGAGGCTCTGGAGCCGCTGTTCACCAAGCGGATGGACGGCTTCTCGACCGTTTTTCACCGCCTGTCCTTCGACAAGATCGGCACGTCGACGATCCAGTCGCGCGCCACCGCGGGGCTGGTCGGCACCACCTTCGTGTTCGTGCTCCCCGGCTCGCCGGGCGCCTGCCGCGACGCCTGGGACGGCATCCTCGCCCAGCAGCTCGACTACCGTCATCGGCCCTGCAACTTCGTGGAACTGATGCCGCGCCTCGACGAGCCCATGCGGCGCAGCAAGGCGTAGCGGTCTCTCGGACGCCGGTTCCCTACGCCGTCACCACGGCCCGCGACGCCATCGTCCGAGTCCGTCCCGCCTGCCTCACTACGCTTGCAAAATCGGGCGCTGAACCACCGAGCCGCTCGCGCGGCGCGATCAGGCCCGCCACGGGGGCGAGGTCGGGGAGGAGACGGGCCGCCAGCCCCTCCGGCGCCTGCCTGAGCAGGTAGCAGGGTGCGCCGTCGCGCGGCGTGCGGTCGGGGGACAGCAATCCCGCGACCTCGTCCAGAAAACCGCGGTCGAAGGCGGCCCCCGCCCGCACGACGAACACGGTCCCCTGCTTGGCGGTGCCGAGCGCCTGGCCGAAACCCGTCCGGAACGCCTGAGCTTCGACCAGCCGGCAGCCCGCGTG